>CAVHWE010000040.1:0-15127 GCA_963639495.1 bacterium | reverse complement strand
ATTTGGATATTGACTGGCAGGAGGCTGCTCATGGCCGTGCACCTGCTGTAGCTACGGGTATCAAGCGCTTGTGGCCTGATCGTCTTGTCTTCACTTATCAGGGCGATGGCGATTTGGCGTGCATCGGTACCTGCGAAACTATCCACGCCCTGAACCGTGGTGAGCATATCGCCATCATCTTCATCAATAATGCCATCTATGGTATGACCGGCGGACAGATGGCACCAACCACCCTGTTGGGTCAGAAGACTGCTACCTGTCCTTATGGTAGAGAGGCTGATCTTCATGGTTATCCTCTGAACATCACCGAACTTGCCAGTCATCTGCAGGGCACCTGCTATGTTACCCGTCAGAGTGTGGAGACCGTGGCAAGCATCAAGAAGGCAAAGAAGGCTATCCGCAAGGCGTTCGAGGCAAGCATGCAGGGCAAGGGTTCCAGCCTGGTAGAGATCGTTTCTACCTGCAACAGCGGATGGAAGCTCTCACCTGTTGAGGCTAACAAGTGGATGGAAGAAAACATGTTTAAGCAGTATCCTAAGGGTGATCTGAAGGATACAACAAACATGTAATGTTGAATGTTGAATGTTGAATGTTGAATTTGGCATTTGCAAAAGATTAGAACAATGAAGACAGAAATCATTATATCCGGTTTTGGTGGTCAGGGCGTTCTCTCGATGGGAAAGATTCTGGCTTATTCAGGACTGATGGAGGATAAGGAGGTAACCTGGATGCCTGCTTACGGACCAGAGCAGCGTGGCGGTACAGCCAATGTAACGGTCATTGTGAGCGACAGTCGCATCTCTTCGCCTATCCTGAGCCATTATGATGTAGCCATCGTGCTCAACCAGCCGTCGCTCGACAAGTTTGAGACGAAGATTAAGCCAGGCGGCATCCTGATTTATGATGGCTATGGTGTGATGAATCCTCCACAGCGCAAGGACATCACCATTTATCGCATTGATGCGATGGACAAGGCTGCCGAGATGAAAAACTCCAAGGTGTTCAATATGATTGTTTTGGGCGGTCTGCTGAAGGTTTGTCCTGTTGTGAGCACCGATGGTTTGAACAAGGCGCTTTACAAGTCATTGCCAGAGCGCCATCATGGTTTGATTCCGCTGAACATGCAGGCAGTGGAAGAGGGAATGAAGATTATCGAAAAGGTTGAACGATAATAAACAGATCTTTAACCAATATGAATTATGCAATTTGCATTATGCGATTTGCATAATTCAAAATAAATAATAATCTTTGTATAAGATAAGTTGCACTCGGCAATTTGAAAGCAAGCTTTCATTGCGCTCATTTGCATTATCTTTGCAGCCGAAAGTAACATTTTAAAATGGTGAGCAATATGGAGAATCCTTTTATCATAACGGGTAATATCAAGCCCGAATATTTCTGCGACAGAGAAAAGGAAGCGGAAAGAATCATCACTAAGGTAACGGGTGGTGAGAATATGGTGGTAATGGCTGCAAGACGAGTAGGCAAGAGTAAACTGATAGACTTTTGCATGGATTCTTCTGCCATCAAAGACCATTTTATCTGTATATCCATCGATATCCTTCGAACTTCCAGCATCCATGAGTTTGCGTTCGAGTTGGGAAAGGCTGTATTTGAATTGGCTGCCCGTCGTGGAACCAAGATGATGAGAATGGTGGTTAACACTCTGAAGTCTATCAATGGCTGCTTCGGTTACGATCCGATTTCCAATACCCCAACGTTTAATCTTTCGTTGGGTGATATTTCTAATCCGCTCTATACTTTGGATGAGATATTTGCCTGTTTGGAGCAGGCAGGTAAAAAATGCATTGTTGCCATCGACGAGTTTCAGCAGATAGGTTATTATCCAGAGAAAAATATGGAAGCCATTCTCAGGACTTATATTCAGAAGTGCGGTAATGCCAATTTCATCTTCTCGGGCAGCGAGCGTCATCTAATCTCCAAGATGTTTTCCGAGAAAGCGCATCCTTTTTACAATAGTGCTGATATGATGAACTTGGAGGTGATTCCGCTTGATAAATACAAGGAGTTTGCTATCCGCTTGTTTGGTAAGTTTGATAAGAAGATTAAGGAGGAGGCTATAGAGCAGGTGTATCAGGCTTTTGGTGGCAATACCTATTATATGCAGAAGGTGATGCATGAGGCTTTTAATCAGACTGCGCCACAGGCTGAGGCTGATTGTGAGATGATAGAGGCCATCATCCATGCTTTGGTATTGGATAATGACCATAAGTTTAGCGAGATTCTTTCCCGTCTCACTCTTCCGCAGAAGGAGCTACTATATGCTGTTGCTAAGGAGGGAATGGCTAGTCAGATTACCTCTTCTGGCTTTGTGAAGAAGCATCGTCTCCGCTCGGCAAGTAGCGTGCAGAGTGCAGTGAAGAAACTGCTGGAATATCATCTGATTTCTACTTCTAAAAGTGCGTATTATATTGATGATCAGCTTATGAACTTATGGTTGAAGGAGTAATTTCTACAGGTCAATATACGCTTGACGAATTTGTCGCTAAGCTCAAAGACTATGCTGAAAAATTAGCCAGTTCTATCTCCAAATCAGGAAATAGTTACCAGGAAACTTATATGAGCCAGGCAGAGCAGGAAGCCTATGTGGCAGAAAGTCTCAACCGTGCTCTTGATGAACTGGAAGCCCATAAGAAGAATGGGACTAAGCCGATGGATGCTCGTGAATTGTTGAGACGACTTCATTATCATTGATTTGTTGACAATCTATGATAAAGGAGAAATCTCTAATATCTCTGATGAGTTTATCAGTTTTTTGCTTGATAAACGTAAAAATGGATAATACGTAGAATTTGTAGATTGTGTGATTGTAGAATTTCATGGTATTTCATAACGAGGATTGCCTTTTAGTATTTCTGATGCTAAAAGGCTTTTTTGTATTTTAAAGTGAAGAAAGTCATTCTTTTCTTTGGCATTTTCAATTCTTTTCGTTAATTTTGTAGCGTCATTTCCGAGATGGCTGGCAAAGGGATGCTGGCTGATAAGTCTGGGAATTGGTACTATTTTATGAGAAAGACGTTTACTCGTTTTCTTTTGGCTTGTTGAAACCTAGGAAATTTCAAGAATCGCTTAGAAGGAGGCAGATGTGAGCGCCTATGCATATTCGTATATATGCAGCACGAAGTGCGCCCTTTCGTAAGGAGGGGTGTGCTTGGTGCTATACTATATATACTATGGCGGCGTAGGCTCTATCACAAAGCACTCTTGGCGATACAGGTTTTCCTAGGACCTACAACAAGCAAGATAAGGCAAGTGATAGAACTCCTACGCCGTTTCTTGTAGATATAGCTTTATGATTGAAAAGAAAATATCTTGTTTAGGGAGTTGGCAAGAAATGAAGAAACGAACCAATGGAAACCAAACAGTATAACAGCCTCTTTTCCTTCATTTGGAACATAGCGAATGATGTGCTTGTACATGCCTTTGAGAAAGGTGACTACAAGAAAATCATCCTCCCTTTTATGGTGCTTCGACGTATCGACGTGTTGTTGGAACCTACCAAGCAACAGGTTTTGGATAAGAAAGCCTTTTGCGATAAGAACGGTTTGATGGAATATGGACCTTTCTTGACTAAGGTGACGGGCTATCCTTTTTATAATACATCTGCCTTTACTATGAGTACATTGAAGAATGAGATAGATTCTCAGCGACTCAAGATGAATGTCATCGAGTATTTCAATGGCTTCTCGGAAGATGTGCAAGATATTATCGACAAGTTCAAACTCCGTCAGCAAGTGGATAACTTGACAGAAGTCGGTCGCTTGGGATCGCTTTTAGAGAAGTTTACCGACGGAAACATTAACCTTTCTGTCAATCCAGTGATGGAAGAGACAACCGATGGGAATGGAAATGCTGTTATGGTGGAACGATTACCTGGACTTGACAACCATACGATGGGAACTATCTTTGAGGAGTTGCTTCGTAAATTCAATGAGGAAAACAATGTGACAGAAGCTGGTGAACATTTTACGCCTCGCGACTACGTTCGTCTGTTGGCAGATCTTGCTGTCGTGCCTATCAAGGATAAGTTGACGAATAACACTTATCATATTTATGATGGTGCTTGTGGTACAGGTGGTATTCTTACCATTGCTCAAGAAGAGATTGAGCGTATCGCAAAGGAGCAAGGAAGGCAGGTGAAGACAAGTATCTTCGGTCAAGAATTGCAAGCTGATACCTATGCCACCTGTAAGGCAGACTTGATGATTTCTGGCAATATCAACAAGTTCACGTATAAGCTTGATTCGGGTGAGCATCAGTATATTGCCTTTGGTTCAACAATTAGCCAAGATGGTCATGCTGGTGAGAAGTTCGACTTCTGTATCTCCAATCCTCCTTTCGGCACACCTTGGAAGGAAGACTTGAAAAACTGGGGCTTGGGAGATAAGAAGGAAGTGGTTGATCCTAGATTTGTCCATTGTTCTGATGTCTCCTTGGCAACTACTTCTGAACCAATCAGTTTTATTCCAGACATAGGTGATTGTCAGATGCTTTTCTTAGCAAACAATGTGAGCCGTATGAAGAATACGCCTCTTGGTACCCGTATCGTAGAAGTGCATAATGGCAGCTCCCTATTTACTGGCAATGCTGGGGGAGGTGAGAGTAACTTGCGCCGATACATTATTGAGAATGATTTGCTCGAAGCTATCATCGCTATGCCTGAGAAGGACTTTTATAACACTGGTATTTCTACTTATGTTTGGGTGGTGACCAATCGTAAGGAGGAACGCCGTCGTGGTTATGTCCAACTGATTGATGCTAGTAATATCAGTACGCCTTTGCGCAAGAACTTGGGCGAGAAAAATTGTGAGACAACTGAGGAAGATCGCCGTCGCATCCTTCAACTTTTGATGGATTTCAAGGAAACATCTGAAAGCAAGATATTCCGCAATGAGGAGTTCGGCTATTGGCAAGTTCCTGTGCTTCGTCCGAAGAGAGACAAAGAAGGGAACATCGTGATGAAGAAAGGAAAGGTTGTTATGGCGAAGAACCGTAATGAGGTGGAGCAGATTCCTTTGCTTTATCCTGGTGGCATCTCAGCATTCTATGAGAATGAGGTGAAGCCATACGATGCTGAGGCTGAGTTTGGAGAACCTGTTATTGGTTATGAACTTTCTTTCACCAAATATTTCTACAAGCCAGTGCAGCTCCGTAGTCTTGACGAGATTATGGGAGACATCAATGTGTTGGAGAGTGAGACGAAAGGATTGTGGGACGAAATCATGAAGTAAGGCGTATGGAAAGGTATAGTGAATATAAGGATAGTGGAGTGCAATGGCTTGGGGAAATTCCGAGCCATTGGGAACTGCTAAAGATGAAATATGCGTTTAAGGAACGTTCGGAAAAGAATCATCCTAATGAAGAACCTTTGTGTGCAACTCAGTCACGAGGTGTAATTCCGCAATCTCTTTATGAAGGGAGAGTAGTTGTTGTTAATAAGGGGTTTGAAGGCTTGAAGTTGGTTAAGGTTGGGGACTTTGTTATTAGTCTGCGTTCTTTTCAAGGAGGAATTGAATATGCTTATTATCAAGGAATCATAAGTGCTGCATATACAGTATTACAGCCAAAAGAATCAGATATGGCTCCTTATTTTAAGTATATGTTCAAAAGTCACGATTACATTCAGCTTTTGCAAACTTGTGTTACTGGTATTCGAGAAGGACAGAACATTAACTATCCTTTATTGGCCAAGAAAGCAGTTCCTATTCCACCAATGGAAGAGCAGCACGCCATCGTCTCTTACCTCGATACCAAGTGTTCAAAACTCGATACGTTCATTTCGAACAAGGAAAAGGAAATCACGCTTCTTCAAGAAATGAAGCAGCGTGTCATTACTGATGCTGTAACTCGTGGTCTCAATCCAAATGTGAAGTTCAAGCCTACCAATATCCCTTGGTTGCCAGAGATTCCTGAGCATTGGGAAGAAAAACGATTATCAACGCAATTTACAGGAGATGTTCAAGTTAATAAAGACTTTACTGTAAAACATGCTTTTAAGTTTAATTATGGAGAGTTGGTTCCAAAAAATGAAGTTGGTGCCCCAGAAGAATATCGGGATGTATATGTGAGATATTCGCTTATCAAGGAAGGGGATGTCTTGATAAATGGGTTGAACTTGAACTACGACTTTGTTTCTCAACGTGTAGCTTGTGCTCCTGCTGATGGTATCATAACTTCTGCTTATGTCGTTTGTCGTCCAAGAAAGAACGTAAACTATAATTATTATACTTTGTTGTTTAAGGCTATGGATAGTATGAAACTGTTTCATGGAATGGGGTCAGGCATTCGATTGACTCTTTCTTTCAAAGAATTGAAGAAGCAATTACTTCCTGTTCCACCAATAGAGGAACAGCACGCCATCGTCTCTTACATCACTGAGCGAACGGCAAAGATAGATTCTCTGATAGAGAAGTTGAACAAAGAAATCGAGTGTGTCAAGGAATATAAGCAACGCTTAATAAGCGATGTTGTTACAGGTCAAATTAAAGTGTCTTAGTATGAGTAATGAAAATAATAATTCTGGTTGTTTTGCAATAGTATTAGGTATTATAGCAATAGTTGTTGTCCTTTATATTGTATTAGGATTCTTTGGCAATTTATTTGCATACCATAATACTGGAAATATTGAAGCGGCTAACGGTGCAACAATATTTTTGCTATTAATAGTAGGAGTCATTGGTGTTGTATTGTATATAAAGAATAATTAGGTTATAGTTATGGATACATCAGAAACAGGTCTTGAAAAGATTATCGTGGATTGGTTGCGAGATAAGAATGGCTATGAGCAAGCTACTCCTCACGATTATAATATAACTTTTGCCTTGGTGGAAAGTTGGGTGGAACGCTTTGTCACGGCTACCCAACCCGACAAGGTGAAGGAGTCCATGTGCTTTGCCTCGCCCTCCGAGCGACTGAAATTCTTTACTCGCTTGTCTGGGGAAATTGGCAAGCGGGGAGTCGTGGATGTGCTTCGCAAAGGATATAAGTTTAATGGCAATACCTTCGACCTCTATTACCCGATTCCTTCGCAACTCAATCCGAGTGCCAAGGCTGCTTACAAGCAAAATATCTTCGGTGTCATCCGACAGGTGATGTATTCTACCCAAAACACCAACGAGATAGACTTTGTTGTATTCATCAACGGTCTTCCACTTGCTACCTTCGAACTGAAGAACAACTATACTGGACAAACCTACGAGAATGCCATCAAGCAATACCAGACGGAACGTGATTCTAAGGATTTGCTCTTACAGAAGAAACGCTGTGCCGTCCACTTTGCCGTGGATGACCAGCAGGTATGGATGTGTACCGCTTTGGCGGGAAAGGACTCTTGGTTCTTACCATTCAACCGTGGTGTGAATGGAGGTGCTGGTAATCCTATTGTTGAGAAAGATACGATGACCTCCTATCTTTGGAAAGATGTCTTTACTAAGGCTACGCTCAGCAATATTATCGAGAACTTTGCGCAAGTAATCGTTTCTAAGGAAAAGGACAAGGCGTCCAAGCAGATGAAGACCAAGGAAGTGGTAATTTGGCCACGCTATCATCAGTTGGATGTCGTACGTTCCTTAGTTGCGCATACCAAGACGCATGCCATAGGTCGCAGATATTTGATTCAGCATAGTGCTGGTAGTGGTAAGTCAAATTCGATTACTTGGCTTGCCTATCAACTCGTTACTCTTCTTCAGAAGCAAGAACCTTTTTTCGATTCAGTCATAGTTGTCACTGACCGTGTCAACTTAGACAAGCAGATGAGAGATAATATTAATGCTTTCCAAAGGTTGAGTAATGTGGTGGGATGGGCTGATAAATCGGATACTTTGCGACAGCTCTTGCAAGGTGGCAAGAAGATAATCGTCTCTACTATCAATAAGTTTAGCTTCATTCTTGATGAGATTGGTTGTTCGCTCAAAGACAAGCGTTTCGCTATTATCATTGATGAGGCTCATAGCAGTCAGAACGGAGCGATGTCGGCAAACTTAGCTACAGGCTTGTCTGGCAATGCGGTTCCTAAGCCATATGTTTTGCCTGAAGATACTGGCTATATGATGGCTGCGGAAAATGGTCCAGGGGTAGAATGGGAGCCTGAGGAAGAGGATACGGAAGACAAAATTCATAAAATACTAAAAGGGCGTAAGTTGGCGAAGAATGCTGATTATTATGCTTTTACAGCTACGCCAAAGAATAAAACCTTGGAAATGTTTGGTGAAAAATCATATGATGCAAATGGCGAAGTTACGTTTAAGCCTTTTCATGAATATACAATGAAGCAAGCTATCGAAGAAGGTTTTATCTTGGATGTGCTGAAGTATTATACGCCTTACAAGTCGTACTATCGTATATTGAAAGCAACGAAAGATGATCCTCGCTATGACAAGAAAAAGGCGCAAGGTAAACTTCGTGCCTATGTGGAGGCTCAACCTGAGACTATCGAGAAAAAAGCCGAAATTATAGTAGAGCATTTCTGCAAAAAGGTGTATATGAAGATAGGTGGCAAGGCTCGTGCAATGTTGGTTACTTCATCTATCGAGCGAGCTATCGAGTTTTATAAGGTTATCACCCGAATGTTGGAAGAACGAAATAGTCCTTATCGTGCTATCGTTGCTTTCACTGATAAAGTCATCGACGGAAAATTAGTGACGGAGTCAAGTCTGAATGGATTTCCTTCTGCTGAAATAGAGTCGAGAATGGAGGAAGAACCTTATCGAATCTTGGTCGTGGCGAATAAATATCAGACGGGATATGACCAACCATTGTTGCATACAATGTATGTGGATAAACAGTTGTCGAGTGTGAAAGCTGTGCAAACTTTATCACGTTTGAATCGTTGTCATCCCAAGAAACAAGATACCTTTGTGCTCGATTTTGCTAATGATCCTGAAGTTATCAAGCAGTCTTTCCAAGAGTATTACAAGACAACGGTCTTGGTGGGCGAGTCGGATGTGAACAAGTTAAATGACTTGACGGAAAAGATAGAGGGATACAATTTCTATGTGCAAGATGACATAGATAAGGTTGTAGAACTCAAGCTGTCGGGCTCGGATGAAGACCGTCCAAATATAGATGCCATTTTGGATGGTGTGACTAGGAGATTTAAGGAAGAACTGGAAGAAGATGAACAAATCGATTGTAAGAGTGCCATCAAGAATTTCTGCCGTTGTTATCCTTACTTCTCGGCGATAATGCCGTTCGAAAGTCCAGATTGGGAGAAACAATATGTATTCTATTCGCTATTGGTGAAGAAGTTGCCGAAGTTGAAGATAGATGATTGTACAGATGGGCTGCTTGACAATGTGGATTTCGATAAATATCGTATGGTTAAGGAAGAGGAGCGTCAACTGGTGTTGGAGAATGAGAATGCAGAGGTGAAACCTGTTCCTGTTGGGCTGGGTATGGGGATGCCTCAGCCAGAAATGGAAGCCTTGTCGAATATTGTCAAGGACTTTAATGAGCTTTTTGGAAACATTGACTGGAAGAATCGTGATGAAGTACAAAGGCAAATTAATGAGTTACCTAAGCGTATTGCTAGCAGCGTGGATTTTGTCAATGCTGTAAAGAATGGGGATAGGCAGGTGGCGCAGATCACCTTCAATGATGATATGGTTGCTATCGTAGCTGCCATGTTGGAGGAGAAAACAGAGTTTGTGCAGACATACTTCAATAACCCTGATTTCCAAAACTTCGTGAATGCGCGGGTTTATCAGGCTGCAGTAAGTCAGTTAAGATAGCAGAAACGGGATGGGTATAGATTGCATGAATTTTGGATTCATGTATTGTGTGTTTCTTGCCCCTGATTTGCAACAAACTTTAACGCAGTTGCCCCTGATTTGCGACAAAAAAGTGGTATCTTTGCCCCTGATTTGCAACAAATGCGTATGTTTAGACGAAATATCATCAGTATCTGGAGGCTTGGAAGCAAGACAAAAAGCATAAGAAGTCCCCAGCACGGAATCGTGTCGGGGACGTTTGTGTGATAAAGTTAACCCTATGCCAACTGCAAAGAGCTGATGCGTTGTCCTATCTCCTGAACGGCACGATTGAAAATGCTTTTCTGCTCTGCATTGAGCGTGTAAACATGACCACGAACCTCTGAGCCATTGAGACGCTGAGAGAGCCATGCAGCACTTTTGCCGAAGTATTTCTGTGCGATGTATCTAAGTGGCAGCAACTTGTAATCATCCTCTGCAAGTTGGTCACGCAATGTTAGAACTTCACTCTGAAGCTGTTCCATCTTTTGATTTATGAAAGCCTTAGCCTCCTCTCTGTCACTATCATCAGCATGTAATTTGATGTAGTTTAAAATCTCAGTTTTTCGAGTTTCGCTCTTTTCGTCTTCCTTGCCTGCAAGAGAAGCGTATTCTTTAAGTAAATCTGTGTTATTATTCATATCTTATCTTGTTTTTAATCCTCTCCCGAATCCCGAAGGATGGGATTTTTAATTCTTTTTTCTTTTCTTAATCAGATTTGAAAGCTGGTCTAAAACGCTGTCTGTAAACTTCCAATAAGTTTCGTCATCAATGTTGTATGCATCTCTCAATCTGATGTAATCACTAAGCAGTTTTTTCTTTATTCTAATCTGCTTTTCTAACTCTTCTTCATTCATTTGTTGAATTTTTAATTGTAGTATATCATGTTAACTGATTACGATGCAAAGATACATAAAACTCTTTTAATAACCAAACAATCCATAAACTATTTTTTATGTTCTGCTTGTTTTAACATATCAGTCTATAAAGTAATACAAAACAGTGGTATCTTTGCCCCTGATTTGAAACATAAGCGTATGAATAATTCAATTAGCTTATTTCTCTCTCTAAATATAAAAGGTGGACAATGCTTTTTAGAAATAGCAATGTCCACCTTATTATATATATAGTTCTGAAATTCTTTATTCCGCTAATCGGATGCTCATTGGGCTTACGGTGATGAGGCGCTTCTTGTAGAGGTCGCCCACGGCACGCTTGTAAACCTTCTTGCTCACGTGGAAACGCTCGTAGATGTCGTCGGCCTCGCTCTTGTCTCCAAGGTTGCACTCACCGTCGTTGTCTAGAAGATACTGGTAGAGGGTTTCGGCGAAATCGGCAGTCTGCTGGATGCCGGTCTTCTGCAGGGTGACATCTATCTTTCCGTCAGGACGGACTCTTCCGATGTAGCCTTTCATCTTGTCACCCGTGTGGATGTACTGGAAGATTTGGTCCTGGTAGAGGAGACCCGGATACTGGTTGTCGATGATAACCTTGAAGCCGAGGTCTGTCTTCTGCCAGATGAGGAGATCCACCTCGTCACCATGTTTGTAGTGAGGATGGTCTTCGTTGAGATAACGCTCAATCTTGGCAGAGGCAACGATGCGATAGCTCTCCTCGTCGATGTGGATATGCACGATGTAGGAGTTGCCGAGCACCATACGCTTCTTCTGCTCGCGGAATGGGCAGAAGATGTCCTTCATCAGTCCCCATCCCAGGAAGGCTCCGTATTCGTTGACCCATTTCACTTCGAGATAGGCGAAGTCGCCCACTTTTGCCAATGGGGTTTCGGTGGTTGCGATGATTCGCTCTTCCTGGTCGAGATAGATGAAGACATCCAGCTCGTCACCGATGCCAACATTCTCTGGTACGTAGCGGGATGGAAGGAGAATTTCTCCCTCGTCACCACCATCGAGATACAGACCGAAATCTACTTTCTTTACGATGCGGAGGCGATTGTAATCGCCGAGTTTTATCTTTTTTGCCATATAATATTATTTTCAAGAATATAAGAAGCTTTTGCCCTTACAGGGCGTTTGGGGTAATCATACTATAACCCAGGGTGTTGCCCTGGGCTAGGAGCTTTTGCCCTTTCAGGGCGTGAGGGGCTGATAGGAGACTGTTTTTGTCCTTTGAGACTTTAGATACAATCTGTGGAAGACTCTGGTTCTTCTGCAGAAACTTCTTCATTGTTATCAGCAGTTTCTTCCTGTCTATCAGCAGCTCCTGCCTCTACCGTTTTCTCAATCATTCCATCCTTGAGATGGATGGTGCGATCGGTGATGGATGCAAGACCCTCATCGTGAGTTACGATGACGAAAGTCTGACCGAACTTGTCTCTGAGGTCGAAGAAGAGCTGGTGAAGCTCAGCCTTGTTCTTGGTATCGAGACTACCGGATGGCTCATCGGCAAGGATGACGGCAGGATTATTGACCAAGGCTCTCGCCACGGCTACACGCTGTTTCTCACCACCGGATAACTCGGCAGGTTTGTGGCTGGCTCTATCACTTAAGCCCATGAATGCCAGTAACTCCTCAGCACGCTCTTTGGCTTCCTTTCTGCCCTTGCCTGCGATAAAGGCAGGAATCATAATGTTCTCCAGGGCGGTGAACTCTGGGAGAAGCTGATGGAACTGGAAGACGAAGCCGAGATGCTGGTTGCGGAAATCGCTCAGTTTCTTGGTGCTGAGGCTGCGTACATCCACGCCATCAACCATGATGCTGCCACTATCAGGCTTGTCGAGGGTACCGATAATCTGGAGAAGTGTGGTCTTGCCGGCACCACTAGGACCGACGATACTAACCACCTCGCCTTTGTCAATATGCAGGTCGATGCCCTTAAGCACCTGCAGGGAGCCGAAGCTCTTGGTTATACCTTTTATATCTATCATTGTTATCGAATGTTGAATGTTGAATTTTGAATATTGAGTTGGGCTTGCGCCTAGCTATGCTTGATAAAGTTTGCTCTTCAACTCTAATTCGAAGGCAAAATTAAGCAAAATAATTGGAAATGCCTAATTTTAAGAGATAAAAAGAAAAAAAGAGCCTTATTTTATGTAATAAGGCTCTTTAGATAAAGATAAAAATCTTATTTCAACCCATCGGCATCGCCTGTGGTCTTCAATCCGTTGCTCTTTTCTCTAGGGATGATATTCACTTTCTTCGCCACGGTGTTCTCGATGAGGCTGGCATCGAATGCCATCTTCTTGTCGGTACAGTTGATGTTCTCAAAGGTGAAATCTACCAGGCGGTATTTCTCGCTCTTGCCCACATCGAAGAAGTTGTCGCAATCCATCTGGATGTTCTTCATCGTGATGTTGTTGCACTGGCTCAACGGCATATCCTTGCGGTCGCTTGGCTTGAAGAACTGGGTCCATGGACGGATGACGAGGAAACTGCCGGTCTTGCCCTGGATGTTATCTACCATTACGTACTCGTAATGCTGAGGTGTATCTGGGCGCATCTTCAACCAGAGCACGCGCTGCACATTGCCCACCTTGATATTGCGCAATACGATGTTGCGGTCTTTTACGCTTTCGCTGCCGAGGGTTAAGCATCCGTGCACTCTACCATAGGTGCAGTTCTGGATGAGCACATTATATACCGGACCATTCTCCGGTGCCTGGTCAGCCCAGGTCCCCTTACCGCCCTTGATGGCGATGGCATCATCGTTTACGCTCATGTAGCAGCCATCCACCAGCACATCGTGACAAACATCGATATCGATGGCATCGCTACTTGGTGCCTTCATGCCGGAAGTAGGGGCGAAGATGGTACACCCCAGGAAGCGGACGTGGTCGCAACGGTAGATGTGATTGGTCCAGAACGGACTGTTCTGAATATGCACATCCTGCAAGGTTACGTTGCTGGAGTTGCTGATATAGACGAGGCGAGGGCGCTGTGCATCCTTGTTGGTGCACTGGCGATTCCAGGTGCGGCGAATCCAGAACTCTTCCCAGTAGTGATAACCATTTCCATCGATGGTACCCGGACCGGCGATAGTAAAGCCGTTACATTTATCGGCATTGATGAAGGCCGAGAAGTATTTGCAGGTCTCGCCTTCGATGCGGGTTTCTACTACAGGGAAGTTGGCGATGCGGTCGCTGCCTTTCAGTTTTCCGCCTTCTTCCAGATACAGGTGGGTTTTCGGTTTGAAGAAGAGGGCACCGCTCTGATAGGTTCCGGCAGGCACCACGATAACGCCGCCGCCATCTTGGGCAGCACGGTCGATGACAGCCTGGATAGCCTTGGTCTGAATCAGGGTGCTATCCGTTTTTACGCCATAGTCGGTGAGGACGTATTTCTTGCCGAGGGTATCTACGTTCACCTTCTGGGCGTTGCTGAACCAGGCATCCATCTTGGTGCCATCAGGCCAAAGTTCGGTTTGTGCCTTCTTTGCTTTCTTCTGTTTCTTAGCGGCGTTGGCGCTTAGTGGAGAGAATGCCACCAGGCAAGCCATCAGCCAGATATATTTCTTCATTTTTCTTTTGTTGTTCATCATATTAAAAGTCCTATTAATATTTCCATATAGTTTCTTGTTTTATTGTATCTGCAAAATTACGCTGAATAATTCTAACTTCCAAATTTTTATGTCGTTTTTTTCTGGAATCCAGCATTTCAGCGTTACTTCTGATTGACGTTGCAAAGATACAACATTTCCGTTTCCTACCTATGCGATTTGTGCGATTTGCGTGGATTCGGGAAAAAAAGTGCGGAAAAATCCATGAAATCATTCTGAAATATATCTCCGAAAGATAAGAAATTTACTCCGAAAGATAGAAAAATATCTCCGAAAGATAGCTGAATATCTCCGAAGGATAAGAAAATATCTTCGATAAAGAAGGCTTGGAAGCTGTGTTGGGGTGACGAGGTGAAGGGTGAAGGGTATATTTTAAATCTTTATATTATATTCTTTTTAGGGCTTTTTCGATTTTTGACCCTAGGGTACTTTTTTGATTTTACCCTTTTTCCCTTTACCCACGCGTACATATATAAAATAGAGTTTTCAAACCTTCACCCTTCACCATTTTATTTAACATTCTGTAAATCAATTTATTATAGGTGAAGGGTGGTGAAGGGTGTTTTCGGTTTTTCTTAAACATATTTTAAGAAATGAAGCGGTCTTTACATTTTTTAAAAGATGCGTTTCTTTGAGATGTTAGATTGATATTTCGATGTTATAAATATTTTGTTAACTAAAAGTAGTTTGGGTTGTTTGGATAAAATTAAGTATTTTTGGATAAAAATGTTGGCTCATAATCAATAATAATGAGTATTTTTAAAAAGGCCACTCGGTAAGAACTGAGTGACCTTTGTTTTCTCTTTATTTTCTGAACTTCTTCTTAAACCATTGCAGGAATGATT
>CAVHWE010000039.1:0-15295 GCA_963639495.1 bacterium | reverse complement strand
TTAGTGAAAGAATGTATAAATGGAGGGGCGAAGAGTCGCCCTGAGTGCTTTCGGCTTTTACCAAACGAGAAAAAAATGAGAAAAAAATAATAATTATTAATTAATAAACTTGAAACAAACAAGGATGAGAAGATTAACTCTTTTACTTGTCTCACTTGTATTGTTGTCTATCCAATCGGTCTTGGCGCAGAGTTTCAGCGTCAAGGGTACAGTCGTGTCTGCTGATGACAACGAACCGATGATTGGTGTGACCATTATGCAAGAGGGAACATCAAATGGCGTAGTGACCGATATTGACGGTAACTATACCATCGAAATTAAGGGTGCTTCGAAGGCTACGCTTGTCTACTCTTATGTGGGCTGCGTTACGCAGAAGCACGTTGTGAAAGCGCAGACAAATACGCTCAACATCACCCTTGCTTCGGATTCCAAGATGATGGACGAAGTGGTTGTGGTGGCGTATGGTGTGAGAAAGAAGGGAACCATTGCGGGTTCCGTGTCTGCCGTAAAGTCTGAAAAGATAGAAAATGTGCCAGCGGCAAGCTTCGACCAAGCTTTGCAGGGACAGAGTACTGGTTTGCAGGTCATCTCTTCTTCAGGTGAACCTAGCAAGGCGGCTACCTTCCAAATCCGTGGTACCAACTCTATCAACTCCGGCAAGTCGCCACTCTTTATCCTCGACGGCGTGCCAATCTCAAGTTCTGATTTCAATACTTTGAGTCCTAACGACATCGAAAGTATCTCTGTATTGAAAGATGCCTCTTCTACCTCTATCTATGGTGCACGTGCTGCCAATGGTGTGGTTGTCATCACTTCCAAGCGAGGCTTGGCAATGGACAAGGCGAAGATTACGCTCCGTGCACAGTATGGTTTCTCTGAGTTGGCACAGACCAACTGGAAAATGATGAATACTGATGAGCGTATCCAGTTTGAGAAAGAAGTAGGTCTGGATACAGGTAAGGATTACAATCTCCTTTCAAGAGTAAACGTAAACTGGCTGGACGAGGTGTTCAACGACCGCGCTCCGCTGCAGAGCTACGAACTCTCTATCAACCGTGCTACCGACCGCTTGAACTACTATGTTTCTGGTGGCTTCTACGATCAGGACGGTATCGCACAGAATTCAACCTTCCGCCGTTACAACATCCGCACCAATGCTGATGTAAAGGCTGGCAAGTGGTTGAAGGTAGGTACCAACACCATGGCTGCCTATGAGGAGGCTCAGCAGGCTGACGACGGCAGCTATACTACCGTTACTCCTATCTCAGCATGCCGATTCATGCTGCCTTACTGGAATCCATACGCAAAGGATGGCAGTCTGGCTTCACTTTCAGCAGGCAACTGGGCTGGAACCAGCGAGAACCCTATTGTTTACATGGGCTTGAATCCTATCAAGAACAAGAAATATAAGGTACTCTCTACCATGTATGCTGAAATCTATCCGATAGAGAATCTGACTATACGTACTCAGTTTGGTGCCGATTTCACCCATTCTACAGCGTTCCTCCAGTCGTTCCCAAGTCTCTCTTCAAATCACGGACAGGGTACTGCGGCACGCCAGAGCAGCGACGCCATCAACCTGACAGAGACCACTACGGCTAACTACCGTTTCACCCTGAACGATATCCATTCGTTCAACGTGATGCTGGGTCAGGAGGCTGTGAATTTCCACTCAGAGGGTTTCCAGGTATATTCCAAGGGTCAAACCAGCGATCTCCTGACCAACGTATCATCAGGTACACGTGCCAGCCGCTGGGCAGATTCATCATCTGACTACTCTTACCTGTCATTCTTCATGCGTGGCGAGTATAACTATAAGGAGCTCTACTATGCCGACTTCTCTCTGCGTACCGATGCTTCTTCACGTTTCGGTAAGGATCATCGCTGGGGTACATTCTGGTCACTCGGTTTCATGTACAACGTGAAGTCAACCGACTGGCTGAAGGATATGAAGTGGCTCAGCACAGCCCAGATTGCCGTAAGTACCGGTACATCGGGTAACTCTGAGATTCCTAACTATTATCACCTGGCTCTGGTATCGGGTGGTGCCAACTACGATAATACTGCCGGTTTCTATCCATCACAGAGTGGTAATGAGGAATTGGGTTGGGAGTCAACATGGGCAAACAACTTCGCCCTCCGTTTGGGCTTCCTCGACAGAATCAACTTCAGCTTCGAGGCTTACTACAAGCGTACCTCCAATATGCTGATGCGCGTGCCTGAGTCTTACACCGTAACCGGCGAGGGTTATCGCTGGAAGAACGTAGGTGTGATGGCTAACAAGGGTATCGAACTGAGTGCTGACGGTGATGTAATCCGCACACGCGACTTCACCTGGAATGTAAGTGCCAACGTATCTTACAACCAGAACCGATTGAAGGAACTCTATAACGGTGTAACCGAGTATGTAAACTCAACCACCGGTTTGAAGTATGTAGTAGGTCACTCAGTAAGTGAGTTCTTCCTGAACCGTTATGCCGGTGTGAACCCAGCAAATGGTGAGCAGCTCTGGTATGACAAGGACGGCAACGTAACCAACGAGTTCCGCGAGAGCGACAAGGTGATGACAGGCAAGACCTATGATGCACCTTGGATGGGCGGTTTCGGTACAAGCTTCCGATGGAAGGGCTTGCAGCTTTCTGCCCAGTTCAGCTGGATCGGTACACGCTACGTGATTAACAACGACCGTTACTTCGAGGAGAGCGGTGTAACCTTCGGTACTGCTTACAACCAGTCAAACCGTCTGTTGTACGACCGCTGGAAGCAGCCAGGCGATATTACCGACATCCCACGTTGGGGCGAGGTAACCCAGCTCGACGACCGCTTCTTGGAGAATGCATCGTTCCTCCGTCTGAAGAATCTCAGTCTGTCCTATTCATTGCCACAGAGCTTGTTGCGCAAGACCAACTTCTTCTCTATGGTCAGAATCTACGGTCAGGCACAGAACCTCTTCACCGTAACCGGTTTCAACGGTCTGGATCCTGAGGTTTCATCCAATATTTACCAGGCCCAGTATCCGGCATCACGCCAGTTTACTCTGGGTGTTGAATTGCAATTCTAACCAAGAAAGGAGAAAAAGAAATGAATATCAAAAATATAAAGACATACATCCTGTCGGGAATCCTAGCCCTCTCGATGTCTTCCTGTCTTGATAAGTATCCTGAGGATTCTATCCGCATGGATCAGGCTATCAACACGGTGGACGACATGGACAAGCTGGTGTATGGTATCTACGACAGTTTCAAGAGCAGCGCCCTCTATTCGGGCAATCTGACTATCCTGCCAGATTTGCAGGCAGACTTCGTGTACTGCGTGAAGGGCTACTCTAATGCCTATGGCGATATCTACCGTTGGAAAGATATCAAGGCTACCAACACCGACATCGAGTCGGTATATGGTGCGCTTTATGGT
Source organism: bacterium (assembly GCA_963639495.1). Lineage (GTDB taxonomy): Bacteria > Bacteroidota > Bacteroidia > Bacteroidales > Bacteroidaceae > Prevotella. Next base: position 11,884 of record CAVHWE010000039.1, on the reverse strand, counting down.
GTTATCAACAATGCCAACTTCCTGCTCGATAATGTAGATAAGGTAAAGGCAAACACCAACAGTGATAAGGAACTCGACAAGTTGGAGCAGTATCAGGGCGAGGCTTATTTCGCTCGTGCACTGGCTTACTCTGAGTTGATCAAGTGTTTCTGCAAGGCTTACGATAGCGATGAGCAGGCAGAGAAGGAACTCGGCGTTGTACTCACAGAGCACTATTACGGCAATGAGCCACAGAAGAGAGCCAGTCTGAAGGAATCATACGATTTCGTATTGAGAGACCTTGACAAGGCTGCCGAATATCTGAAGGTAGACGAAGACTTCAAAGGTACTCTCTATGACGAGATTTACTTCAATGAGTATGCCTGTCATGCCTTGCGTGCGCGCGTATCCTTATATATGCATCGCTGGGATGATGCCATCAAGTATGCATCTAAGGTAATCAATAGTAAGTATTACGTGCTGGCAAGTTGCACACAGAAGATAGGCAACACCAGTTATTATCAGTATCAATGGACAGCAGGTAAATCTACAGAAGGAATCTGGAAGGTTGGCTTTACTGTGAACAGCTATGGTGGTGCACTGGGAACCATCTTTGATAACTACAACTATGTAAGTTACCGTCCCGACTATGTGCCTGAGACATGGGTCATCAACTCATTCGACAGCAATGACCTCCGTGCTGCAGCCATCTTCACAACCCGTGTAACAGGTTATGAGCACGGTTTGCAGTGGCCTTTGCTGAGCAAGTATTTCGGCGATGCCGAATTCCTGAACAACAATATCCTGCATGTTCACCAGCCAATAGTGTTCCGTCTGTCTGAGCAGTATCTGATACGTGCTGAGGCTTATGCGATGAAGAAGGAATTCAGCAAGGCAGGTAAGGATATCTCTACCCTCCGCACAGCCCGTTACTCATCTTACGGTGGTAACACATCAATGAGCGACGAGAGTAGCGCCATGAAGATTATCGAGGCAGAGCGCGTGAAGGAACTCTATATGGAAGGCTTCCGTCTGAACGACCTCAAGCGCTGGCACAAGGGATTTGAGCGTAAGGCTGCCGACCAGCCTGCTGCCAACTTCGTACAGAGCAGTCTGAAGGTTGAAAAGGATGACCCTCTCTTTGTCTGGCCAATTCCTCAGCATGAGCTCGAGGCACCAGGTTCTGAGATTCAGCCTAATGAAAGTAACAAATAAAATAAGGAGACGATCATGAAGAAAATAATGATGGGATGTTTGGCAGCCGTAGCTGCACTCATCGCTCTTGTGAGCTGTTCACAGGATTATACCACTTATGCTGGTCCAAGTCATATCATGTTCTCTGATACGCTCTATCAGTATGCTGTACAGGAAAGCAACGAGGTATTCAATGTGCCTGTATCAGCAACCGAAAAAGCTGACTACGACCGCACCTTCGGTGTAGAGGTAGTAGACAAGCAGAGCAATGCCATCGAGGGGCAGCATTACCGCATCCTCAACAACACCGTTACAATCAAGGCGGGCGAGATGGTAGGAAATGTGAAGGTTCAGGGTATCTATGATAACATCGGCAAGACCGACTCGCTCGGCTTCACCCTGAAACTGGTGATTCCGGAGAAGTATAATTGGACAGATCTCTATAAGGACTATGCCCACGTGGTAATGCAGAAGTCTTGTCCTTTCGATATCCACAACTTCTCTGGCTGGTGCATGGTAACATCTACCTTCTACAGCCAGTATCTGAACAACGTAACCAACCGTCTGATCAAGACTGAGGTAGTGGAAGGCGAGGAGAATACCGTTCTGCTGAAGGATGTTTACTATAAGGGCTACAACCTGAAGTTGAAGTTCAGCACCAAGAACGTTCTTGAGCCAAAGGTAGAGATGGACGACCAGATAGCCGGTGAAACCGGTGAGGCGTTCGGTACCATCTATGGAGACGGCAAGTTGCGCATCAGCCAGCCTTCTCTCTATACCTCTTATTATAACACCTGCCAGAACTATGTATTGCAGTATGTCACCATGAGTGTTGACAACAAGGATGGTTCAACCTTCGGCAACGTAGGAACCTTCATCACCATGTATGAATGGATCAGCGATGCAGAGGCAGAAAAATTGAAGGAACAGGGATACTAAGCCTTCGGTTTACAAATGCAGATATATTCAATTAAAAATAACAAAAGAACAATATGAATAAGTTAATTTCAAAATATTGGCTCGCACTTGTGGCACTCGTGTCTGTGTGCATGTTCTCGGCTTGTTCGAGTGACGACGATGCCGTTACTCCTGTGTTTCCACAGGTGCAGACCATTGCCGGAGCTGCCGGTGATGTGAAGGAGTTTACATTTGATGCGAATGAGAGCTGGAGTCTCTCTTCTAACAAAATCTGGTGTAAGATTGCCCAGAATGATGCAGAGAAAGGTTTTGTAATCAATGGTACTGCAGGTAAGCAGACAGTTAAGGTTACTCTTACAGATGATGATGCCAGCAAGGATTTGAGTGTTGCTCAGTTGAACTTGAAGATGGGTGGTCAGGAAGTGACCATCGCAGAGATTCATCGTTCTGCAGCGGGTTATGAGTTGAAGGTGTATGTGCGCACAAGCCCTGATGCCGATCCTATCGACATTACCGAGACTGGTATTGAGGCAGGCTACAACAAGTACAGCAAGTTCTATGTTGAGTCAAACTTTCGTTTCGCCGTAACCAACACCCCAGAGTGGGTAGAGCTTGAGGGCGGCTTCATGGTAGGTGTTCCTAACAAGCAGGTTGCTGGTGGCGTAATGTTCAAGGAAGGTGTAAAGAACGCCAAGTATGCCATTGACAAGAGCGAGGGCGAGAGCATCACATTTGCTTCGCAGGATGGCAAGGCAGAGGTTACAATCCCTGTATATTATAATGGTATGGCTTCTGATGATATCAATATCGAACATCCTACAAAAACGCCATGGGCTGTATGGACCGTGTCGTTGGACGGCAAGTTGTTCACACAGAACAGCTCAAATCTTACAGGCGAGTCGTCAAACGACTTTACCTATCACGACTATCTTCCTTTCCCAATCAAGGTACTTAACGACGACATCCAGCTTGTGGTGTTCGAGAAAGATGATAAGGGCTTGAAGGAAGACCAGACAGGTGCTGTTCAGCTTAAGGGCGAGAAGGGCAATATGAAGCTTACTGTTGCTCCATTGACAAGCGGAAGCCGCAAGTTTGTTGCTTATGCTTTACCTAAGGCTGTATACGAGAGCCTGGAGAATGGTCTTGACGATATGTTGGACAACAACTTCACAGAAGTAAAGACCGACTACGATCGCTACTTCCTCCTTGAACTTGAACAGAAGGAGAATAAGGCAGAGGCTGGCGATGAGTCGGCTGCACCTATCATCAAGCTCATGAACTACCTGGACGTAGCGTGTACAAAGGATGTAAACGGTATGTATAAAGAAGTAGCATCAAGTTTCCTCAATTATAATGGTGATGAAATCTATGTTGCTTCGGCAGAAGTAGGTTCTTCGCTTACTGTAAATCCTAACATCAAGAATTGGGATCCTACTACTATGATGGAAACGGGTTATCTCTATATGATAGGCAGCGATGGTCAGAAAATCGTTCCAGAGCCAAACATGGATGAGAATAATAACTGGATATTCTCTTTCCGACTCCCAGAGACAGCTCCGGTGTTCATGGCTTTCCAGGACAATGGCAAGGTGGTGAAGGTTCTCGTAGTAGAGCCTACCTATAATAAAAGTAAGAAACATACTTCTATCAGAAAAATTAGAAAGTAATGAACAGAATGAAAATATTTTCAAAGGCACTCTTGTTGCTCTTGGTCTCTCTCCTGACCTTTGCAGCAACAAGTTGCTCGGATGATGAAACCGAAGGCTGGGACGGCACATACGGATATGTGCAGTTCAAGCTCAGCAAGAAGGTTTCTTCAAGAGCTACCCGTGCTGCTGCCCTTGACAAACTTGAGAAATTGGATGATGCCAAGAAAATCAAGGTGGTCATGGAGCACAACGGTACAACTGTCTCTCAGACACTGGTGCTCAATTCTTATAATTCAGAGAATGCAGAGTATGGTCTGAGAAGTGAAAAACTGCAACTCGCTTCGGGTACTTACACCGTCATCGGTTTCTATCTCTATGATGCGGTAGACGAGGAGTTGCTGGCTTCTTCTGCCGGCGAAACATTCACTGTAGTAGGTGGCGGTCTGGAAGTACAGAACCTCATGGTGGAGACTGTGGAGCGTGGTAAGGTGAAGTTCAATCTCGTGAAGGAGTGGGAGAAGACCCGTGCCGGTGGTACTGAGTATCTCTTCTCTAACATCCGTCTCGTTGACGTCAGCGTAACCAACCTCTTTACCCGTGAGACCTATACCTTCCCTGAACTGAAGGTGAAATATAAGGAGTCTAGCGTAGAGCATCAGAATCCTGACAATGAGAACGATAAGTATATGGACACAGGTACAGCTTACTGCGATACTACCGTATGGTTGCCTGCCGGTACTTATCAGGTTACCTCTTATACTACCTACGGCAAGACAGGTGCGGTGAAGACCAAGTATGAGACCCAGCCTGTAAAGGGCGAGGCTTTCATTGTTGAGGATAATCAGCTCAATGATAAAGCCCAGGTGCCTATCCTGCTTTCCAAGACCAAGGAGTACATCAAGGACTATGAGGCATTGAAGGCTATCTGGGAATCTCTCCAGGGTAAGGAGTGGAGCTTCTACGGCGATGCTACTTTCAAGGGAGCTAACTGGAACTTCAACAAGGAACTCGATATGTGGGGCGACCAGCCGGGCGTAACGCTCAACAGCAACGGCCGTGTCATCGGTCTCATCATCGCCGGTTTCGGTGCAAAGGGAATCGTACCTGATGCCATCGGACAGCTGACAGAACTCCAGGTGCTCAACCTCGGTTCTCACGATGAGAAGATTGGTGCCAACATCTTCAATGATTATGATGCAAACAGTCTGACTGCAGCAAAGAAGAACAGCATGCGTCACGACTATGAGAATAAGTTCCTGAAGTATGACCCACGTGCCAACATGTCGGAGATGATTGTAAAAAGCTACAACTCTGATCCTAAGGTGGCACCGAAGAACAGAATCAAGAAGGACAGCCGCATCAACCTGAAGGATGCGCAGATCGGTACATTGACCAACAAGATTACAGGTATTTCAAAGGCCATCTATCGCCTGACTAAGTTGCAGCAGTTCTACATCGGTAACTCTTCTATCACATCCGATGAGGTTTGTGCGAAGTTCTACAATGCTGACGATCCTGTTTATGGTAAGTTTGCACAGGAGTTTAAGGAAGAGGATTGGGACAAGATGGAAAACCTGACCGATATCGAACTTTACAACTGTCCGAAGATCAGTCGCATTCCAGACTTCTACTATAATCTCCCTAAATTGCAGGCGATGAACCTGGCACGATGCAAGGGTATCTCAGCTAAACAGTTGAGAGACGACTGGACCCGTCTGGCTACCGAGAAGACCGGTAAGACTCTTCAGATTCTCTATATGAGTTACAATAACCTGGAGGAGTTCCCAGAGTATTCTGCCTTGAGCAAGATGGTAAATCTCGGTCTGCTCGACCTGGCTTACAATAATATCAAGAAGGTACATCCGTTCGGTTCTGAGGTAGCACTTTCTTCTCTCTATCTGAACAACAACCAGATTGAAGAGATTCCTGCTAATCTCTGTGCCTTTACAGATGATGTAGAGAGTCTGACCTTCGCTCATAACAAACTGAAGAAGATTCCGAATATCTTCGATGCAAGTTCTGTTCGCGAGATGGGTTCTGTAGACTTCTCTTACAACGAGATTACAGGTGTAGATAAGAGTCATGGTACCTACAAGGGTATCAATGCAGCTTCAGTCAGTCTGTCAAACAATAAGATAGAGAAGTTCCCTTCTGAGTTGTTTACAGCAGGTTCGCCAATCACAACCATCGATTTGAGCGGCAACCAGATGCGTACCATCCCTAAGGGTTCCATCAAGGGCAAGAAGGCTTATCTGCTGCAGGTTATCGACCTCCGATTCAACAAGTTGACATCCCTCTCTGATGACTTCCGCTCAACCACATTGCCATACATTACCAATATGGACTTGAGCTACAACTGCTTCACCGAGGTGCCAACCCAGCCATTGAACAGTGCCGTGCTCCGTGCCTTTGCCATCAACCACCAGCGTGATGAGAATAACGACCAGCGTTGCCTGCGTACATGGCCTACAGGAATCACCACCTGTCCAAGTCTGATTCAGTTCCAGATTGGTTCCAACGATATCCGTAAGGTAGAAGAGACACTGACCTCTCACCTTTATATCCTGAATATCGCAGACAACCCTAACATCTCTATCGATGTAACCAGCGTCTGCCCATACATCAAGGCAGGTATGTATAAGCTGTTCTACGACAAGAATCAGGACATCCGCGGTTGCGATGCTTTGGATCTCGAAAATTAAACCCTATAAGAAAGTAGTAATATGAAATATATGAATAAACTGACATTAGGTATCGTTCTCGCTGCCGGGCTTTTCACAGCCTGCAGCGATAAGGATGATGTCGATATCCCAGGAGGTCTGGCGCTCGATAAGGAGGAGATTGCCATAGGTCCTCAGGGTGGAACAGAGCAGATTGCCATCGCTGCCTCACAGGACTGGGTGGCAAATACCTCTGAGCCTTGGCTGATGCTTTCGCCTGCCAACGGTGTGGGTTCTGTTGAGGGTACCATCAAGGTGGATTCTACTCTTTCCAACACACTCCGCAGCACAGAACTCAGTTTCCAGGGTGCCAACGGACAGAGTCGCAAGCTTACCATCACCCAGTTTGGTTATGGCAAGCAGATTTTCCTGAAGGATCCTGTTGTAGAAATCGAGAACTCTGATTCTTACGATAACCGTGCGTTCGAGAGTCTGATTTCTGCCAATGTGGAATGCAAAATCGGTAAGATAGAGTATTCTTTCGAAGGTGACATGACTGATGCCGAGAAGGCAGAAAACGAGAGCGAGCGTGAGGGCTGGCTCCTGAACAGCAAGGATGAAGATAAGCTGACAGGTACTAACCTGGGCATCGTGCTCGACAGAAAGTACCGTCCTCGCACCGTGAACTTCAAGTTCCGCTGGGCGATGAACGTGGTTCCTGCCGTTCGTGTAGCTAAGGTTCACCTCGTGCCTGTAAAGGCTGAAGACCAGCTGGTAGATGCTCATAACAATCCTATAGATGATGTCATCCTGACCGTTCGTCAGAAGGCAGCACCAAAGATTGAGGACAATCGTGCCGGTGACTCACTCTCTGTCATCATGATCAACCAGAAACTGGGTAGCTTGGCTACCTTCGATTCCAGCGATAACATGCGCAACTGGAGCGGCGTAACGCTCTGGGAGGCTACCGATGCCTTCGTGAAGCAGCATCCTGAGGCTGTGGGACGTGTTCGTTCTGTCAAGTTCAGCATGTTCAACCTCAAGAGCGGCGAAACCCTTCCTAAGGAAGTGGGTAATCTCAAGTATCTGGAGTCTTTCTCTGTTGCAGCCAACGAGAACAACCAGATTCGCGAGGTAGAGCTCGGTGATGAAATCTGCTCGCTGAAGTATCTGAAGAATCTTACCGTTCAGGCTTATGGTCTGACTCAGTTGCCTACTAACTTTGTTAAGCTGGGCAAGAGTCTTGAAACGCTCAATCTGGTAAGTAACAACTTCAACAAGTTGTCGGATATCACCAATATCGTCAACGAGAAGAACTTCCCTAAGTTGCGTAACCTCATTCTCTACGCACAGCGCCGTACGGATGTTGTCACCAACATCGCTTCGCTGGGAGAAAAGAACGCATCAGGCGTCTATGTTTATAATAACTATCCTATCGGACTGTATGGTAAGGTAAATGCCGGAACCGCAGACCGCCAGGCGCTTCTCAAGCTCCTGACATGGGATAAGTTGAATACACTGGAGTTGTCTTACTGCTTCCTGGAGGGTGAACTTCCTACCGATGAAGAGATGACTGAGGCACTGGAGGCTGCCGGCAAGGCTACCCGATACAGCAAGTCTGACTTCTCTTCCAACAAGGCAGATTATCTCGACAAGCTGGTAGGCGATACCTGCAAGTGGTTGCTCTCAGGCTGGGATAATCCTGTAACCTGCAAACACAAGGATGGTTCTGTAGTTTATGAGTATGTTTCTCCTCTCCAGGTGCCACGCGTATTGCCAAACTGCCGTCAGTTGTCACTCAACCTTAACTTCCTGACAGGTGCGGTGCCAAAGTGGATTCTTTATCATCCACATCTGGTAGAATGGACTCCTTCTATCATGATCTTCAACCAGCAGCCTAAGGGTAAGAATAGCGATGGCGCTGCAGTTGGTTTCTCTAATATGACAGAAGACAGCTACAGCTACGACTATTATTACGGAACCAGCGACCCAGGCAACAAGTGGGAGGTTTCGGGTGTAGCTTATCCGCTCTACTACCGCAAATACGTGGCAGCAGGCGATATTGATGAAGCTGCGCTGATGGCTAAGTACAGGAGAAACAAGAAAAAGTAAGATAAACATAAAAACAATATAGAAGCAAACAATGAAGAAAAAGTTTTTCTATATAGCAATGGTCGCATTGGCATTGACGGGCTGTTCTGACAGCCTGTCAACCATCGGCTCTTCTGACGGCAATTCAGAAATCACCATCCCGGCAGATGCTGAGGCGGGTGAACTGCTGATTAAGTTCAGTCCGGAAATGAGCGATATCCTCGACCAGGCACAACTGAGCAAGACTCGCTCCGGAAAGGCTACCCGTTCGGGTATTCCTTCTACCGACGAGGTGCTCGACATCCTGGGAAGCTACAGCTTCGAGCGTGTATTCCCGGTAGATGCAAATACTGAGGCAAGAACCCGCGAGGCGGGACTCCACCTCTGGTATACGGTGAAGTTTAATAAGGGAACCGACCTGAAGGCGGCTGCCGAGCGCCTGAAGCAGTTGGGTGAAATCTCAAAGGTTCAGACCAACGGTCGCATCAAGCGTGCTTACAATACCGACAGCAAGCGCATCTATCTCAGCGATAAGGCGCTTCAGCAGAAGTCTACCCGCGCAGCAGCTGAGGGTGAGCCAAACGACCCAGGCTTTGCCAGCCAGTGGCACTACCGCAACCTGGGCGAGGGTCACTATGGCTTCGAGAATCTCAATAATAATCACGTAGGCGCTAAGGCTGGATGTGATGTGAATGCACTTGAGGCATGGAAGACCTGCACAGGTGATCCTTCAATCATCGTGGCTATTCTCGATGAGGGTGTGATGTATACTCACCCTGATTTGGCTGCCAACATGTGGTGTAACCCGGGCGAAAGTGTTCAGGGTGCACAGACTGACGGCGACGGAAACGGTTATGACGGCGACCTTCATGGCTACAACTTCGTAACTGAGAGCGGCGATATTACCTGGACTGATGCGAATGACACCGGTCACGGTACTCACGTAGCTGGTACTATTGCAGCCGTAAATAATAATGGTAAAGGTGTATCTGGTATTGCCGGTGGTGACGGAACTCCTAACTCTGGTGTCAAGATTATGTCTTGCCAGGTATTCTCCGGTCAGAACAGCGTAACCTTGGCAGGCGAGGCGAGAGCCATCAAGTATGCTGCCGATAATGGTGCAGTCATCCTGCAGTGCAGCTGGGGTTACAACTCTTCAGAGTCTAGCATCATCAATGGTTATACTCCGGGTCCTGCTACTGAGAAGGAATGGGCTGAAACCTATCCGCTGGAGAAGGAAGCATTGGATTACTTCATCAACAATGCCGGTTCTCCTAATGGAGTCATCGACGGCGGTATTCCTGTCTTCGCAGCCGGTAACGAGTATGCTGGCAATCCTGCTTTCCCAGGTGCTTACTCTAAGTGCGTCTGCGTATCTTCAGTAGCTGCCGACTTTACTCCAGCCTGCTACACCGACTTCGGTTCGCTCGTAACCCTGAGTGCTCCTGGTGGCGACTTGGAATATTACAGCAAGATTGGCGAGCAGGAAGATGAATACTGGGCAGAGACAACAACCGAGCAGAAAGGTGCTGTGCTCTCTACCTTGATTCAGAACGGCAAGCCTGCCTATGGCTATATGGAGGGAACCTCTATGGCTTGTCCTCACGTTTCGGGTGTGGCTGCCTTGGGTCTCGCTTATGCAGCCAAGACGAACCGCCACTATCGTGCTGCCGACTTCGTTGCCCTGATGAAAAAGTCTGTAAAGAAACTGGACGGCTATTATGAGAATGGTGCAACCAAGACCTACTACATGAACCATACTACCGTAGGTGCTTCGCCTGAGATTGTACAGCTCTCTAAGTACATCGGCAAGATGGGTGCTGGTCTGATTGACGCTGCTCAGCTCTTGAATAACATCAAGAACAAGGAACTCAGCTCTGATATGAAGTTGCCTAACGTGTATGTGGGCATCGAGAAGACATATACTCTCAACCTCGCTCCTTATTTCGAAGGTCAGACAGAGGGCTTCTCTTGCTCAGTAGCGAATGGCAGCGTAGCTTCAGCTTCAGTAGATGGCAAGACGCTCACCGTGAAGGGACTCGCTGCCGGAAGCACATCGCTCACCGTAACAGCTGCCGACGGCACCAGCCAGACTGTAGTTGTGACCGTTAGAAAGAGTGCCGGCAACAATGGTTGGATGTAATTGGATGTAATATGAAGATATTTGCTTTCCTATCGTTTTTCTTCCTGGCTTTGCCTGTTACGGTGAATGCGCAGGAGGAACTGCTGAAGTTTGAGCATCCGCTTATCGATGCGGGTACGATGACCGAGGACGATGCGCCTCGCACCTTCACCTTCGTAGGTAAGAATGTGAGCAAGAAGATACTGCACATCACACAGGTGAGAACCACCTGTGGATGTACCAGTTCTTATGTCAGGGGCGATGTGATGAAGCCTGGCGATACCTGTCAGGTGCAAATCACCTTCACGCCTAACCGCTATCCGGGCACCATCAATACGGGTGCTTATCTCTATCTGAAAGAGGTAGAGGGACAGCCTGCCGTCAAGCTTGCCTTAACGGGCAAGGTGCTGCCGGGTGCTGACCAGTGGGCACGCTATCCGCACAAGATGGGCGCACTCAGACTGAAACAGGCGAAGGCAAGTATCACAGAGGTAAAGCCGGGCACAGAGCCTGAGGCACGCATCCTCTGCGGAAACAGCGGCGACAAGCCGCTCCGTATATCCAGCCTCCTTCTTCCTCCTTATGCCCGTCTTACGACAGAGCCTGAGGTGATAGAACCGGGTGATGAGGCTGACCTCGTCATCACCATCATAGCCGATAAGATTCCGGCTACGATGCCCGAATCCTTCACCTTCCCTGTTATTCTGGAGGGCTTGGATGCCCGTCCGTCTGACAGAACGATACAGGTCGTTGTAAAGGTAAAAAGGTAAAAAAGGAAAAAAGTAAAAAAGAAAAAAATACCAAGACAATGAAATATTTGAAAAAACTCTTCACCCTCCTGGTGATTGCTTTGTTTGCCTGCGGCTTTGCAGCCTGCAGCAGCGATGATGAGGAACCGGAGGAGCGTTCTCTGGAAGTTACTGCTGCCAATCTTCATGGCACATGGAAGTTGGCTGAGTGGAACGGTGAACCTCTTGCTGAGGGCACATACTGCTACATCGTTTTCAACCGCAAGGACCAGACTTTCGAGATGTATCAGAAGTTTGACAGTATGTATGGTCGCCATATCACCGGTTCGTTCGCTATCAAGAACGATCCTTACCAGGGCTACATCATCAGCGGAAGCTATGATTACGGCATGGGCGACTGGAACCAGAGTTATCTCGTAACCCGTCTCTTGAAATCGGGTTCCATGATATGGACCGCCAAGGACGATGTTACCGACATCAGCCGCTACGAGCGTTGCAATGAGGTTCCTGCTGAGATACTCA
>CAVHWE010000038.1:0-15477 GCA_963639495.1 bacterium | reverse complement strand
ATGCCAAGATAGCCCATCGCACCATCCGCCTGTTTGATGGACAGATTGTGGAGGCAGAGGGCAATCAGCTTTAACGTAAAAAGATGAGCAGAGACAGCTAGATTCTTATTGATTCCAATTTGTCAAAGGTAACACCATGATGCTTGTAGCGAATTCTCGAAAAAGATTTTTTGTCTGTCTATAGTAGCTCTATATAACATGCGATAATAGTAAATGCCATGCGCCAATCGGTTAAAAAGCCTTTTAAATGGTTTGCAACAACTTTTAACACTTAAAATGTTGTATAATTCAGAAAAAAATCTTAATTTTGCATCAATATATAGTTACTCTTAAAACCGTTGTTCTATTGTTTTCTAGCGATTACAAAGATACAACTTTTAGTGAGAAACTGTTTCTCCCATTATTTTTGGGCGGAAAACTTTAGTAAGTGATTATTTATTCATAAATTAATGTATAAAAACTATGAGGCTTAGAAAGATTTTAATGGTAGCAAGTGTGACTTTTGCTTGCGTTGCCCAAGCCCAGGATTTAACGATCCATGTTAATAAGAAAGGTAAAGTCGGGTTCGTTGATAAAAATGGAGCCGAAGTGATTAAATGTGCTTATGAGAGTGCCTATCCATTTTCAGGTGGATATGCGATTGTAACTAAATCAGGAAAGTCCGGTATAATAGATGAAAGGGGTAAGGTCGTTTTACCGCTGAAGTATACATCTATTATGCCTTGGAATCAGTCCCTTTATTTGATAAAGACAGGCAAGATACAGGGATTGGCAAGCCATGATGGAAAAGTGGTTCTTCCAACTAAGTATTCTTTTATTTCTAAGCCAAATTGTTATGGCAAGGCTTTAGTTGCGGTTGGGGGAAAGCAGTCTTCTTCTTCCGATAATAAGCAGTATATGCTCAATGCAAAATTGGGTATCATTGATGATAATGGTAGAGTACTGGTTACTCCAAAATATAAGGGAATTCATGAGTTTTCTTACAATACCAAGGGCGTATTTCCTTACAACGAAGGATTGCGTTTGTCGGCAGCAATTCATTCTTTGAAAGACACTTTGAAAACAGATTGTAAGTATATCGGTTTTAATAATGATCCTTTTGGCATCACAGGATGTGGTCTTATAGATGAAAATGGCAAGGAAATCCTTAAGATGGGAGTGTATGACCAATTGATGCTACCACAAAGCGGTATGGTCAGATATTATGATATCAAGAAGAAGCAAACAATTTGTGGCTATCACAATCTTGATACAGGTAAGGGCTTCGTTGCAGCTAAGTTTAAATTGAGTATAGCTGATATAAAGTTCTGGACTCATGGAGATTTTGATGGCGATATTGCACCTGTTAATGGTGAGACTTGGAACTTTGTCGATAAGACAGGTAAGATATTGCGCAAGGATTACAAACAGTTGAAACATAGCCAGAATGGTGAGTGGGCGGCACAGAACGTCTCTGGAAAATGGGATGTGTTTGATAGCTACAACCAAGACATAGTTTCGTTGTCTAACTATGAGGATATCAATTTCCCTACAGAAAAAGGTGATTTTGAGGTTTATTCTGTCAAAAAGGGAACTCGATATGGAGCAATTACTAAGGCTGGCAAAGAGGTAATTCCTTTTCAGTATGATTTTGTAGCTTCAAATACTTATGATGTCTTAGATGTTATGAAGGATAGTTTGTGGGGAGCTTATTCAGCCTCGGGAAATAAAATTATTCCTTTGTCTTACAAGAAAATAGTATTACCAAGCGAGCGTGGTTGTCAAGATTTCTGGGTGATGAAATCTGATAGTTTGTTTTATCATTTTAATGTGACATCGCAAAAAATATATGACTTAGGCTATGAGGCAGTTGCCAATTTTTCTAAGGGCATCGCTCATGTTCGCCCAGTTGGTATGAAAATAGAAAATTCAGAGGTAAATCGTTCTCAATTATTTGCCCCTAATACCAATCATAAGGATATAGCTTCTGTCAATCCTGAGGGACGGAGAGAGTGTTTTGGCTATTTGGTGAATACTAATGATGTGGTGCTGTTTGATTTACCGGTGTCTACTACCTATGTAGAACTCGTTATGGAACAGCTCAAAAAACGAGGAAACCGTAAGTTAACTGAGGCTGAGAAGAAAAATATCCTCTTGGATATAACTAAGGAAAATCGTAGCTATGATTTAAATTCAGTTTTGGATGAGGATGAGTGGAATTATTAAAATGTAGGAGATTATGAAAAAGATAATATTGACACTTATGATGAGTGCTGCCGTCATGGCTTCTTACGCCCAGGCGGATCATGAAGATGTGATGAACTATCGTCGCAGTTCTTTATATTCTTTGATGGTGAATCATACAGACCAACAGTTTGCTAACGAGATAAAGGAGGCTTTCTTACAGATTCCTGTTCCGGATAAGTTTAATAATCATGACCTTAGTGTAAAGGTGCTTAATCTTGATAAAAAGCTTGATGGCGCAAAGAGTGATAAGGAAAATCCTGTGATAACGAAATTCCTGAAAGACAATAATGTTGCAAGTCGCTTGGTGGGACGCTGGTTCAATAGGGATATCTATACTGGTGCTTGTGATATGGAGTTGGTAAAGGAACGCGGACTTTATAATGCAACAGAGTTTGACCGCCAGTTGGCTAAGCATTCTGCTCGTGGAATGGCGTTGTTACAAGATGCAGGTGAAGACTTAATTGGTAATACCTTTGTGGTTGTTAATGACATTCGATATATAGACAAGAGTAAGGGCTCTAAGACGGTAGGTTCTATCTTCAAGGTATTGGGACAGGTTGCCGCAGCATATACTGGTGTTGACAGTTATAAGGACTTGGGTGATAATCTAGGTGATATTGCTGAGAGTTTAAAGGGGTTCTCTGTCCGAATCAATACGTTCCTTTATCGTCTGGATTGGAATCAGGACCAGGCTAATTTGTTTTATCAGGAGCAATATGGCGTAGGGGCTGATGCTGCAAAAAAGCAAAACTTTGAAAAGGCGCGTCCTAATTATCATTTGAAATATGTAGGTAAGGTAGAAAGCCAGGGTGGTACTACCTCTTTCCTTGGTATCAAGGAGGATGAGCCAATTATGATGGTAAGAAAAGCTTGCCAGCGTGCCATTGATGAGAATGTGGTGGATTTGCAACGTAGTTATGAGGAATTTAGAACCAAGACTCCACTTTTGACAGCAGAACCTCTTACTGCTTATATTGGTAAAAAGGAAGGCGTAACAGCTAAGTCGAGATACGAAGTCCTTGAAGTTGTATTGTTGGAAAATGGTTCTCATAAATATAAAAAGGTGGGAGAAATTCAGCCTATAGAGGGGCAAATTTGGGACAACCGATTTATGGCTACAGAGGAAGGTGCAGTAGGCAGTAACTTGAACTATACTACGTTCCGTGCCATCAGCGGTAAAAACTTTGCGAAAGGAATGTTGATAAGGGAAATTACGAATAAATAAATTATTTGGAAAATGAAAAGAATTTTGAGCTTGTTATGCCTAATGCTAATGTTGTCTCTTGTTGCATTTGCAAAGGGTAATGAGATGCCTCAGTATGATATAACTGGGGCTGGATCTGGCAATGAAGGCATGCTGTTGGTTAAGGTCTTCGTATATTCCAAGAAGGTGACTGATCAGGACTTGAAGCGTGCTGCTGTTCATGGTGTTGTTTTTCGAGGATGTTCTGGAAATAATAGTGGTGCTAAACAACCAGCGATGGCACCAGCAGAATCTGAAGCAAGCCATTCCGAATTTTGTAATGGATTCTTTGCTGCGCAGGGTGAATGTCAAAATTATGCTAGTATCATAGCTGGTTCTTATGAGCGTGTGAAGACATCCAAGGGAGTAAAGAGTGGCGCTATTGTTCAGGTAGACAAGAAGGCATTGCGCAAGGCTTTGGAAAAGGCTGGTGTAGTACGTTCTCTGTCTGCAGGTTTTTAACTTCTAATAAATATTGATGAATATGAGAATTATCAGTTTTATATTATTTGTATTGTTAGCATTGCCTTCTTTTGGTCAGTATCGTGATGTACGTATGCCAGAACAGCCTAAGGGCTCAAATTATCGTGATTATACTTCACAAGAACAGGGCTTTTGGTGTGCCGTAGAGACAGAAGGTGGTAGTAGCATCATGGAGCATAAAACTAATATGCAATATGTGAACCTAACCTTTACTGGTGGTTATCGCATAAACGAGTTTTTGCGCTTAGGTGTAGGTTTTGGAGGCAGGATGTATGTTAATAATGCTAGTGTGAGAAATACCAATAGCAAGTTTGGAATACCAATCTTTGCCAATGTCCGTGGTAATTTCATATCAGCTCAGGATAGGGATGGCGTTCCTTTTTGGTCGCTCAATGTTGGTGGTATCACCAAAGAAGGTGCTTTCTTTAGCCCTACCATAGGTTATAGCTTTGGTGGACTTCGCAATAACTTTCAGGTTGGTGTTGCTTATACTTTGTCAAATCTCAAGGATAATGCCGGTGTAAAGCAAAACTATAACTATTTTGGCTTGAAACTTGGCTATGAATTTTAAATATTACGATTATGAAGAAAGTTATTTTGTGTATGCTGATGGTCTTTGCGACCTCAGTTTCTGTCATGGCGCAGAAGCAGGCGATCTACGACCGTTCTTCAATCAAGTGTATGGGGGTAGAATTGGATGGCTCCCAGACATTGAGAGTACTGGGCTATGGTCGTAATCGTTCTGATGCCAAGGAACAAGCCATGAAGAATGCCGTTTGGGCTGTAGTCTTTGATGGTATCCGTGAGGGAGTATCGGGATGCAATATGCGTCCGTTGGTGACAGAAGTGAATGCTCGTGAGCGATATGAGGACTATTTCAATGTGTTTTTTGCAGATGGAGGAGAGTATAAAAAATATGTTACTCTTAGAGATACCAAAAAACGTTCTGCTAATAAAAGCAAGGATAAGGTAGGCTATTCGTATGAGATGACCATTAGAGTGCTTCGCTCACAGCTCAAGGCGCGTTTAAAGGCTGATAATGTAATAGATAAAGATCACTTATAAAAAGAAAATATTATGAAGATAAGAAAAATGCTGATGATAGCCCTGCTGTTTTTTTCTTCTGTTGCTGTTTTTGGACAGGCGAAGAAACCTACCCTCATGGTAATGCCAAGTGATGCATGGTGTAACGAGCATGGGTATATGCAGACTTATGACAACCAGGGAACTCAGGAAAAAGTACCAGATTATAAGGCTGCTGTTTCTACGGATAAACAGTTGAATGCTGTTATTTCGAAAATCAACAATCTGATGGCTGATAGGGGATTTCCATTGAAAGATTTACAGCAAACTTTGAAAACCCTCAATAATGATGCTGCTGAGGATGCGCTCTTGACCAGCAAGGCTGGAAATTCTGTGGCAGAGAGCCCTTTGGATAGGTTGCGCCGTCGTGCCAAACCGGACATCATCATGGAAATAGATTGGACGGAGAATAAGATGGGACCAAAAAGTTCTATTACATATAATCTTCGTGCCTTGGATGCTTATTCTGACAAACAAGTTGCTGGTGCTGAGGGTACGGGCAAGGGATCTTTTTCTGCCGAACTTCCAGTCTTACTAGAAGAGGCAGTACAAGATCACATGGATGAATTTTGCGAGCGTTTGCAATCTCATTTTGAGGATATGATGCAGAATGGTAGAGAAATATCTCTTGTAATGAAAGTATTTGATAATGGCTCCGGCTTGGATTTCGAGAAAGAATATGGTGACTATGAACTCAATGAAGTTATCGATAATTGGCTTAGCGACAATTGTGTGAATCATCGTTTCAATAAGTCCGACGGAACAGAAACTACGCTTATTTACGACCAGGTGAGAATACCTTTGTATAAGGAGAATGGACAAGCTATGGATACCTATTCGTTTGCTCGCAATATGGCCCGTTTTTTCAAGGCTGCTCCTTATAATATTCCAATCAAGACCGTAAATAAGGGCCTTGGTAAGTGTGAGTTGATATTT
Organism: bacterium; assembly: GCA_963639495.1. Taxonomy (GTDB): domain Bacteria; phylum Bacteroidota; class Bacteroidia; order Bacteroidales; family Bacteroidaceae; genus Prevotella. Next base: position 9,506 of record CAVHWE010000038.1, on the reverse strand, counting down.
GGTGAAAAATAAAGGTTACAGGCAATGAGAAAGAATATATATAAGTGTTTGCTGACATCGACTTTGCTCTTGTCGGCGCAGGGGATGTTGGCGCAAGATTGCAATATCCCGATGTCGGTGATTGTGGATGAGGGCTTTGCTCATGTTACCGCCGAGAGTGCTTCTGTTTTGCAGACACAGTTGGAACGTCTTATCACCCAGTCGAAATTGGATGTGGGATGGAAAAATGCAAACTTTGCCATTACGGCAAAGTTTGATCAGTTGGACAGATATATTGTAAGTAGTGCGCCTACCCAGATAGCCAATGTATTTGGGGTTACATTGTATCTTGTGGATGTTTACAACCAAAAGCTTTTTGCTTCTGTATATGTTGAGGTAAAGGGCGTGGGCTCTAATGAAACAAAGGCTTCGCTGAATGCGATACGTCAGTTGAATGCAGGGAATGGAAAAATCAATACTTTCCTTTCTGGTGCAAAGAAAAAGATTATAAGCTATTATGATTCGCAACTACCTTCTCTAATTAAGGAAGCACGTTCCAAGGCTTCCTTCAAAAATTATGAGGAGGCTCTTGCCATGTTGGCGGTGGTTCCTACCTGCTGCAATGGCTATGATTCTGCAATGAAGGAGGCTATGAGAATCTATGTTCTTTATCGGGATACCTATTTCTTGGCTCGGTTGAATGAGGCTAAGGCTCTTTGGAGTTCCAATCCTACTCAGGCTGGTAGCGTACCTGTGGTGGCAATCTTGTCTTCGGTCGATCCTGATGCCAAATGCTATAAAGAAGCGATGGCACTTCTGTCGCAGGTTGCTAAAGTCGTAAAGACCGATGTGGATTATGAGACAAAGAAGAAGTATGAGGATGCTGTTGAACTAGAAAAACTACGCATCCAAACTATTGGGGAAATCGGTAAGGCGTATGCTGCAAATAGACCTATGAACCTTATATTTTTAGGACATGGCGGTGCTATCGCCACTCAGTCTCCAGTAGCAGTTCCATAATTAGATTTGATACTTGATATTTTAATAATTGAATGATATTCGACCACAAAATACTTTTATGTGTTTTGTGGTCGAACTTGTTCCGCATTTGCAAAACGAAGCGGGCATGAGAGCGCCACCATCGTCATGGTAACGCATAATGAGCATGATGCCAAGATAGCCCATCGCACCATCCGGTTGTTTGATGGACAGATAGTGGATGAGTAAAATCTTGTCTTATGGGAGTAAAGGTACCATATATATAGGTAGGCAGAGCACATTGCCATCTTTTTTCAAGTCCTTGGTGTAAACTAAGTATTTGTGCCCTGTTCTAGAACTGTATTTCTCGGAAAACTGATCGAGTGAAGCATGAGACTTATAGCCAGAAGACTTTACTTCTATAGGACTTATCTTGCTCCCATCTGCCTGCAAAAAATCGATTTCGTAATATCCTTTGCCGTCATGCTTGGGTATGGTATGGTAATACAAGTCTTTGCCGGAAGTTCTGAGCATTTGAGCCACTACATTCTCATAGATGTACCCTAGATTGGTGTCTAATTTGTCGCTCAGCAATTTGTTGTAGATGATATTGTCTGTGAATTTCTTAGACTTATAAGCCAATGTGACGAAGAGTCCCGTATCTGAAGTATACATCTTATATCGTTGCAAATCTTTTGTAAGGGCTAAGTCAACATTGGGGTCGTTGGAGTGGTAGGCTATGTTTGCCACTCTGGATTCTTCCATCAGTTGGACAATGTCGATTATCCTGTCTTGCTTTTCTCCAGGGATGACAGTCGAGATAGTATATCGTGAGGCATTCTTGCTCAGTTGTGAAGGTATGGCGTCGAACATAGCGGTTGCTTTGCCCGACGTATCTATTTTTCTGAGGTCTTCTTCGTAAAGGGCGATGATGTCCCGCTTCACGGTGTCTACTTCGCTAAGGTCGTTGGTTTTGATGTATTTGTCTACGGCTTGTGGCATTCCACCGACCAGCATGTATAGTCTGAAGTCTCTCATCAGTTTACGGTGGATTGCTTCGCCGAGAGGTTGTTTTTTCTCAAGTACAGTTTTTAGCAGAGTAAATGAGACGTTGTCGCCCATGGCCCATCTGAACTCTTCGAAGTCCATTGGGTGCATGGTGATTCGTGTCTCCTCGCTAGGAATGATGATGTTTTGTACATTCTTGCGGATGGAGATGAGTGAGCCAGTCTCTATATAGTCGTATCGATGGTCTTTTACTAGATGCTTGATGGCTTGTCGTGCCTTAGGATTATTTTGCACTTCATCAAAGATAATGAGGGATTTGCGCTCCTTCAAACTGACGTTGTAGTTAAGCTGTAAACGTAGGAATATATAGTTCAGGTCAGATAGGTCATTGAATAGGTCGTTGATTTCGGTAGCTGTCTTCGAGAAATCCACCAATATATACGAAGAATATTCGTTTTTTGCGAATTCTTCTACGATGGTAGACTTGCCGATTCGTCTCGCTCCTTCTATTAATAGGGCGGTTTCTCCCTGTCGCTCTTCTTTCCATCTGAGCATCTCTTGGTATATTTTTCTTTTGAATAAATTTGTTTGCTCCATATTTTGCTTATAATTAATGATTTACGTGTGCAAAGATAAGACTTTTGCCGAAATCCGCAAAATGTTTTAACCTTATTTTGCCGAAATCCGCAAAATGTTTTAGCGTGAATATGCCGAAATCCGCAAAATGTTTGAGCATATTAGAAGAGGAATGTCATAAATCGCTTGGTGTTAGCCTCTTTCTGCTTCAGCTCTTCTTCCATTCTCTGTATTGCCATCTTGAAGAAGAAGCGGATGAGGTGCTCGTCGGTTGCTTCCGTACGAATCATACGGAGGGCAGAAATGTATTCCTGTCGGGCTTCGGATGGGATGATGAGGAGAGGATGATTCAATCTTAAGAGAATGTAGTTGCTGATGAGTCGTCCTGTTCTTCCATTCCCATCACGGAACGGATGAAGATATTCGTAGAAGCCATGGAAGCGGGCGGCAAGAATCATGGGATGAACGGCAGTCGAAACGATGGCTTTTTCGGTAGATTCCAACAGCTTGGGAACTCTGGCGATGAGTTCTTCGTGGTCGCCAAATACCGTATCGCCTGCTGCCATGTCTGTGGTGGTGTATTCGCCCGGAATAGCTTCTGGAGAACGATAGGAAAGCGTATGGCTGGTAACCCGCCTGTTGATTTCTTTCAGAAGATTCTCGTCGAGTGGATGTTGCGTGTTTTGCATCATGTACTCGAAAGCTTCGAAATGGTCGAGCATTTCGAAAGCCTCGAAGAGAGTCTTTCCGGCAGGAATCATCCCCAGACCTTTCTCCTTCAGTTCCCGGGTATCATCTACGGAGAATGAGTTGCCTTCAATGGCGCACGAGTGTGTAGAGAAGAGTACTTCGTTATATTTGATGTACTCTTCTCTATCCATTTTATTGATGATAAGGGTTTGATATTTTCCTCTCAAATCCTCGTATTCCTTGATTTCCTTTTCGAATGCCATAATCTTCTGTATTTGTGGGGACAAAGATACGATTTTTATGGATAAGCACCAAACTTTTCTAGTAAAAATGTGTTTATGTTATGGGATGATGATGCGGAAGGTGGTGATTCCCTGTGCCTTGTCCTGATGGAGCGAAAGGCTGCCGCCGCTTACTCGCATGATCTGGCGGGAGAGGGAGAGACCGATTCCGCTTCCTTCCGGCTTCGTGGTGAAGAACGGGATGAAGATGTGGGAGGCTACATCTTCGGGGATGAGACCGGCGTTGTTGCTCACGTCGATGATGATGGATTCCTGGGCATTGGAGTAGGCTTTGAGATGGATAAATGCCTTCTTGCTTGCCGCGGATTGCAAATCTGCGGAGTGGCATTCCTGCTTGTCTTCTCTTTCCTTTTCCCTGAAAGCTTCTACGGCATTCTTCAGAAGATTTGTTACTACGTGAGAGAGGAGGCTCTCATCGGCGTAAACTAGCAAATCCTTGGGAGAAACTTCTATCTCTACTTCGTGGTTGCAGAGCAGCGCCATTCTTTCCAGGAATGGTTCCACATAGAAGAGAGCAGGCTGAGGCTGGGGAACATGGGTGAAGCGGCGATAGTTGTTGACGAAAGCCAACAGTTCGGTTCCTGTTTTGTGGATGGTTTCCAAGCCTTGCTTCAGGTCTTTATCCTCTGTAACCCGGGTAAGCAGAGTCTCGCTCAGCGAAGTAACCGGCGTGATGGTATTCATGATTTCATGGGTCAGCACACGAATCAGTTTGATCCAAGAATCCACCTCCTGATTGCTCAGCTCGTGGCTCACGTCGCTCAGGGCGATGATGCGCACGTGCTTGTCTTTCAGCATGGCTTGCGTCTCATGCTTTGCCAGGTGTTCATCCTTCAGTTTCCCTTTTACCTGGTTCATGTGGGTAAGCACATCCGTATTGAGCAACCGGAGGGCTGCTTGATTATGTTGCAGGATGTTGTCGTGACCATCTACCACCAGGATGCCCGTATCCACCGCATTCAGAATCTGCTCGTAATATTTCTCCCGATCCATCTGCTCCTCTCTCGTATGCTGCAGGAAGAGCTTGATGCGGTTGAGGGACTGGTGTAGAATATTATCCTCCTTAAACCTCTTCTCCGTAGGAAAGTTGAAGGAGAAATCCCCATTATCTATTGCATCAAAAAGGAAGGTTACCTTCTTGATGTTCCGGCGATAGTGGCGGTAGAGCCAGATGTTGACTGCTATTAAAACCACCAAAATCACCAATAAAACGATGATTGCTAACTGATTATTCATCTAGAAACTTTGAACTTTGAGATTTGAGCTTTGAACTTTATGATTACTAAAGCTATTGTCTTAACTCCTTAACTTCTTAACTCCTTCTACAAACCATATCGCTTAATTTTATTATAAAGCGTCTGGCGGGAAATGCCCAGTCTTGCTGCTACCACCGACAGATTTCCTTCACATTCCCTGATGGTTTTCTCTATCATTCGGCTCTCCATCTCGTCGAGCGTCTGAACCTCTTCCAGGGGCTTCTCTCTTCTCTGCTGGTTTCCGCCGTCAATATCTTCGGCAGAAATCATTCCGCCATCAGATAGAATCACGGCTTTCTCGATGGCGTGCTGGAGTTCACGGATGTTTCCGTACCATGGCAAACTGGTAAGTTTTTTCTCAGCCTCTTCCGAAAAACGGAGATTCAACTTATTATATAAATCGCCATATTGATGGAGGAATCTTTCTGCCAGCGGAACGATGTCTGATTTTCTCTGTCTCAGGGCAGGCAATTCCAGATGGATGGTGTTGATGCGATAGAGCAGATCCTCTCTGAATTCGCCATCGTTTACCATCTGCTGCAGGTTGCGGTTGGTGGCGCAAACCAGTCGTACGTTGATGGGAATCTGCTTACTTCCGCCCACTCTTACGATGCTTCTGCGTTGCAGGGCGGTAAGGAGTTTTGCCTGAAGACCATAGGATAGGTTTCCTATCTCATCCAGGAAGATGGTGCTGCCGTCGGCAAGCTCAAATTTGCCCGGTTTATCCACCTTGGCATCGGTAAAAGCACCCTTCACATGACCGAAGAGTTCGCTCTCGAAAAGGGTTTCCGTAATGGCTCCCATATCCACAGGCAGCATCTTTTTCCCACATCTTGTGGATAAACGATGTATCTCGTTGGCTAACACCTCTTTACCTGTTCCGTTTTCGCCCGTAATGAGGATGTTTGCATCGGTTGCAGCAACCTTTTCCACGATACTTCTCAAATTGTTCATAACTTCGCTATCTCCCCAATACATAGCGCTTTGTGCATCTTTTCCACCCGGTTTTCCACCATTCCTGTTAATAACGTTATCCACAGCCTTGTTCTTATCCCTAGCCTCTACCAGCGTGCGTATCATCTTCTCGTTTTCAAAAGGCTTCACGATGAAGTCGGCGGCACCTTCCTTGATGCCTGTTACGGCAAGTTGGATGTCGGCATAGGCGGTAAAGAGCACCACCTCGGTTTTCGGGCTGAGGCTCTTGATTTCCCTGAGCCAGTATAGTCCCTCGTTTCCCGAATTGATTCCGCTGGAGAAGTTCATGTCGAGCAGCACTACGTCGGGATGCTCCTCTCTCAGCTTGGCTGGGATGGAGTTAGGGTTGGCGATGGTGATGATGCCATCGAATATGGGTTCCAGCAGCATCCTTACCGTAGTAAGAATGTTGCGGTTGTCATCAACAATCAATATCGTTCCTTGTTTCTTAATCATGGTGCAAAGTTACGAAATATCATAGAAAAGTAGTAATGTTTGTCTAATAATTAGACGAAAAAATGCCGATAATGGCGCCAAAAGTTGCTTTTCCGGCAGCTTTTGGCATCCTTATCGGCACTTGTTTATTCAAAATTCTGATTCCTGATGCAGAATTGCTTATCCTAAAAGGAGAGTTACAGCTCTATCGGAACCACTATCTTTATGCTGAAGTTGCGGCCCATATTGTAAACGCCTCTTCTGCCTGTAACCTGGTTTACGTCAAGATACTTCAAACGGCTCAGGTGGTTCTGGTAAGCACGGTTGGTAAGGTTCTCGCCCGAAAGATAGAGCGAGAGAAGGCGCTTGCCATGGAGCTTCACGTCGGTACCGGCATACATATTCAATAAGGTGTACGATGGCGTAGCGGTCTCCGTATCGTTGGCTGCGAAATAATGGTTCTGGCGGAGATTGCAATCCATCTGTAGCTTTACGAAGAGATGGTCGAAAGTCTTGCCGTCGCAGACAAACTCATACCTTACATCCGAAACCCAGCGAGGGGCTGGGGTGAATGGCAGATACTTTGATTCGGATGGCTGATGCAACTGAACCGAGTTGACATACGAGAAGGTGTTGCCGATATGCAGATGCTCCACAGGATGGATGTCGATGCTCGCCTCACCACCCAGAATGCGGGCGTCGCCCGAAGTAAACTGATAGGCTGGCGTGTCGTCGATGAGGACTGGCTGATTGTTCTCATCTGCCAACTTCTCGCTATAGATGTAATGGTTGATGCGATTGGCAAACAGCGAGAGTTCTGCCGAAATGATAGGCGAAGAATAATCCAGACCAAGGTCGAATTGCCAGCTGTTTTCCGGCTTCAGACTGGTATTTCCCAATTCGTATCGCTGGGTTCCCTCATGCACACCATTCGATGATAATTCGCTGATGTTTGGAGCACGGAATCCTCTTGCCAGGTTCAGCTTCAGATTGAAATCGGGCAGGATTTCATAAGCCAATCCGATGCTTCCGGTTACTCCTTCAAAGCTGCGCTTAAAGGCCTGGAAGCGGAAAAAATCATTCGATTCAGAACGATGCGATTCAGCATCATCCTCTTCTCTCAAAGCCTCGCTGTGCAGATGGCGATGATCGTATCTGATGCCGCCGCTCAGGTTCAGTTTGCCTATCTCCTTGCTCACCGTGGCAAATACACCATAATCGAAGAGATGATAGGCAGGAATCAGAAATTCAGAACCTTTATTAATCGACTGCTGCCACATGCCGTTGATGCCCGTAGAGAACTTCCATCCATTCATTTCCGGCGAGAGATAATGCAGGTCGTAATTCATGGTATGGAGCATGAAATCGAGTCCGCATTCCTTCGGATTCTCTTCCTCCTCAAACTCCTGACGGCGGTTCTGCTGATAACCCAGGAGGAACTTCAGATTGCCGTCGCCCAGGAACCAGGAATTATCAAGCACAGCCTTGTAATGATGAATCTGCTGATAAGGCATCGGCTTGCCGTAACTCTTGGCATCGTAGCCATCCGGAATTTCCAGTTCGCCCGTTTTCTCATCTCTTTCTCCCTCTACGATGCCCGGAGTGAGATGATAATAATCGAGCATGAGATGCGAATGTCCCTGGCGATAGTTCCAGCCGAGAAGCTGCGAGAATGCCTGTTCTCTGAGCGATGATCCGAATACGTAACCATCGTATTTGTTTTTGTAGGCATGCGCCATCTTGCCGCTGTAGCGGGTGTTCCAGACGAATCCGCCCTGGTTGCCGGCGAAGTTGAGCGAATAGTCAAAAAGTCCGTTGTTGGTTTGATAACCCGTTGAGAAATTCGCTCTCATGTCGCCCTTGGCAAGGGTAGGAGCGGAGTGGAAGATCAGAACGCCTGCCATCGCATCCGAGCCATACATGAGGCTTGCCGGACCTTTCAGAATCTCTACGGAATGAACCGAAGCCGGGTCGATTTCTATTCCGTGTTCATCGCCCCATTGCTGACCTTCCTGTCGGATACCATCGTTCACCACAACCACGCGGTTATAGCCCAAGCCACGGATTACGGGCTTTGAGATTCCGCTTCCCGTGGTAATCTGCGAAACGCCTGGCTGGTGGGCGATGGCGTCGATGATGTTGGTAGAAGGTTGCATTTCGAGTTGGCGTGCAGAAACAAAGGAGATAGGTGCCGGCGATTGTTTCAACTTCTGGCTGCCCGTCAAGCCTGTTACCACCACTTCGTTCAGTTTCACGCTCGATTCCGTCAGCGGCTGGTGCTTGATGGAATCGCTGGTTTCCATACCATGAAAGTTTGACTTTTCCTTGTTATTATCTGCTCTGTTTATAGCCAAAGCAGGGGCTGTTGCCGACGAGCACAGACTCATCAGCAATATTGATTTCAATATTGTTCTCATTATGTTATTAATTACCTTATTCTGTTAATATTCAATTATTTATGAAAACAGATAATAAGGTGGGGCACGGGTAGTTTTTACCCCCTTCGCCCTGCACAAGCAAGGAGAGCAGAACGCACGGCGAGGGGAGAGATGGAGCACGGCGATGGCAACCCAAACCACGAGGGATGGAGCCAGATAAGGTGTGCTTTGCAATTGGCAGAGCACACAGTCGTGCATGGTATTCTGCAGGGCTATCAGATGGCCGTCGTGATGAACATGATGGGCGCAATCTGCACAATAGAAATCTGTATGAGTTCTCTGCGCTTCACCATGATGGTGAAACGTAACGACCAGCAGCATCGGCAGGTAAACCAATAGCAGCAGCCAGGAAATTCTGATTCTCTTATGTGTCATCCTCTGCATTTATCTACAGTCTATGATGATATTTCTAATAATTTGCTTGTCTATACAGAAATATTTTAAAGTGGGCTCTGTTGTTAATATGTAGATACCTACACTCTGTTGCAAAGATACAAACTTTCCTTCTAAAAAGGAAAGAAATTGGCAATTATTTTCTTTTGAAAAGGAAATTTATCTGTTTTTTATCTAATCCTTGTGGTTTCAGTTACATGCATAATCGAAGAGAGTATTTAAGTGGAAAAGCAAATGGATAGGTCTTGCCTTCTAGAGAAAAGGGATTTTCCTGGAACGGGAACGCTTTCTTTTCTTCTAGAATGCTCATTATCAGATAGTTAATAAAATTCTAGCGTTCCAGTTAACCTGCTGAATCTTCCAGATTCCAGTTCTTCCAATTAATTTTAAGAGGGTATGCATCTTTAGTTTGTCCTTCTTCTTTACTTCTTTATGTTATATAACTTATTGATTATTAATTAATTATATATATAATA
>CAVHWE010000037.1:0-15747 GCA_963639495.1 bacterium | reverse complement strand
TAATCATGGTCTGGATGAACCAATAGGGACCGATGGAAGTAACGAATATCTTCTCGCAAATCTGAGAGAGTGACAGTTCCGTGATGCCATCTCTCACCGGCATGAAATAGGAAAGTACAGAAAACCCGGTAACCATGATGACGTAAGGCAAAGCAAGATACATCAGGTACCTTCCCATCTCTTTTGGTTTTTTCCCGATATTCACAAGATAGCCCGTGATGATGAGGAAGGTAGGCATCATGAACGAGAGGATGCCTGCCTTGAGCTGGGGGGATGCGTTGCCGAAGCTCACGATATGAATCAATATCATGAGAATGATGAGGATGGCTCTTATCCAGTCGATGTCTGTATTCCTTTGTTTCATATTGAATATCTTCAAAATCTTTATTTGTTGATGTTACAATTGGGGGCAAATTTACAAAAAATATTCTTTTCCTCAAAATCTTTTTGCCTAAAATCCCCCGGATTCTCAAAATCTTTTTGAAACGGACCTTCAGTTTGTACTTAAACTATATGCAAAATCGAGTAAGCAATATATTGTAAATCAGCGAGTTGATATACTTGATACGGCGTTTCGCCGTACATGGGTAGTTGAGCTGTATTTTTGGAAGCGTATATAAACACCAAAAAGATACATAATCTTTACAATTATATCTTTCTAAAGGGTGCGATAAAATGATTCATTACAGGCTTCACTAAGGTTACATCTAGGGACAGTAGAACGAACATGCTGCCCCTTTTTTCGTATTATTGGCATCACGCAAAACGGACTTTCAGGAGACTCTGAGAGGCGGAAGAGAGTGACTATCCGGCTACAAATGCAGCTTTGGATGATTGAAAGCAGAAATTGTTAATTTTTGAAAAATACAAGAGAAAAGAGACATTTTTATCGGGAATAGCCCCTTTCAGGTGTCGCATTCCCCCACCAATGCGACACCTAAATGATAGCAATGCGACACCTAGGCAGGGGAATGCGACACCTTATTTCAATTATTTTTTGTATATTTGCGGCATGATTGCGAGATTGGAGCCATGCCGGATTGCTGTCCGGCATACCTGTTCATCATACAGGCAAGCCTCTTATGTTTCTAGGAATGATCTTCGTTCTGATGAACCAATGGGCATGATGGCGAAGCCTATCCCATCATAGAGGAAAGCTCCTTATCTTTGCGATAAATTGGTAAGCAGATATATAAGAAAAAATATTAACATTAATTATTTATAACAAAACGTGTATGGAAAAGAAACAATTACACAAATCGAATCGGCTCGTCACGATGCTGCTGCTCGTGATGGCTATTCTCATGCCTTATGGGGGGGCATGGGCACAAACACCGAAGCGACCTGCCAGTGGTAATGGCAAAGTAGACAATCCTTATAAGATATCCACAGCTGCCGAACTGGCGTGGTTCCGTGACCAGGTGAATAAAGGCAACGTAAAAGCATCAGCCAAGCTGACTGCTGATATCGACTTGTCTGAGTTCTGCCATGCGGCTGATGGCACCAAGTATACTGAAGAAGTCAGTTGGACTCCTATCGGTTATAGCAATACGTATCAAGGTACATTTGATGGCGACGGAAAGACCATCAGAAATCTCTACATCAATGCCACCTCTGGTTATGTCGCTTTCGTCGCTTTCTTCAGCTATGCTGATGCTGGCAGTATCAAGAACATCACTTTCGACAATGCGAAGGTGAAGAGTACTGGTAACTATAATACTGGAATTTTGGCAGGAAAAGCATGCTGTTCTATTGAAAATATCAAGATCTTGGTTAACTGTTCGTGTGAAGGAATAGAAAACGTTGGCGGAATAGCAGGAATAGCAAAGGACAGCAAAATCATCAACTGCGAAAACCATGCAGAAGTGAAGGGTGCAGATTCTGTAGGAGGTATTGCTGGTAGCTCAGAAGGTTCCGGCACTTCCATCTCTTCATGCGCTAATTATGGTGTTATAACTAGTACGTTAACCCGCGCTGGTGGCATGGTTGGATATTTTGGCTCAGGAACCATTCAAAATAGTGCTAACTATGGCAATGTAACGGGAACTTCATATGTCGGAAACTTGATAGGAAATGCTCAAAGTTGCAATCTGAACAATGTGCTTGGCACTGGTAACGTAACTGCTACTTCTAGTGATCCTGCCGGTCTCCTTGTTGGAAACATAGAGAATTCCTCCAGCACCGCTTCTGGCATCCTGGCATACAACGGCAGCGCGAAGCTTACCATCAATGGAGCTGAGCAGACAGGTGAAGCTGTCAAGGCTATCGGAGGAGGCTCATTGACATCTGCTGAAAAGATAAAGGCATTTTCTGCAGAACAGTTGAAGAGCGGATTGGTTGCTTTTATACTCCAGGGAAATGCCTCAGGAAGTGCAAAATGGGGGCAAAATCTGAACACCGACAATTATCCTTTACTTGGCTCTACGAATAAGGTGTATTCGGATAGTCCTGTGACTATGAATTGTTTAGGCGAGTTGGAAGGTACAGGTACATTTATCAATACCAAGCCTGCACAAGAGGGCACATTTACGTTTAAGCATGGCGATAGTCCCAAACATCACAAATTCGTGGCTGCTACCTGCACCACAGATGGTAACATCGAATATTGGGAATGTAATCTTTGTCATAAGTCTTTCTCGAACGAGCAGATGACACAAATGGTGAGCAGTCTTGTAGTATTATCAGCTACCGGACATGAATATGATGAGAACGACAAGTGCAAGAAATGTCTGCAGGAAATTCCTTTCCTGAAATTGGGCAACAATACCATAACAATCGGAAAGGTATTTGGCGATAGGAAAGAAATCAGTGGTTACAACCTTTATAAATATACAGCTCCAGAAGATGGCACATTGGAGGTGAGGGCAAACAGCAACGGTAAAGATACCTATGGTACCCTGTGGGAGAGCCGTACGGCTGCATCTTACTTGACTTATAATGATGATGTCAATGGCAGTGACTTCAAAATCACCTATACTGTAACGAAAGGCACCACATATTATATCGGTGCACGAGAATTAGATGGCAATGCCATCGAAGGCGAAGTCAAGCTCAATGTAAAACTGAATGGTATTGATTATGAATTGCCAGCAGGTATGATTGGTAAAGGAACCGAGGCGGAACCATTTGTGCTGAAGACGGCAGAGCATCTGGCGTGGTTCCGTGACTACGTGAATGAAGGTCACCCTAGCGCATGTGCAAAGATTGCCGATGATGTGAAAGAAATTGATATGAGCACTATATGCCATAAGGCTGATACTGAAAAGCAGGTAGCAGAGCTCAGCTGGACTCCTATCGGTAACTTTGGTAATAAGTATCAAGGAACATTCGATGGCAACGGGAAGACCATCAGTAATCTCTACATCAATGCCACTTCTGATAATACCGGTTTCTTCGGCTATGCAGAAAAGGGCAGCATCAAGAACATCACTTTCAATAATGCGAAGGTAAATAGTTCTGGTGATTATACTGGTATTTTGGCAGGATGTGCAGGTTCTTGTGTGATTGAAAATATCAAGACCTTGGCTAACTGTTCGGTAATAGGAAAAGGAAGAGTTGGCGGAATAGCAGGATATGCATTGGGCAACATCAGCAACTGTGAAAACCATGCAATGGTGAATGGTACAATCACTGTAGGAGGTATAATAGGTTGCTATAGGAGTTCCGCCAATTCCATCACTTCATGCGCTAATTATGGTGCTGTAACAGGCACGAACAGTCAGGTTGGTGGCATGGTTGGATATCTTGCCTCTGGAACCATTCAGAACAGTGCTAACTATGGCAATATAATGGGAACTTATAGTGTCGGAAACTTGATAGGATATGCTGATGATAAATGCAATCTGAACAATGTGCTTGGCACTGGTAATGTTACTGCTACTTCTAATACAAAGCGTGTCGGTCTCCTTGTTGGATTCATTAACCGATCCTCCAGCACCGCTTCTGGCATCTTGGCATACAACAGCAGTGCTAAGCTGACCATCAATAAAACTGAGCAGACAGATGGTGCCGTAAAGGCTATCGGACAAGGCTTTTTGACCTATCCTGAAGGTAAGAATGAAGCTGACGTGATCAAAGCATTCACCGCAGAGCAGCTGAACAGCGGCGAAGTGGCTTACCTGCTCAACGGAAGCAAATCAGAAGGTGAACTGGCTTGGTATCAGAAACTCTCTGACACTGAAGCAGATGCTTATCCTGTTTTGACAGCCGCAGAGGGCAATACAGTATACTTTGCAGCTTACGATTATTGTTATAAAGATGACAAGTTTACTAAGTATGGTAATGATCCTACTCTGAAGTCTATCACATATCATGATGACATTGAAGGAGTAGAGTTTGATGCCGACAAGCACATTTACCACAAGGGCTGCCGTAACGAGAGCTGCACTCTTCATAAGTATGTAGCAGATGAAGATGGTACACTGGAGGCAACAAAGTCAACAGATGGCAAGTTCTATGTCGAGAAACTGGCCCTTACCGATGCTACAACCATCAACACCAAGGCTGAGTTCACGGTAAAGGACCTTCAGTATAGCCGTCAGCTCAATGAGGGACAGACGGGTTATGTAACACTCTGCCTTCCTTTTGATATCAATGTAGCTGATGTTACTGGTGCAGAGAAATGCTATCCGGTAGGAGATATGATGATTCACATGCCTACAAATGATGCAAGTGTATTGAAATTCGTTCTTATGCTCGATGAGCAGTCTGTCATCAAGGCTGGTACACCAATGATTGTTAAGCTTGGTGCTGAGGGCACAGCTCAGAATTTGGTTGCAACGGCTCAGAATGTAGAGTACAATGCTGACTTCTTTGCAAATCCAGCAGCCAAGTCGCTGACTTTGAGAGACTGGGATGGTAAGAGTGGTTTTATGACTATCTGCCATGAACTGACAAATGCCTCAATAGGTGGTGTTTATACTACCACTCCTATGGCAGAAGGAAGCTACAGTTTCCGTGAAGATGGTAAGTTTGGTATCCACACAGGTGATTTGTCTCCTTATCGCATGTATCTGAACGTCCAGCCATCGCAGTCGGCTTCTTCACGTACCATGCTGTTCAGCATCGGTTTGCCTGATGACAGTTCTACTACAGGTATCCGCATCATCAGCTTAGGAGATGGCAAACAGACTGGTTCATCAGCCATCTATACCTTAGATGGCCAGCGCGTAATGGGAACACCTCGCCAGGGCATCTATATCAAGAATGGAAAGAAATTTAGTGTTAAATAATTAATAAGCAAGGAATTATGAAAAAGAAAGAGTATATATCACCTGCAATTCAGGTAATAGAAATGAATACACCTTGCATCCTGGCAGGAAGTGGAGAAGAAACCGGTGGAGGAAGTACCGGAGGTGGAATATCGCAAGAAGAATGGGAAAGTTGGGGACCAGGCTTCGGCTCGAATGATCCGAACTACCCAGGTCAGGGAGTGTAATTTTACGCTTCTGATACTAATATAAGTAAGGGCTGCAAATGGTAACAATACCGTTTGCAGCCCTCGTTGTT
This sequence comes from bacterium, assembly GCA_963639495.1. Classification (GTDB taxonomy): domain Bacteria; phylum Bacteroidota; class Bacteroidia; order Bacteroidales; family Bacteroidaceae; genus Prevotella. The sequence goes on along the minus strand of CAVHWE010000037.1, from coordinate 10,239 downwards.
TTAATGGATGAAGCATCGAGATGCCATCTTGATTAATCCTGTTTAATCATTCAATACTCAAGTATCACACCCACCCGCCCTGAAAGGGCGTGTGGGGTAAAACTTGCGAAACTTCAGTTAAAATTTCCAAAGGTAGCTGGGTAGCTGTATCATTCTACTGTCAAGCAACTCAAGTGGTTCAGTCAAGCAACTCAAGTGGTTCAATCAAGCAACTCAAGTAGTTCAGTAAGACAATTCAGGTAGTTCAGTAAGCGAGTTCAGACGTCTCAGTTAGCTGATGCAGACGTCTCGATAAGCTTACAGATACGTCTCCGTTAGCTTACGCAGTAATATCTGTAACCCGATGCAGCCATATTCGTAACCCAGCGCAGCCATATCCGTAACCCAGCGCAGCCATATCCGTAACCCAGCGCAGCCATATCCGTAACCCGATGCAGCCATATCAGTAACCCGATACAGCCTGTAGTTTCCTATATTTAGTTTACTACCTACTCACTAAAGCTTTTACCCTTACCGGCGCGACATTTCCTTATCGCCACGGCTATCACCGAATGCTTTTATCTCGTATTGGGAGCGGGCGAAAGGATAAAATAGAAAGGCATCTACAAGATATTCTATAGCCAAATCGAAGGAAAATAGCTCGATTTGGCTATTGTATACCCTATTCTTTAGCCAAATCGAGTTAAAATTCATCGATTTGGCTAAAGAATCCTTGCTTTTCTCGGATAATTATCTTATATTTGCACCATCATTAAAGTTAGATTAAAAAGGTATGGAGCAAATTATCGGACGAAAGAAAGAAATCGAGCTGTTGACAGAATATTATCATTCTGGCAAAGCTGAGTTTGTGGCTGTATATGGCAGGCGTCGTATCGGCAAGACTTATCTAGTGAGAAATCTCTTCCGTGATAAGTTCGCCTTTGATATGTCTGGGTCTATAGAGGCACCAGCTGAGGCGCAACTCTCTAATTTCGGGTTTGCGCTGAGAGAATATGGAGATGCCAAACAGCCTATTCCTACGAATTGGACAGAGGCTTTTGAGGCATTGAAACAGTTGTTAAAGGCAAAAATGAAAGGAGAACGACTCGTTGTTTTTATCGATGAACTACCATGCTTGGATACGCCGAAATCTGGTTTCCAACAGGCTTTTGAACACTTTTGGAACGGATGGGCTGCTTACCAAAGTGAAATCATGCTTATCGTTTGTGGGAGTGCCACGTCATGGATGATTGCCAATCTGATAGATAGTCATGGTGGGCTTCATAATAGGATAACGCACGAGATGTATCTTGCTCCTTTTACTCTTCGTGAGACGGAACTGATGCTGCAAGCTTATGGATTCTCATGGACTCGCATTTCTATCCTTCAGATATATAGCATCCTGGGTGGGGTGCCTTATTATCTCAGTTTGTTGGATAAAAAGCAAGGTGTGGAAGGGAATGTCGACAGATTGTTTTTCTCATCCCACGCTGAGCTGAAGCGAGAATATGGAAGACTTTATTCGTCCTTGTTTAGAAATTCTGAGGTCTATATGCGTGTCATAGAGGCACTTGCCTCATGCAGACAAGGTATGACCCGAAAGGAAATCACGGAGAAATTGAAGCTGAAATCGGGTGGAACCTTGACAAAGGTTCTTAGTGAATTGATAAATTGCGATTTCGTAAGAGGGTATAATACCAGGGATAAGAAGATAAAGCAGAAAGATCAAATCTTTCAGCTCACCGACCTCTATACATTATTTTATATGACGTTTTGCCATCCTGGTACGACGGACACGGGATATTGGACTCACTTGATGGGCAAACCTCGTCAAAATACTTGGTATGGATTGGCTTTTGAGCGAGTTTGCATGTTGCATATTCCTCAAATCAAGCATTTCTTAGGTATAGACCAAATCCATACCGAGTATTATTCTTGGCGAAGTAAGGTTTCAAAGCCAGCTGCGCAAATCGACTTGCTGATAGAACGTGCCGATAATCTCGTGAATCTATGTGAAATCAAGTATTCGCAGATGCCTTACACGATCACTAAGGAGGAGGATATGCGCATTCGTAATCGTATGGCTGATTTCGTGGCAGAAACAGGGATAAAAAGTGGCATTATCCCAACGATGATTACTACTTTTGGCGTGCGCCTTACACAGTATGCGGCCTTGGCTCAAGTACAAATCACAATGGATGACCTGTTCACTTGATTTCGGGCTAATAACCACGTTTTATCTGAAGGGCTTGTAATGACCTTTGTCGGCGAAGGCAAGCATCTCCTTGTCGCCACGGCTATCACCGAATGCTTCTATCTCGTATTGGGAGCGGTCGAAGGAAGCGGATGCGGGAGAGGAGGTGGATGCTGGAGAGGTGGCAGATGGGGATGCTGAAAGTGCCTCTGTGATGCGATGCACCTTTTCTTCGCCATAGCAATTGTTGCTCTTGAATTTGCCGGTAAGTCTGCCGTCAATCACTTCTATCTGGGTGCCTAAAACCTTAACTCCATCTAGGCCGCGAACTTTAAAGAACGGGCGAACCCAGTTGTCGATGCTGGCACTCACGATGAAAACCTGAGCACCGGCAACCAGGGCTTCGTGTACCAGCGTAACACCCTTGGGGCGCAACAGATGTTGGTATTCTTCGGCAAAATCGCGGCAGAGCGCATCAAACTTCTCTATACGCATGCCGGCAAAAAGATGGGTGAAGATGAGTTGCTTCGCCTTCCAGTTCGGAAAAAGATGCAACTTCATCAGTACCAGGAGCGGACTGTACATCAGGAAAACCATAAGAAAGCGACCGGTACCCTTGGCATATCTGATGAATTCCAGCAGCGTATCGCTTGTTGTCAGCGTTCCGTCGAAATCGAAACAATATAATTTTTTCTTCATTTTCTTATACGATATAAATAAGGATCAGGAAGGAGAGCAGCCAGGCAAGCACGATAAACTGGGTGATGCGGTCGCGCAGGATAATCTTCGTAGGGTCACCACTCTTCTGGTCTACCACGGCTATCTGGATGTATCTCAGCAAACCAACCAGCACAAAGACACTCGTAAGATAGAGATAATCGGTATGGAAATTATCAATCACCTCCGGACTCACCGTATACATGATGTAACATACCAGGGTTACGGAAGCCGTAATCGTGATAGCCTGGTTGATGAAAGTGAGGTTGTAGCGGATGGTATTCTTGCGGGGAGCCTCGCCCGTCTTCTCCATGCGCAGTACATCATCGCGGCGCTTGGCAAAACTCATGAAGAGGGTGATGAGGAAGGTCATCAGCACAATCCACTTACTGAGTACGATGCCCGTAGCGACACCACCTGCCAGCAGACGAAGTACGAAACCGAAAGCCACGATACACACATCGATGATGGCATATTGCTTGAATTTGGCGCAGTAGCCGAGATTCAGAAGCCAATAGAAGATGATGATTCCCATCGTCTCCCATGATTCGAGCAGACTGCATACACCCATAGAGAGGGCAAACATGAGGAACATCAGTCCGTATGCCTGCTTGATGCTTACAGCCCCCGATGCTATCGGACGATGGCACTTGACAGGGTGGCGGCGGTCGGCCTCTACATCATAGATATCGTTGAAACAATAGATGCTTGATGCGGCAAAACTGTAGGCGAAGAAAGTAATCAGACCCGCCAGCAGGGCATCTGTATGCAACAGGGCGCCGCCAAAAAACAGCGGTAAGAAGATAAAACCATTCTTGATCCATTGCTTCGGGCGAACCAGTCGCAGCAGCGCTGCAAAACCTTTGCTGTCTTCCAATTTATTCTCGTTCATAAAACTCCTATTTTCTTAATAAATTCTTTTTTACTTGATAAACTTAGCTAATTCTTTAGAAATCCATCCGGCTATCTTGCTCAGAATCCACGCTGCCGGCAGGGTGATGCCTATGCAGATGAAGAAGGTAGGCCAATAGCCCATGTGATGAGGCTCTATGTATTTCAGCACGAAGTGGATATGGAGCAGATAACACTCCAGGCTCAGCGCTCCCACAAACATGAAACCCCTGTTAAACCAGCCCGGTGTGCGGCGGAAGATGCGGTTCAGCAGCAGGATGCTGGTGATGGTGAGCGGGATATAGAGCATGCGTTCCAGGAAGAGCGGAAACATGCCGTGCTTCTCCTGTTCCAGGAAGATGCTCGCCAGCAGCGTCATCAGGAACATGAGCCATATCATCCATATCGAAGCGCCGTCGAGCGTCTGTTTCTGTCTTACCATCTCACCCATGTTGATGCCGATGAAGAAGATAGGCACGCGGCTCCAGAAAATCTCCAGATGTCCTACAGCCTGATGTATCGGGGTAACATATTGTACCAGGATGCACCACATAATCATCACCACCGGCAGCCAGCGGTAGATAGGATGGCGCTTGATGAGTTCCATATAGGCAGGGGCAAAGAGATAGAGCATCATCGTAGCCGGGATGTACCAGAAGTTGAGCTCATCATGCAGCCAGAACCCCCAGTTGATGGTTATCTCGCCAAAGAGATAGATCCAGTTCCAGGTGCTTCCGCCCTGGAAAGCCGGGATATAGAAGAGGCAGGCTATGATGAGCCAGGTAGGGTAGATGCGCAGATAACGGCGGATGAAGAAATGCTTGGCAGAAGAATTCTTCATCCACGAGAACCAGAGACCTATTCCGCTGAGAAAGAGGAACATGTCTACACCGACATTGCCCATTCTGCGAAGCCCGAAAAAGGCATCTTCTCTAGGCAATCCCACATGAAAGAGGATGATGAACAGCATGGCTGCTCCCATCAACTCGCCGCGAAACCGGCTAATATTCGCCAGTTCTATATCTTTAATCTTCCAATTCATGCTGGGTTTTCTTTTTTTATTTATTATGGGGGACAGGCGATGGAATCGCCTGGAACGGGGGCGCGCTTGCTTTTTCCTTTGTCCTTCCTTCTTCCTATTGAAGAGAGGGTTAGGGCTTCGGGTTTGGAATCTTCTTCATCAGTTGGGTGAAGAGCCAAGCCAGGCAGATGCTCGATATGATGTAGAGGAGCAGGCCGGCATAGATGTCGCCCTGACGGCTGATAGGGATGAATATCTTGCGGGTGATAGGGTGGCATACGAAGAGAGCGGCGGAGATGCTGCCTATCCACTCTAATACCTTGTAAACGCCTGATAACCAGCTGATATTCTGAAGAAGGTCGGCTACCAATACACTCAACAGACAGAAGAAGAAAGGCACGAAGGTCCAGCCAACCATGCTGCCGCTCAGACTGAAGATAAGCGACAGACAGAAGATGCAGCCAAAGAAATTAGTGATAGGCGAATGGAACGTCATGAGTATCTTTTCGCCATATCTGGCATAGAGGATGCCCAGACCGAATGGCAGTATGCCGCCCATAAAGTTGTAGCGGTAGCGGTTCATCACTTCACTCTCAGGATTGTCAAAGCCCAGGAGAAGCTGGATGCCGATGCAGATGGCCATCAATCCTACGGTCCATCCCCAATGGCGGCGATAGAGCAGCAGACGATAGATGATGTAGAGTTGCAGCATCAGACCGAAGAACCAGTACGGACCCGGCCAGATGATTCTGTCGGGATTCTCCAGCACATTGTTGAACATGCCCAACATCGATATGATATCCAGTACCTGATAGTGGTGAGGACCCTGCGTGATGTAGTCAACCATCGTGAATGCCACGAAACCTACTATCATCATCTTGAAGAGCTTCAGATAGTGATAGCGGATAAAGTGGAGCGGTTCACGCCAGTTGATGCTTCCTGTAAGTTTCTTGCCCGATATGTTATACATTCTGGTCTGCTGTTCGGTAGAGAGATGAGGTTTTGCCTCATATTTCATTACCAGTCCGTAAGCACTTAGGAAGAGGAATACGGGCACACCGTAATGACCGAAGAACGAGAGCAGATGTACAGGCAGGTTGAGGTCCATATTGACCATTACCTGGTTCAGCCAGTCAACATTGTGCTGAAAGTACTGATACTCGTTCTCCTTGACGATAGGTCCCAGCCAATGGCAGTAGTTATGCATGAAGATGCCGATGATGGCGAGTCCTCTCAGGGCATTGCATGCCGGGCGTGATAGAATAGCACTATTCATAATCAGTTTCTCCTTTCTTTATTGTTTTTTCTTTTTACTTTCTTCCTTTTTTATCTTTTCCAGATGCGCATCACGAAGTTTGTCGTAGTCGGCAGAATTCTTGAGGATACGTGGTCGCATCTCGTCATATTTCGGACTCAGGATGTTATATTCCTCCTTATAGGTAGGTGTCTCAATGCCAGCCAGATATAGCAGGAGATGAGGCAGGGCATCGGTCATGAAACGCTTATCCTTGGCCTTGCGTATCTGACGGTAGATATCGCGATGGTTCCTGATATATTTTGACGAACAGTATATCCAGAACGGAATTTCAAACTCATAGTGAGCCAGCGGCCAGTCGATTTCTGCAGAGTGGTTACGGCAGATGAAGCCACGGTTCTCTTCGTAGCATTCCTCGCCGTGATCGGGCACGTAGATAACGATGGCATCCTGCTTCTGGAACCGCTTCACAATCTGGGCTACGATAGAGTCGTTGTAGAGGGTGGCGTTATCGTAATGACTCAGCATCTTGCGCTGGGCATTGGTCAGTTCAGGGCGCTTGTCTTCGTAACTGCTTGCCCAGAACCGGGCTTGCTTCGTGCGGTAGCGCTGCTTATAGTTAACATGCTGTCCCATCAGGTGGAAGATGGTGAGGTTGTGCTCCTTCTGGAAGTTCTTCAGACTGTCGTCGTAATCCTGCAGCAGTCCGTCGTCCAGGTCGTGGAGCTGGGTGTTGCGGTGGTCAAACTGGAGCTTGCTCAACTCCGGGTTATTCAGGAAGAAACCGCCGCTGAAGTCGTAAACCGCCTCCTTTGCCTGTGGCAGGAATTCGTTGGTGATGAAGGTTACGTTGTAGCCTGCCTTTCGGAACACTTCAGGGAAGAGCGGATAGTCGCACCATTCGCCTTTCTCGCCTACCACATGGGTAGAGAGCATGTTCTTGAAGACGAAACTGGTCAGGTTCCAGCAGGTTACCACATCGGTAAACTTGGTGAGCTTGCGCGATTTCTCCAGGGCTACCTGTTGTGGAGTGGTATCCATGAAATAGCCGTACTGCTGGGAATGATGGCGGCCGAAGCTTTCGCCGATAATCAGTACGATGTTTGGCGAACGGTAGCTGCAGCTGTCAACCTTCACTTCGTGGGCAGCATGAATGAGTTGGGTAATCTGATGCGCAGCCAGCTGGTTGGCATAGATACTGAATTGGAGTCGGTAGATTGGCAGATAGAGTACAGCATGATCCTTCTCAGTCAGGATATGCTCTACTTCGCCTATCGTACTTCCGTTCATGAGTTTATGGTAAGCCATCTTGTTGTGCCAGGAGGTGCAGCATCCTGCGATGAGGATGATGAGGCATAGGATTCCGAAGCTGGCAGGCATGGCTGCTGTCATGCGGGGGATAGCCATCAGCCGTTTCTTGACCGAAGCCAACTCCAGTACGGTTACGAGAAAAACGTATAGCTTGATGAGTTGCTTGCGGAAGATGGCGATAAGAATCTGGATGAGAGCCAGAAGCAGAATCCAGCCCACGCTACTGAAGAGAACCTCGGCAGAGATGAGGGCTGAGAGGAAACTGCTAGCCTCCGAACTGTTGGTTTCGCCCACCAGCATCAGCATAGAAGGGTTGAGCGTAGAGCCGAAGTTCACGTAGCAATAGGTGTCGGCGGCAGCTGTACTATATAATATAAGGTATAGTACGGCACGCAGGCACCAGCGCACCTTCTTTGGGAAGATGGCGACAACGGCACACACAACATAGAGGTCGACAAAGAGTTCCAGGAACAGGTTGTCGTATAAAGTCCCCTTGGCTGGTGTAGTCACGATAGAACTGATCATGCCCAGCAGGTACATGAACACAAAGAAGTTGGCATTTCTGCGAATCGGCGCAGAAGCCACGTTCAGACACTTCTTAATGATTTCTTTCCAACTCATTTTTTGCTGTTTGTTGTTTAAATATGATTTTAAGCGATTTCGGAGAGAGGGATGGCTAGAGCTGCCTGTAGTTTCTGACAGCCAGTTGTTCGATGCATTCCGGCACCATTCCCCTGATGCTTTCCTCCTCTTTGATACGCTTTCTGATTTCCGTGCTGCTGATGTTGAGCAGTGGAGTTTCTACGATGGTAACGCCTTCAGGCACATTGCCTATGCAGGCTCCCTGGCGCGGATAAACCACGATGGGATAGTGGGCTAGGATGTCGTCGTGGTGGTACCACTTGTCGAAAGCTGCCCAGTTGTCGCCACCGATCAGCAGGGTGAACTCATTTTCCGGGTAATCCTTACTGATGGCTTGCAGCGTATGCCAGGTATAAGATGGCTTAGGCAGGCGGAACTCATAGTCGCATGCCTTCAGTTGTGGCTCGTGCTCCAGCGCCTTCTCTACCATTTCCAGGCGCAGGTGGTCGTCGAGCAAGTCGGTAGCGGTCTTCTTGAATGGGTTCATGGGAGAGACCATGAACCACACCTCGTCCAGGCAGGCCTTCTCGCAAAGGCTCTTCGCCAATGAGATATGGCCCGTATGGATAGGGTTGAAGCTACCGCCAAAGATTCCTACCTTCTTCATTTCTACTCTGCATCTAGAAAGGCCTTGACGAGCTGGTAAACCTCCTGCTGAGCCTTCTCCAGGTCATCGTTAACGACCACGTGGTCAAACTGAGGGGCAAAGGTCAGCTCATAGCTTGCCTTGGCAAGGCGCTGCTCGATAACCTCTGGGGCATCAGTATTTCTGCCAACCAGACGGCGGCGTAATTCCTCTACCGAAGGAGGCTGCACAAAGATGCTCAAGGCACGTTCGCCATAAAACTTCTTGATGTTCACACCACCCTTCACGTCAACATCGAAAATCACCGACTCGCCCTTGGCAAGCTGGTTTTCTACCTGTGACTTCAGGGTGCCGTAGAATCTATCCTGGTAAACCTCCTCATACTCCAGAAACTCGTCAGCCTCAATCTTAGCCTTGAATTCCTCAGGAGAGAGGAAGAAATACTCTACGCCATTCTGTTCTGTACCGCGCGGAGCACGAGAGGTGCAGCTGATAGAGAAAGCCAGCTTCAATTCCGGGTGCTCTTTCATCAGCCAGTTTACTATTGTGCTCTTACCGCTGCCCGATGGGGCGCTGAAAATTAACAATCCGTTCTTCATTTTTTCTTCTTCTTTTCTTTATTTGCTGTTTGATAAGGGGGCTTTTTGGACAGGCGATGGAATCGCCTGGAACGGGGGCGAGGCTTTCAAAAACGCCACTTGAGGGGGCTTTTGAGGCGGCTCTTGGGGAGAGAGAAGGTGTCTGTCTCTTGTTTAGAGGGCGTTCAGCACCTGCTCCTTGATCTGCTCCAGTTCGTCCTTCATCTTCACCACGATGTTTTGCATCTCAGCCTGGTTGCTCTTAGAGCCGGTGGTGTTGATTTCGCGTCCCATTTCCTGTGCTATGAAACCGAGTTTCTTTCCTACACCATGACCTTCCTCATTCATGGTCTCGCGGAAATACTTCAGGTGGTTGGCAAGGCGCTGCTTCTCCTCACTGATGTCGAGCTTCTCGATGTAGTAGATGAGTTCCTGCTCCAGGCGGTTCTTGTCGTAATCCACATTCGGAATCTGCTGCAGACCGCTGACGATGTTCTGTCTGATCTTCTCCACGCGAGCCTTCTCGTATGGTTCGATGCTGGCAAGGAGCGCCTGAATGTTATCCACCTTCTCTGTGAATTTCTTCTGGAGAGCAGCTCCTTCCTGCTTGCGGAAGGCTACGAGATGGTCTACAGCCTCGCAAATTGCATTTTTTGCCACTTCCCACTCCTCATCGCTCAATTCTTCAACATCCGTCTTCGTTGTTACATCAGGAAGACGCAACAAGGTGCTGTACCAGTCGGTTGGCTCAGGAATGCCTGTTTCAGCCGAAATCTTCTTGATTTGCTGGTAATAATTCTGTACAAGCGCCGCGTTGATAGGAGTGGCATCTGTAGTAGCATCCTTATCAATCCAGATGGCGAAGTCAACCTTGCCTCTTTCTAGATTTTTAGAGATATACTGACGGATTTCCATCTCCTTCTCTCTATAGAGCGGAGCAATACGAGTAGAGAGGTCAAGCGTCTTGCTATTTAATGACTTTATCTCTACATTAATCTTCTTTGTTTTAAAGGCCGCGGTAGCTTTTCCGAAGCCTGTCATTGACTGTATCATATAATCTTTCGC
>CAVHWE010000036.1:0-15900 GCA_963639495.1 bacterium | reverse complement strand
CGGTAGACTTCGTTCGCCATATACGTATCAAGAAGGCATGCGAGATGTTGCGCAATACAGACAATACTCTGACCAGTATCTCCTTCGCAGTAGGTTTCACCGACCCTAAGTATTTCTCGAAGGTATTCAAGAAAGAAACGGGTATCGTGCCTACTGAATACCGAAACAGAACGCAGGGATAGCCCGCATAATTACAGATGAAAGCAGTCATCATTACTGATGGCTGCTTTTATCTGTATTGACAAAAAAGTAATACATATACAGAACATATCTTCAGTTGTTGTCGGGCACAGCCTTCTTTGTTATCGTACACAGCAAAACGTTCAAGCAAGGAAAAAAGCAGAATAGTCATAAAATTGAGCCGTTTTGCCTTATTTTTTAACCGAATATTGCAAAAAAGTATAAAAATGGGGGGGGTATTTGATTAATTTTCCCTTTTTACTGAAAAAAAACTGAGAAAAAGTTTGGTGTTACAAGAAAATGTAGTATCTTTGCAACAAGTTCTTAGAAAAGTTAAATGATAGATTAATCGTAAACCTCTTTTTCTTTGTTTTTTTGAGGAAAAAGAGGAACAGAAAAAGGAATGCAGGGTTTGTGAAAATCCTGCATTTTTTATTTTCATGCAGCCTGATGCTGATTACATGTAGTCCCTCATTCTACACACATCTTCTTTTCAATACATTATTATATATGATATGCTTATTCATTCATCTATGATTTTGTTCGATTTTTAGAATTTTTAAAAAAACTATTGAAGTATTCTAAGAGAAAAGTAGTATCTTTGCACTCTAGATCATATAAGTTGAGATCTGAAATATAGATAACACATACATAAAGATAAAAAAAATGAGAACTGTTTACGAATTTTCTGTTAAAGACAGAAAGGGAAAGGATGTTTCCCTCAAGGAGTATGCCAACGAAGTGCTGCTCATCGTCAACACCGCCACAAAGTGTGGTTTCACACCTCAGTATGAGGAACTGGAGAAACTTTATGAGACTTATCATGCTCAGGGTTTCGAAATACTTGATTTCCCTTGCAACCAGTTTGGTCAGCAAGCCCCTGGTACTGATGAAAGCATTCATCAGTTCTGCAAGCTTACATACGGCACAGAGTTCCAGCGCTACAAGAAGATCAAGGTAAACGGAGACGATGCTGCCCCTCTCTTCAAATTCTTGAAAGAATGTAAGGGCTTTGCTGGTTGGGACGAGAGTCATCCTCTCTACCCTGTTCTCGACAAGATGTTGAGCGAGGCTGATCCTAACTACAAGGAGAGTGCTGATATCAAGTGGAACTTTACCAAGTTCCTCGTTAACAAGAAAGGTCAGGTTGTTGCCCGTTTCGAGCCTACCACAAGCTTCGATGTCATCGCTAAGGCTATCGAAGAGTGGTTGAACTTCTAATGAAAGATAGAAGTCTCGAACTGAGAATAGAATTTCTAAAAAAAGAGAATAGAATCTCTAAATAAAAAGCCAGGTTGCTTTTCGCAGCCTGGCTTCTTTTATATGTGATATCGTTATTTCAATATATCGCAAGGAATAATTGTCAACTGTTTGCTATAAACTATAAACTATTAACTGTTAACTATTAGTCAACCTTTGGCACATCCTTGAGGAACTGCTGGATTTCTTCATCACTTACTGAATAATTGTGCAAATCGCCATTAATATAGCTATCGTAAGACGGCATATCGATAAGACCATGGCCTGAGAGGCAGAACAGGATAACCTTCTCCTTGCCCTCTTCCTTTGCCTTCAGAGCCTCACGTATAGTGGCCGCAATCGCATGGCAGCTCTCTGGAGCAGGAATGATACCCTCGGTCTGTGCAAAGAGCATACCCGCCTTGAATGACTCCAGCTGAGGGATATCTACACCATGCAGGTAACCATCCTTCAGAAGCTGGGAGATAATCATGCCCGCACCATGATAACGGAGACCACCTGCATGAATGTTGGCAGGCTTGAAATCATGACCCAGAGTAAACATTGGCAGCAATGGAGTGTAACCTGCCTCGTCACCGAAATCATACTCAAACTTACCGCGAGTCAGCTTAGGACAGCTCTCTGGCTCTGCAGCAATAAACTCAGTATGGCGCTCGCCTGTAAAGTTGTGACGGAGGAATGGGAAGGCAATACCACCAAAGTTACTACCACCACCGAAACAAGCAATCACCTGATCAGGATACTCACCTGCCATCGCCATCTGCTTCTCTGCCTCTAGACCGATGATGGTCTGGTGAAGTGCCACATGATTGAGCACAGAACCCAGCGTATACTTACAGCCCGGTGTGGTTGTAGCCAGCTCAACAGCCTCACTGATGGCTGTACCGAGCGAACCAGGATGATGAGGATCGCGTGTGATGATATTCTTACCGGCACGTGTACTCATGGAAGGAGAACCCTCTACAGTGGCTCCAAACGTACGCATGATGCTGGAACGGTATGGTTTCTGCTGCATGGTAATCTTTACCTGATAAACTGCTGCCTCCAGGCCGTAGAGTTTTGCTGCATAAGAAAGGGCTGCACCCCACTGACCTGCACCTGTCTCTGTAGTGACGTTGGTATCACCCTCCTGCTTACAGTAATAGCACTGAGGAATGGCTGAATTGATTTTATGAGAACCTAACGGGTTGGTACTCTCATTCTTGAAGTAGATATGCGCTGGTGTACCAAGTGCCTCCTCAAGGGCATAAGCACGTACAAGAGGTGTTGAACGGTAGAAGGTGTACTTCTCCAACACATCTTCTGGAATGTCAATCCAGGCATGCTCTGTATCAAGTTCCTGCTTTGAGCACTCCTTATTAAATACGTGTGACAAGTCATCAGCATTCATTGGCTGATGAGTCTGAGGGTTCAACGGTGGCAATGGCTTGTTAGGCATATCTGCCTGAATGTTGTACCACTGAGTAGGAAGTTCCTGCTCGCTTAAGATGTACTTTTTCTGTCTCATGTCTATATATATGTTTAAAATTGTTGTATGCCTGAACAAAGGTACAAATAAAAAATGAAATAAAAAACTTTTTTATCTGTTTTTCCACTATTTTTTTATTTTAGTCCAACAAATCAGTTAATCCTATAGGTATTATTTGTTACAAAAAGAGACATTCTGTATGATTTTTGATAAATCAACCAAATATTACCCCCTAAAATATCAAATATTACCCCACTATTATAACGGAAAACAGTATCTTTGCAACAGAAAAATTCAAAATGCGTTGTGAAACGCTTATCATCATCTTTTACTTATACAAAAAAATAAAACATTGGAATTCAATAGGGGTATTGAAATTCCAATGTTTTTTTATATCCCCATGTCTGACACCAATTCTATCAGGATGGTCTTATTTATATCTTTTCAGTATAAATCAGTATAAATCAGTCGTCTGTTTTATTGCCTATTTATTGCCTAAATCAATCTGCGATATCTGATTCAGCAGGTTTACAGCCTGCCCTACCGTCTTCACATCATTGATTCGAAGCATTCGCTTGTTGAATTTTTCCTTCAGAACACAATCTTGAATATGAGTGGTAACGTAAGCGAGTATGCGGTTAAACATCTGACTTCTGTAGAACGGACTGTTTACATTGCTTACAAACTGCATCTGCATATAGCCCTGCTTGAGAATAATCTTCTCGCAACCTAGCTTCTTGCCTACCCTACGCAGACCTACCACATGCATCAGTTCGTCTGCTTCATGAGGCACAGGACCGAAACGGTCTATCATACGTTTGCGGTAAGCCTCTACCTCCTCATCGCTCTCCAGACGGTCCAGTTCACGATAAAGGAGCATACGCTCGCTGTCGCCTGGCACATAAGTCTGAGGGAAATACATCTCCAAATCGCTCTCTATGCCACAATCGTCAACGAAATCATCACCCGTAAGCTGGGCGCCTTCATCCATCTTCTCCTGATAAAGGTCACAGAACTCCTCGTTCTTCAACTCAGTGACTGCCTGAGAGAGAATCTTCTGGTAGGTTTCATAACCCAGATCTTCCATAAAACCGCTCTGCTCAGAGCCCAGCAGATTACCCGCACCGCGGATATCCAGGTCCTGCATGGCGAGATTGAAGCCGCTACCCAGTTCGCTGAACGTCTCCAGAGCCTCCAGACGGCGACGCGCCTCAGGAGTAAGTGCACTCTTAGGTGGCGCCATCAGATAGCAGAAAGCCTTCTTGTTGCTCCTTCCTACGCGTCCACGCATCTGATGCAGGTCACTCAATCCGAAGTGATGAGCATCGCTCACGATAATCGTATTGGCATTGGAAATGTCGATACCGTTCTCTACAATAGTGGTAGAAAGCAGTACATCATAATCATAATTGATAAAGCCCATGATGATTTTCTCCAAATCCTCAGGCTTCATCTGTCCGTGACCGATTGCTACCCTACAGTCTGGGATATGCTTCTCGATGAGCATCTTGAGCTCCGGAAGCTTGGATATTCTGTCGCATACAAAATAAACCTGTCCGTTTCGGCTCATCTCGAAATTGATGGCATCGCAGATAACTTCACTACTAAACGTTACCAGTTCGGTATGAATCGGATAACGGTTAGGTGGCGGAGTGCGCATGATACTCATATCCCGGGCGCCCATCAGAGAGAACTGGAGGGTTCGCGGAATCGGAGTGGCACTCATCGTGAGTGTATCGACATTTACCTTGAGCTGACGGAGTTTCTCTTTGGTAGACACACCGAACTTCTGCTCTTCATCGATGACGAGCAGTCCCAGGTCATGCCATTTCACGGTCTTTGATATCAGCTTATGCGTACCTATGAGGATATCAATCTTACCCTCTTTCAGGGCATCAAGCACCTCTCTGGTTTCCTTCGTTGTACGGGCTCTACTGAGATAGTCTACCCTTACAGGCATGCCTTCCAGACGCTTTTTGAAAGTCTGATAGTGCTGGAAAGCCAGAACGGTAGTAGGCACCAGCACCGCAACCTGCTTGCTGTCGCACGCTGCCTTGAAGGCTGCACGGATGGCGACCTCAGTCTTGCCGAAGCCCACATCGCCACAAACCAGACGGTCCATCGGTCTGCCGCTCTCCATATCCTTCTTCACCTCCTGAGTAGCCTTATTCTGGTCTGGCGTATCTTCATACAGGAAGGAAGCCTCCAGCGTATGCTGCAGATAATTGTCGGCACTGAAGGCGAATCCCTTCTCCCGTCGGCGCTGGGCATAGAGTTTGATCAGGTCGCGCGCAATATCCTTGATTCGCTTCTTAGCTTTGTCCTTGAGTTTATCCCAGGCACCTGTACCCAGTGTAGACAGGCGAGGCGGAGTACCGGTATCGCTGCGGCGATATTTGCTGATTTTATAAAGCGAGTGGATAGAAACATCCACCTTGTCATTGTTCGTATAGACGATGCGGATCATTTCCTGATAGCTGTTGCCCGTAGGAACCCTAACCAGACCGCCGAACTTGCCGATACCGAAGTCTACATGCACGATAAAATCTCCCACTTCCATCTCCTGCAGTTCCTTCATGGTGAGTGCCATCTTGCCGGCTCTCGCTTTATCTGAGCGCAGGTTATATTTATGAAAACGGTCAAAAATCTGATGATCGGTAAAGAAACAGCACTTCTTGTCATGGTCAGTAAAGCCTTCATGAAGCGTCTTGTCTACCGGTGTAAAACGGATGGCGTAGCGCTTCAGCTCTTCGCTTTCAAAGATATCCTTCAGGCGCTGTTGCTGCTTCTGGCTATCTGCCAATATATATAAGGTGTAACCCTGGAGCAGGAAATCCTCCAGAGTCTGGCAAAGCAAATTGAAATTTTTATGGAAAAGAGGCTGTGGAGCGATATTGAAAGGTATCACAGCCGAACTCTCTGACGGAGCGACCTTGCCGAACTCGATACGGAGATGAGCCGCTACTGCCTTCTTGAAATCGAGCGGAGAAACGAGGTTGAGCTCGGTCTTCATGTCATGTCTGATGCGCTCAGCCTCTACCTCAGTAGCTCCCTCCAGCTGCTCGGTAAGGCTCTGCGATGAGAAGCCTTCGGTATAGATCTGACCGATGCGGTCGCAAACGAAAGAAAGGTCTTTCGCCACGACTGGCGTACTTTCGGAGAGAAAATTGAGGAAACACTGTTTGGTACTTTCGATATGGGCGAGTTCGGGCACGATTTCTATCTCTGTGCGCTTCACCTGCGAGAGCTGGGTCTCTACATCGAAAGTACGGATGGTATCAATCTCATCGCCGAAGAAGTCGATACGGAACGGATATTCGCAGCTGTAGGAATAGACATCGAGGATGCTTCCACGCACGGCAAACTGGCCCGGTTCATAAACATAATCGGTTTCTTTGAGTTCGAAATCGCGCAGGGTATGAACCACATCGGTCTGGGCTATCTGCTGACCAGTAGCCAGTTTCAGAATCCGTTCATCCAGATTCTGCTTAGCCACAACGAGTTCTGCCAGTGCATCGGGATAAGTGACTACCAGAAAATGTCCTCCCGAAGAGAGGCGCGCCAGCACCTCTGTACGTAGGATTTCGTTCGCAGCATCACGCTGCCCGTATTTCACGGCACGCCGATAGCTGGAAGGAAAGAAGAATACCTTCTCCTGCCCCATCATCTGAGTGAGATCGTGATAAAAATAGCCTGCTTCATCGGCATCATCCAGCACGAAGAGTACCGAACGCCTCATCTTCCCCTGCAAAGAAGCAAAGAACATCGGAGCCGAAGAGCACAGCAAACCCTGGAGAAAAATGGAATGAACCGACTTCTTCCCCATCAAATCAAAGAGGGCATCCGCCTGTGGCGAACGCCCGTATGTTTTTTCTATCTTTTGGATTTCCATCCAAGTACTGATTAGTGATTACTGATTACTGAGTAGTGATTACTGAGTATTAATCCTTCTTCGGATATTTCTTAAACCAGCCATCCAGGCGCAGTCGCATCACGCCAAAGAAAGCCTCACCAAAGATGCCACCACTCATCTTGCTCACACCTTCACGACGGTTAACAAAGATGACAGGCACCTCCTTGATCTTGAAACCTATTCGATGAGCCGTATATTTCATCTCTATCTGGAAAGCATAGCCCTTGAAGCGGATAGCATCCAAATCTATGGTTTCCAATACCTTACGTCGGTAGCAGACGAATCCAGCTGTGGTATCATTCACCTTAAATCCGGTTACGATACGTACGTATTTAGAAGCGAAATAGCTCATCAATACGCGTCCGATAGGCCAGTTGACCACGTTAACACCCGAAATATATCTTGAGCCTACAGCCACATCATAGCCCTCATCGTGAGTTGCCGCATAGAGACGAGGCAAATCATTAGGATCATGACTGAAGTCGGCATCCATCTCGAAGATGAAGTCATAGCCCTGCTTCAATGACCATTTGAAGCCCATGATATAGGCTGTACCCAAACCGAGTTTACCCGAACGCTCCAGGATATGCAGACGACCGGCAAACTCATTAGCCATCAAGCCCTTAACAATGGCAGCAGTACCATCAGGACTTCCGTCATCGATAACGAGGATATCAAACTGCTTTTCGAGACCGAAGACAGCACGGATGATTTTCTCGATGTTTTCCTTCTCATTATATGTAGGAATGATTACTATGCTATCACTCATAACTTCTTATAATTTTAATGATTCTGATTCTATATAATGTAATACAGATGCAAAATTACAACTTATTTTTGAAATAACAAGCGAAAAACCGAAATTATTGGTCCGGATTCTCTACAAAACCCTGATATTTCTTGTCAAGTCCGTTCATGATCGCCTCATAGCTCTTGTTCATCTGGTTCTTGATATTGTCAGCTCCCTTGCCAATCGGCTCGATAGGCTCATGAATGGTGAGCTTCAGAGGATGCCAGAAAGCCCAGTAGATGTCCTTCATGCGAGGCTTCACATCAAAACTGCCATTGATGGTAAGCGGACATACCGGCAACTGCAGTTCATCGGCAAGCATGAAAGCGCCGCGGCGGAACACGCCCATGTGACCCGTAAACGTGCGGGCACCTTCAGGGAATACCACCAGCGACATGCCCTCTTTGAGCACCTCGCGAGCACGGTCATAAGAAGCACGGATCTTAGAAGGTCCGCTCTTGTCTACAAAGATGTGGTGCGCATACTCACAGGCGATACCGATGAGAGGCACTTTGCGCAAGCCCTTCTTCATCATCCACTTGAAGTTTCTGCCCAGAAAACCGTATATCAGGAAGATATCGAAAGCGCCCTGATGATTGGCCACGAAAACATAACTCTGGTTCTTCTTGAGATGCTCACGTCCCTCCACCTTTACAGGCAGGAGGAGGATACGGACCCAAAGCCAAGCCCAATACTTGCCGGGATAATAGCCCCAGAAATGGCCATTGCCCAGCATACATCCCAAAACAGTAGTTAAACTGGTTAAAACGCTAGCCAACAAGAGGATAGGCAAGCATATAACAAGCTGATACAGACGATATAAGTACTTCATTTTTTATTAAGAATGAATAATTTAACACTCAATATTTAACATTCAACATTCAACACTCCTTATTTTCTCTTCAGTGAGATGACCACGATTTCTGCCGTAGCCCCTATGCGGATTGGAACGGTACCGCCCAGACCCGATGTGGTATAGAGCTGGCAACCCTCCTCCTCGAAGAGGCCGTAATCATAAGGAGTAAACATCGACGGACGCAAGCCCAGGATACTGATCTGCCCCGCATGCGTATGACCGCTCAGCGTAAGCTGCGGTGCTACGACCAGCGAATCCTTCCTGTCAGGTCCTATCACATCGCCATCCTCATCCTTCTCCTTATTAATAGTAGAAGGCCAGGTCTCGCGCCATTGCTTCGGAATATGCTGCAGCATCAGCACGAAAGAGCCCGGTCTGATGCCATACAGCGCCTTCCTTACGTTGGTGCGCTTTGGCTTGTCATAGTTCTCTGTACCAGCTACATAGATGCTGTCAGCGCCTCTATGCACCACCACATGCTCATTCATCAGCAGGCGCCATCCGCAACTCCGCTGGAAGTCCTGCATCCGCTTCTCGAGCGCAGCTATCTCCTGCTCGTCATCTACATCCATATAATAGGTGTAATCGTGATTGCCCAGCACACTCATCACACCGTCTCTGGCTTTCAGACTGCTGAGCAGCGCCTGATACTTAGGCAGTTCATCGGGTGTAACATTCTGTAAATCACCCGTAAAGCAAATCAAATCTGGCTTCTCGGCATTGATGCTGTCGATATCGCGCTGAGGCAGATGACCACGCCAGCCATAGTATGAACCGAGATGGATGTCGCTGAACTGAACGATGCGATAGCCCTCGAAAGACTTCGGCAGATTGGGCACATAAACGGTGATTCGCTTGACCTGCATCTTAGGAAATCCCTCGGTAAATCCGTAGATAAAGCAGAAGAACGCCACCGCTCCCACTACCAGACCGAGCAACTTGCCCCAGTTGCGATGTCCGTGAAGGAGCCGCATACAGCACCAACCGAAGACACTGAACAGGCTGAAGACAAACTGCGGAACTGCACATACTGCCATCATCACAAACCAGATGTCGATGAGCACCGGATTGCGTGGCAGGAAGTTGGGCAGTATCGTGATATACGCGCTGTAGGCGATAACCACGAAAGCCGGCAACCAGAAGAGCGCCCGCTGCCAGAGACTCTTCAGCCGTAACTTGCCATACCTTTTATATATCCACAGATACGGCAACAGGGTGAATACCACTACGGGTATCAATATTCTTGCTATCATTTCTTGATCAAACTTGATTGAAGATACGTTTTCATTGCCTGCACGGGCACTCCTCGGCGCTGTGCATAGTCGCGAAGCTGGTCATCACCAATCCGTCCCAGTTCGAAATACCGCGACTTGGGATGCGCAAACATCAGTCCCGAAACACTGGCATGAGGCGTCATCATACCGCTTGTGGTGAGCCGGATGCCCACCTGGCTCATGTCGATGAGCTGGTCGATGATGAAGTTGGCACTGGTATCGGGCAGCGAAGGATATCCGATAGCCGGACGGATGCCCTGATAGCGCTCCTGGTGCTGGTCTTCGATGCTCAGCTGCTCGTCGGGAGCATAGCCCCAGATGCTGCGTCTCACCTCTTCGTGCAACTTCTCTGCCGTGGCTTCAGCCAACCGGTCGCAGAGTGTCTGTGCCATCATATTGAGGTAGTCGTCAGAGCGATATTTCTTCTCCAGAGCGCCATCTACCGTGGTGCAGAAGATACCCAGCCGGTCTGTGATTCCACTGCTCAGAGGGCGGATGAAATCAGCCAGACAGAGATTAGGTTCTCCCTGAGCCGCCGGATGCTGCTGACGGAGCATCGGGAAGCGGACTTTCAGCCCTTCCAGCCAGATATCATCCCCCTCGCTGTTCGCCTCGAAGAGTCCGAAGACGGCGTAGGTATGATATTCGCCTTCCCATGAATGGAGCATATCGAGCGCCTCCGCCTTCAGTTTTTCCTTTTCCTCACGAGGTTTGCCGCTCAATCCCCAGGCATGATAAAAGTATAGCCAGTTGATATATGGCTCAATCTCGCTTATATTGTATACTATTCTCCGCATCCGATACGATATTTTATTTTACAATCCCCGTAAGATTTCCCTCTTTTCAGGAATTGTTTCTGAACTCCAGTTCCTCTCCTCTGCAAGCGGCATCAAACACGCCTTTGTCGTAGATAAGACGGCCGTTACAGAAAGTCTGTTCCACTTTCCATGCAAACTCATCACCCTCAACAGGGCTCCATTTGCACTTGCTCTGAATCACCTCTTCGGTTACCTTCCAAGGCTCTCCCTTGCGCACCACAACGACATCTGCCTTATAACCCGGACGCAGGAAACCGCGCTGGCTGATATGGAACAGACGGGCTGGATTATGACACATCAGTTCTACCAGGCGCTCGATGCTGATTACCTTTTCGTCAACAAGTTTCAGCATGTTTACCAGCGAGAACTGAACCATCGGCATACCTGATGCAGCCTTGGCACAACCGCCCTGTTTATCCTTCATCTGATGAGGAGCATGATCGGTACCTACCACCGTTATCTTACCATTACTCAATGCCTTACGCAAAGCATCGCGGTCAGCTACGGTCTTTACTGCAGGGTTGCATTTGATGCGAGCGCCCTTCGCAGCATAGTCTTTATCCGAGAACATGAGATGAGCCACAACCGCCTCACCTGTAATATTTTTATCCTTACCAAAAAACTCCAGTTCCTTAGCCGTAGTAACGTGAGCGATATGGAGATGTGCCCCGCTCTCCTTAGCCAGCTGCACCGCCAGGCGGCTGCTTTCATAGCAAGCCTCCTCGCTACGGATTTCAGGATGATGCTCTATGGTAGGATCCTCACCCCATTTCTGCTTAGCCAGCTGCATGTTTCGGTTGATGATTTCAGTATCCTCACAGTGGGTCATCACCGGCAGATCCAGCTCTTTCGCCTTCCTGAAGATAGCCTGCAGCGCCTCATATTTATCCACCAGCATATTGCCCGTACTGGAGCCCATAAAGAGCTTGACGCCCGGTACTCGATGCGTATCGAGCTGCTCAAAATCATTTACATTATCATTGGTTGCGCCAAAGAAGAAACTGTAGTTCACATGACTCTTCTCTGCGCCCAGCTGCCGCTTAGCCTGCCAAGCCTCCAGAGTGGTAGTCTGAGGCACCGTGTTAGGCATCTCGAAATAACTGGTCACACCACCAAAGGCAGCTGCACGGCTTTCGCTCTCGATGTCAGCCTTCTGCGTAAGTCCCGGCTCACGGAAGTGAACATGATCATCGATTACACCCGGCAAAACAAAACACCCCGAGGCATCGATTACTTCATCGTAATTGCCACGGGGTGCCTCGCCTTCATATATCTCCTTGATAAATTCACCATCCAACAAGAGGTCGCCCACAAAAGAGCGACCCTCATTTATAATGGTTCCATTCTTGATTAATTTCATATCGTCTAAACTATTAAAAGTTCACAAGCTGTTAATGTCCAAGACCTTAAAAGAGTCCCGCCCTACTCCTGACCTTCCTGTTTTTCAGGAATTGTAGGAGCAGCCAGTTCGTTGGCAGTAGGTGCCGGAGCCGCATCAGGATTTACCTGTGGAGCCGCTTCCATCTCTGGCTGCATGCCGCCCTGTGCATCTCTTGTACCGTTCATAATCTCCTGATTCTCTTGAGCTTTCTTATAATAGTCCTTTACATAAGGATCGTTCTTGAAATAGTCAGTAGCCTTGCTCATGATGTCCTCAATCCAAGGAGAGAGCATCGGATACTGATTGCCCATCGTAACGAGGAAGAAGACACCCGGTCCCAGCACATTGTTGAAGTTGTCGGTAACAAACGAAGTGATGAGCTTGTCTTCCCGCTCAGAGAGACGGATTGACTCCTCGTTCAGCTGCTTGTTGACAACCATCATATCGCTACCGTTCATGATAGCCTGGTCGTGCTTATGTATCAGTTCACGCTGCTCGTTCTGAATCTGCTGGTATTTTTTGAAGAACCCGAAGAGCTTATCATTCATCGGAGTACCGCTCACCACCTGCTGTGTATCATCGAGCTTCACCGTAATGCTTCCACTCTCCAGCACCAGCGGCAGCACAGGGTCATCATCCATGAAGATATTCGCCATCTTCATAGAGTCGACAGAACCCTGAAAATGGAACTGTCCGTGCACTACATCGCAAGAATCTACGTTCTTGAAATCGTTGTTTTCCAGTATCTTAAGGTACAGCATGCGTCCGTCCAGAGTACTTACGTTAGAAGTACCCGAGATATCGTAACTGTTGGCACAAGATGCTAGTGCCATCAAGGCAATGAATGCGTAAAATATTCTATTCATAAGCTATCTATATCACTTTCGGTGAACAAAAGTACAATCTTAATTTGAACTGACGAAATAAATTGCAGCAATTTAATTCATTCTTACAAGATTTATGTTTTGTTTGCACTCCTATCGCTCACCGAAAGCTTTTCTCTTCCATCTATATTACTGGTTGTTTTCCTTCTTTAGTTCATGAGAGATGCGGTGAGTGGTATACAGTTCCAGCAGGGCTGCGATGAGGAGGAAGACTACCCACTTATTATAAAAATAGGTGATATAGGTCTCATAATTCTCAAACCAGCGGCGCAGGAAAGCATACACCGTATCTACCATCGAGATGCCTGAGAGCACGAAGAAGATGTCTGCCACATACTGCATCCTCTTCAGACGGTGGATAACCAGCGAAGGTCCCTCATAGACCTGCATCGCCTGCATCACGCTGAAGAGTATGGTGCCCAGCAGGAATCCCCAGCTCGTAATCTGCACCAGCTGCGGATGTGAAAAACCAAATGCAAAGCACGCCGCGCCGACAACCATCAGCACGCCGCCCAGCAAGAAAATAACACTTTCCAGTTTACTCAATTGTTTCATTTTCGTCTTGTTCGTTAGTTTTTTCCGGAATATCCGAGCTCAATACAAAGATGTCTTCATCATCAGCCTGCATGAAGTAACGCTGGCGGGCTATCTTTTCAAATGCCCGCGCACCATGCTGCATATCCCGCAGGGTATGCTTGTCGTTTTCATACTGCTCACGATACTTTTCTATCTCCGAACGGAGCGTAGCTATCTCTATCTGGTACTTAATGTGCTGTCTTACACTGTTGTCGTCAACCACACCAACTACCAAAACACCCGCTACAATCACTATAAGATACTTATAATGAGCGAGATAATTCCATATAATACTAAGTTTTTTACTCATTTCTTCCGAATTTGTTTGCAAAGATAATATTTTTTTGTTATCTTTGCATCATCAATTAAGAAAAAATAATGGAAGAGTATATAGTTTCTGCAAGAAAGTACCGTCCGATGACCTTCGATTCGGTTGTCGGACAGAGTGCATTGACCACCACTTTGAAGAATGCAGTGAAGAGCGGCAAGCTGGCGCACGCCTATCTTTTCTGCGGTCCGAGAGGTGTGGGAAAGACCACTTGTGCCCGCATTTTTGCGAAGGCAATCAACTGCGAGCATCCTCGCGAAGACGGCGAGGCATGCAACGAATGTGAGAGCTGCCGTGCCTTCAATGAGCAGCGTTCCTACAACATCTTCGAGCTGGATGCCGCCAGCAACAACGGTGTTGACCAGATTAAGGTTCTGATGGAGCAGACCCGCATTCCGCCTCAGGTGGGCAAGTATAAGGTGTTTATCATCGATGAGGTCCACATGCTCTCTACAGCCGCCTTCAACGCCTTTCTCAAGACGCTGGAAGAGCCACCTCAGCATGTCATCTTCATCCTCGCCACTACCGAGAAGCATAAGATTCTGCCTACCATCCTGAGCCGATGCCAGATTTACGACTTCGAGCGAATGACGGTAGCCAATACCATCAACCACCTGAAGATGGTGGCTGAGAAGGAAGGCATACAATATGAAGAGCAGGCGCTCGCCGTGATAGCCGAAAAGGCTGACGGAGGTATGCGCGATGCCCTCTCTATCTTCGACCAGGCTGCCAGCTTCTGCATGGGCAACATCACTTACCAGAAGGTGATCGAGGACCTGAACGTGCTCGACAGCGACAACTATTTCCGTCTGGTAGACCTGGCTTTGGAGAACAAGGTGGCAGAGATGATGGTTACACTCGACGGCATTCTGAGCCGCGGTTTCGATGGCGGCAACATGATACAGGGGCTTGCCCAGCATGTGCGCAATGTGATGATGGCGAAGGATCCTCAGACCCTGCCTCTGCTCGAAACCAGCGACGACCAGAAAGCCAAGTTCCAGGCTCAGGCCCAGAAGGCACCTACACCTTTCTTATATAAGGCGCTGGAACTGATGAACCAGTGCGATATCCATTACCGCGCCAGCAGCAACAAGCGATTACTGGTAGAGCTCACCCTGATACAGATAGGCCAGATTACGCAGCCCGAGGATCAGGATGTGCCTAGTGCGGGGCGTACGCCCAATAGATTAAAATCCCTGTTTCAGAAACTCCTGGCTCAGTCTAAGCTTGCCTCTCAGGGTGCAGGTTCTGAGCCTTCCGGCAGCAGCGAAAACCGGTCATCACAGCCGGGAGCGTCTGCTGCTACAGCTGCTGTGCCTTCGTCAGGGGCACCGACAGCCGCTTCTGCAGCCTCCAATGCTGCATCTTATTCAGCATCTGCCACCGCAGCCGCATCAGCCTCTCCAGAAGGCTCAGCCGCTGCCGGAGCTGCTACTGATGCTGCATCGCCTCACAAGCCACGACTCAAGAATATCAAGCTGGGCGGCATCGGCATGACTTTCTCTAACCTGAAGAAGAAGGAGGAGAACCAGCGCCGCCTGCACAGTCCGTATGATGATGCCAATGAGGAAAAAGCGACCATCACGGGCGACCAGAACGAGTTCACCCAGGAGCAGGTGGAAGCAACATGGTTCAGTATGTGCATGAGAATGCAGAACAAGCTGGATTTCATAGGCTTAGCCAACCGCATGAAGAGTATTGTACCGAAGATAACCAACTATCCGCAGATAGAGGTTATCATCAACAACCAGCTCTTGCTAGACGACGTTTTGAACATCAAGAACCGCATTCTCAAGACTTTCGTCTTAGGTCTTCACAACAGCGAACTGAGCATCACCTACCGACTTGCCGACCAGGAAGAGGTAGGCAAGGTTCTGACCAAGAATGAAGTTCTGGAACTTCTTATGGAGAAGAACCCTGCGATGAAAAAACTCACAAAGGACCTGGATCTGGTCATGACATAGAAGAAACTCCACACGATACGAAATTCTCCACTCCATGTAGGACAACCTATACGGAGTGGAGAAACTAGTACTATCTTCCCCAAATGCTGCCATTATACCCGGACGTATGATGCCCAAGAGGTTATTCAGTATTCAGTATTCAGTTTTTTTCGCGATAGTTACCTTTTATATGGTTACAAATTGTAAGTAATTATTTTATATTATATAT
>CAVHWE010000035.1:0-16380 GCA_963639495.1 bacterium | reverse complement strand
CTGTATCTGATGTACTTGATGTATGTACATAACTATTCCGTTCAAAGCGTCGATAGCTCTGAACGAATGATTGTGATGTTATGTGCATATTTAAATTCATTTCCGTATAGGATTTTTTATATTTTTACTTTTTATTTGTCTAATTCGGGTGCAAAGATACAAAAATAGTGCGAAATCTTTTTGCGTAGCAGCAAAAAAATGGTATAAACATGCGGATTTAAACCAAAAAGAGCTGTTCTTATAGTGATAATCGGCTGATTTTCCCTGATAATGCCTCGCCCCACGCCATGAAGGATGCTACTGGAGTTCCACCTGATAGACTTTGCATTTATGTCAGCAGAGCATGATGTACGTGCAAAGCCCCTCAGTCGGAAGGTGCCCACGAAACGACATGCGGTATCTTACAAACTGAGTAGGTGGGACGCAAACGATTCCCACTTAATCAGTTTGACACTACTGCATGTCCATTCGTCGAGAAGGGCACTGGCTCACAGCATCGTCCTTCTTTTTCCCTCCCTTCCAACCTTATTATAATATCCTGGTCTTCCTCTTTTAAAATGTATTCATGTGGACGTGAATACATATATACATGGATAGGTGTGTACGTGTACACATGAATACAACTTGAAGCCCTCATACCATGATGAGTAGCAGGCCTTTATAGATTTGCATTTTTATAAACAAGATGATAATGCTTCGCCCCACGCCATGAAGGAAGCTACTGGAGTTCCACCTGATAGACTTTGCATTTATGTCAGCAGAGCATGACGTAAGTGCAAAGTCCCTCAGTCGGAAGGTGCCCACGAAACGACATGCGGTTGCTTACAAACTGAGTAGGTGGGACGCAAGCGATTCCCACTTAATCAATTTGACATTACTGCATGTCCATTCGTCGAGAAGGGCACTGGCTCACAGCATCCACCTTCATTTTCCCTCCCTTCCACCTTTTATAATATCCTGGTCTTCCTCTTTTAAATGTATTCATGTGGACGTGAACCTCAAATCCGCAACCTATAGGGTTTCGTGGGAATTTACTTGTAAAACGACAAAAATTCATTTTATTGTACATATTCCTTGCATAACAGAAACGTCGTAAACACAAAATCCCCTTACCCCATAAAGCGACTTGAGGTAATACGCTGGTTTAACCAGAAAAGCATGGTCTTTAACCAAAGTCTGTCTTGAACAGGTTGGCATAAGCATTGTTGTCTGAGTAAATGTTCAATACATGCCTACGTGATGTCTTAATCCATTTCGCAGGAACAGAGATGAACTTGAAAACAAAGGTCTTGATTCTGCTGGTGGCACGCAATCCAAATTCATGGGTTTTCAATCTCTGCATAATAGCTTTGTAGAAGTTTCTGATGAGAGCTGTCATAAGCAGGAATACAGTATTCTGTGCCATGAACGATTTTGGCAATCGATTCCAGCCAAAGCCATTGTTCATGTCATCGAAGATGCGTTCCTTGCCACCACGAAGATTGTAGAATTCCACGATGTCTCTTGCACTCGACTTGTAATCGTTAGTCAGTATACATCTGTAGGTATATTCGCCTTCCCAAATGTCAAGGTCTCCATCTATTCGCCTTTGTCTCTGTATGACAAGACGATACGGTTTTCCTTTCCATTTCTCAACAAGGATAGAATTCAACTCAAACTCAATACCGTTGATTTCAACAGTTTTCCATCCAGTTAAGGCAAACATGGAATCGTAGAAAGAAGAGCATCTGTTGGCACGAATATAAAAATGCCTGCAATGAGCCTCTACCATATCTACGATTTCCTCCGAGCATGAGCCGCAATCCATGCGGGCACGGGATATATATACTTCTGATGCCTCCAGTCGCTTGAAGATTCTTTCCAAAGTCTCTCTTTGGTTGAAGCGCACGTTTGTGTTGCCGTCTCTATTTTCAATACCGACAATCATGTCGTTAATGACTGCCACACCTGGACTATAGCCCAAGAACTTCTTGTAGGTTGGTTTTGCATCATACTTCTCTGTTTCAATGAACTGATGGTCAAAGTCAAAATCATACTCTTGACCGGATTTCAATTGACCAGTAGCAAGCAGGGCTTTGATCAATAAGCAGTTCATCTTGTCTGCAGTATTGAAATCATAGGAGTTGCCAGAAGCAGATTTATAGGTGATGTTCTTACAAGTCAGTTCTTCGATAGCACGCAATATGGTGTCTGCGCTGCAAGTGCGAAGAGTTGGATGAAGAGACAAATGTTTCATCAAGTGAGTTGTAACATCCTCAATACATGAGCCACCACAAAGATATACGCACATCAGAGAGCGTAGAATCTCGCTATATTGATAACCAAACATAGTGCATCTCAATCCCAAGGTGGAATCTATGGTTTGAGCTAAAAGAGCATCAAATTGCTCCATAATAGAAAAAAAACCTCCAAAAGGAGTGAGTTTCTCAGATTTTATTTGTATTTTTGCCATGTCATTCAGAGTTTTATTTGTTTTAAAAAGCAACACTAAGATAAGTGAAATTTCTGACATGCCAAAATCCTGAGCAACTTTTTGTTGCTCAGGTGCTTATAAAAAACATTAAATTATAGTGTTGCGGAAATTAGGAATAGGAGAAATCATGCAACAGGTTTACGACACAAAGAATCCAATCATCAACTTCTCTGACATCTTGTATGTCTATAAGATTTACGAGGGGCAGGTGTTGCACCACGAGGTGCGGAACCATACCCTCGCATACGTCTATAGCGGCCAGTTGGAGGTGAGTTACAAAGGACGTGTGATGATGGTGGAGCCAGGCGAGTGCGTATTCCTTGCCCGTAACAATCGGGTGCAGTTCCGCGCCTTCCCCAAGGACGGTGTAGAGCTGAAGAGTGCCTTCCTCACGCTCACGCGACAGTTCCTTGTACGCTATTACCACCAGCTCGACCATAGCCTGTTGCCACCGCCCGACACGAAGCGCATCCCTGCGCTGATGATGTTGCCGAAGGAAAATCTGGCCGTGGGTTCGCTGTTCAAGGCGCTCACCTCGTTCTTCATGGCGTGGCAGATGCCCACCCGTCAGTATATGGAGCTGAAGGAGTGCGAGGCTGCAGAGGGACTGATGAACATCAATCCGCGCTTCTGCGTCAACCTTTTCGACTTCGTGGGGCCGTGGAAAGTTGATATTATGGAATTCATGGAAGAGAACTTCCGCGAAGAACTGTCGTTGGACGATTTGGCACTCTATACTGGTCGCTCGTTGGCATCGTTCAAGCGCGACTTCGCAGCCATCAGTCCGCTCTCGCCGCAGCGATGGCTCACCCGACGACGACTGCAGGAGGCTCATCGACTGATGCAGCAGGGTCGTAAACCCTCAGAATTCTATCAGCAATTGGGCTTCAAGAGCCTGTCGCACTTCTCCACGGCTTTCCGACATGAATATGGAAAATCACCGTCTGAGCTTTTCGATAAACCACAATGAGCTTTTGAGTAAACCATACGTAAGTTTTTTCGTTGTACCTTTGCACTCAGATAACAGACAAAAGAGTATTCACATCTAAAAGTACAACGAAAATGAAGACAATGAATCTTTCAAAGGAATGGGACAAGACCTTTGCCCTTCTTGACAACGTGAACCATCAGAAAGTGACCTTCCCCACACCCGAAGGTCTGACACTCGTAGGCGACCTCTACACGCCTAAGCAGTATGAAGGCAAGCTCGCTGCCGTCGTAGTAACCTCGCCCGCAGGAGCCGTGAAGGAACAGATCAGCGGTCTCTATGCCATGAACCTCGCCGCCCGTGGCTTTGCAGCCCTGGCCTTCGACGCTGCTCATCAGGCAGAAAGTGAGGGCACGCCGCGCTACATGGAGATTCCCTACCGTCGTGTGGAGGATGTGCGCTGTGCCGTTGACTTCCTCAGCCTGCAGCCGTTCATCGACCGCAACAAGATTGGCGGCTTGGGCATCTGTGCCGGATGTGGTTACGCCATCAATGCTGCCATGACCGACCGCCGCATTAAAGCTGTGGCAGGCGTGAGCGGAACGGATGCCGGTGCTGCCATCCGCGACGGCTGGACGCAGGACGCGCCCATCGAGCAGCAGATAGCCCTCTTGGAGGAAGCCAGCCAGCAGCGAACACGCGAGGCAGAGGGAGCCGCGCAGCTCTTAGGCAACTACGTGCCGGAGCAGGTGACTGATGACATGCCTAGCACGATGCAGGAGGCTCACGAGTACTACCGCACACCCCGTGCCGGACATCCCCGCTCAGAGAACAAGGTGAGCCTCGTGTCGATGCACAACATCTTCACCTTCGAGGCCTTCCACCTGATGGACAAGCTGCTTACCCAGCCCCTGCTGATGGTCGTAGGCAGCAAGAGCGATGCCTTCTACCTGAGCGAGCGTGCCATCGACCGCGCTGCATCCAAGGACAAGGAGCTTTACGTCATCAACGATGCCACCCACGTTGACCTCTACGACCGCCAGCCCTATGTAGGCCAGGCCTTCGAAAAGCTTGCAGACTTCTTCGGCAAGAAACTGTAGGAGCATACACAACTCCCAGTAAATCATAAATCCCAAGGTACTTTTCATGTGCTTTGGGATTTTTTGTATTCATTCATCATCTTCCACGAATGAATAAAGAATGGCATAAGCCTCTGATAGACAAAACCTTTTTGTAATATCAGCGTAAAAATGTTTCCAAACGGCTGCCCATAATCCCGATTTTCAGGATTTGGACGGCTGTTTGCTTTGTCAATCGTGCCGATGTTTATGTGTTGCCAGACAGGTAATCTTCGGTACGTGGGAATTTACGTTTCTGGAACACCTCTAATGCGATATTAAAGCTCTAAAAACGACAGTTTGAGTTATCGGAAACTCCAATTTTTCATCAAAAAGGGGCCTTTTTGCTTTATTTAATAATGTATTTTGCCTCAAATCCGCAACCTATAGGTGTGTACGTGTACACATGAATACACCTTGAAGCCCTCATACTATGATGAGTAGCAGGACTTTATAGATTTGCATTTTTATAAACAAGATGATAATGCTTCGCCCCACACCATGAAGGACACTACTGGAGTTCCACCTGATAGACTTTGCATTTATGTCAGCAGAGCGTGACGTAAGTGCAAAGCCCCTCAGTCGGAAGGTGCCCACGAAACGACATCCGGTAGCTTACAAACTGAGTAGGTGGGACGCAAGCGATTCCCACTTAATCAGTTTGACACTACTGCATGTCCATTCGTCGAGAAGGGCACTGGCTCACAGCATCCTCCTTCATTTTACCTCCCTTCCACCTTATTATAATATAATGCTTTTCCTTTTTATAGACATTATAGTCTTCCTCTTTTAAAATGTATTCATGTGGACGTGAATACATATATACATGGATAGGTGTGTACGTGTACACATGAATACAACTTGAAGCCCTCATACCATGATGAGTAGCAGGCCTTTATAGATTTGCATTTTTATAAACAAGATGATAATGCTTCGCCCCACACCATGAAGGACACTACTGGAGTTCCACCTGATAGACTTTGCATTTATGTCAGCAGAGCGTGACGTAAGTGCAAAGCCCCTCAGTCGGAAGGTGCCCACGAAACGACATCCGGTAGCTTACAAACTGAGTAGGTGGGACGCAAGCGATTCCCACTTAATCAGTTTGACACTACTGCATGTCCATTCGTCGAGAAGGGCACTGGCTCACAGCATCAACCTTCATTTTCCCTCCCTTCCACCTTATTATAATATCCTGGTCTACCTCTTTATAGGCATTCTGTCTTTCCTTTATAAATCTGTCGGCTTTTCTTCTTTATAATCTTCGCCCACGCCATAGTCCAGTAAGCATGAACAGTTTGCCAGGGTGTTGTTCTTTCGCAGGCCGATTTTATCGACTTACGAAGGAGCAACACGCTGGCTTTTAAAACTGTTGATACTTGCTTGGACTATTCCCACCCGGCTTTTTTATCCCTGCAGTCATTCCCTGTTATATTTTTTCTTCTTACTGAAGCCAGGAGTCTTTGATTCCGTATCGTCTTTGGGATTTCGGGATTCTTTTTCTGCAAAGTTATCGCGTATCTGGCAAATAGCAAGTCGTGATTCGGTAACAATCTTCCTTTTCCATGTAACATGCAAAAGAGTATTCTTCCCATCAGGCTTGCCTTATTGCCTTGTACGCACTTTGAAAAGCAGAAAAAGCTTCCCGATCCCAAGTCCGAAAGGACTTAACGAAAGGGAGAAAATAAATTTAGAGACTATGGCAAAAGATTTCAACAACCGCCTGATTACTCCAGAATTGGAGAAGGCAATGCAGGACTATCCGCTCTATTCCCAGGATAGCAAGAAGAAGGATGCAGTTTGCATCGCAGTGTTTTTCATCGGCAATGCTCGCTGGTACATTCTTGAAGGACAGCGAGAGAATGATGATTTTGTGCTCTTTGGCATCGTTGTAGGTTTGGCTGAGACTGAGTACAGCTACATTTCTGCTAATGAAATGGCAAGTGTGGAGTTGGACGCAACCAAGTTCGGACTCGACAAGGTCAGAGTGGAGCAGAGAAAGCCATTCCAACCATGTCAGCTTTCTGAAATCATTGACAGAGAGTTGCAGTCTTTCCTCAGCAGACTTTACGATTGAAAATATTTTTCATGGTGGGTAGTGGCTGATGGCTGCTACCTGCCAAGTAACAACACTTAAAGCAATGAACATGGTACAGGTTTACATCAAGGGACAAGAGGATAAGGAGTTGAGCAGCTTTTTGCGCTATTATCCGGTACGTATCAAGAACATCGGTATGGATGCTTTCTTCGACCGCCAGGTTATCTATGATTTCAAGGATGGTCGAAACCATGCTGATGTGGCGAAGTGCGTGGCAAAGATGCTTGTCAAGAAGTTTGGTCGCAAGGTTCGCAGCGTTGTCTTCTCTTGCGTTCCTGCAAGCAGCCAGGAGCGTAACGAGGCACGCAACAAGAACTTCTCTGAACTTGTCTGCAAGTTTTCAGGAGCAATCAACGGCTTTTCCCATGTCAAGGTTGTTGGCGAACGTACCGCAGTTCATGGCACAAAGGTCAAGAAGGAAGAGCGAGCAAAGCGCTTGAAGGAAAAGAATAATATTGAGGTGGATGCGAACTTCTTCAAAAACAAGATAGTCTGCATTTGGGACGATGTGGTTACTACCGGCACTTCATTCTGTGCCTACACCGCACAATTAGAACAAGTCGGGGCGCACGTAACAAACGGCATTTTCCTCGGCAAGACATCATATAAATATGTACAGCAATGAAAAGAAAGAACATGACAAAGTTTGATAAGGCTGTTTCGGCAGCCTTTACAGGACATCGCTTTTACAACTTCTCGCAACAGGAGGTCATAAGAGAGCGATTGACCAAAGCCATCCTCGAAGCTTACGAGCATGGCATCAGCAATTTTATTTCGGGATTCGCCATCGGTATTGACTTGATGGCAGCCCAGATAGTGCAGTCGCTGAAACCTTCCTGCCCAGGAATGACGCTTACCGCAGCCATTCCTTTCAGAGGTCAGGCAGATAGGTTCAAGCCCGGTGATAGGATGGTTTATGATGGATTGATGGCTTCAGCAGATGAGGTGATCATCCTTTCAGAATACTATTACACCCGATGTTTTCTTGACCGGGACGAGTTCATGGTTGAGAATGCGTCCCTTCTCATTGCCTTCTATGATGGGAGAGAGAAGGGTGGAACCTACTACACTTTCAAGAAAGCCAACTGTTTGGGCATTCCGGTGGTGAATATATATTGAATAACTCGCTAAATATCAAGCTTATGAATGAATTTGTTGACATCATCGTTATCTACGTCGTTTTCCGTGCCATCATCGCCTTCCTGGGCGCATGGTGGCATGGAGACGGACGCAACGATTTCAGACGAGACCGATAAAAGGATTGGTCTCAATAGTTTTGTGTACTATTTCTCAATGACCTATACGAGCATCATTGCTACAGAAAGTATAGTGACAATCTGGATGAATCTTCGGAAGGCTTTTTCTGGGAAGAGTTTTACCAGACGGATTCCGAGCAAGGCTCCGATTCCTATTACCGGAAGCATCAGGAGGTTCAGTGAGAACGAGCCCCAGGTGATATTGTCCCAGGCAAAGATTTGGAAAGGAACTTTCAGCAGATTGACAACGAGGAAGAACCAGGCGTTAATGCCGATGTATTCCATCTTCTCCTTGCGCATCGAAAGCAGATAGACAGACATTACCGGTCCGGCAGCATTGCCAATCATCGTGGTGAAACCGCCGAGCAGACCGAAGAGGGCAGAATACCACCATTTATGCATCCATCTGTTTTCCTTTCCGAACATCTCGCTCCAAATCATCACCGCCATCGCCAGGGCGAGCGTCCAACCCATCAGTTGGCGGAATCCCTGTGCCGGGACGAGCTTGTCAACAAAAAGTGCTACGAGAAAGCCTAATAAGGCTGTTGGCAAGAGCTTTGCCACAGTCTTCCAGTCGGCTATGCGCTTGTAGTAAGCAACAGCCATGATGTCGGCCATGCAGAGCATCGGAAGGATAACGCCTGTTGATTCCTTGGCTCCAAAAGCCATTGCCATGTAGGGCACGATAAGGAGCATCATTCCCTGCACACCGGTTTTCGACATTCCTATGCACAATGCAGCCAGTGCCAGGATTGACCATTGAAATACGGATAAAGTTTCTAACATTTTCTCTCTTCTTTTTATTTGTTTCTATTCTATTTTTTTATTTGTGGGTGCAAAATTACGGCTAATCTCGCACAATATTATCCATTATATTTGCGTTATCATAGTGGATATTTGCACAAACGCAGATAAATGGAGATTATGCCTATATTAGAACGAAAGATTGCGCACAAA
Organism: bacterium; assembly: GCA_963639495.1. Taxonomy (GTDB): domain Bacteria; phylum Bacteroidota; class Bacteroidia; order Bacteroidales; family Bacteroidaceae; genus Prevotella. The sequence goes on along the minus strand of CAVHWE010000035.1, from coordinate 7,550 downwards.
ATGACAACTTTGTGCAGCCATATTACTTATCCGGAGTTCGTTCTGCCCCTGCATAAGCATGCGGAGTATGAACTCATGATTTTCACCCACGGCAGCGGAAAGCAGTTCGTGGGCGAGGGTGTTGCGCCTTATGCAGAAGGCGATGTTGCGCTGATAGGAAGCAATGTTCCGCATCTTCATCTTTGTAAAAGCCGGATGAAGAGTGGGGAGAATGTTGAGGGGAGAATACTTGAACCAGGGCTTGAAACAGAACAGGAAGATAGGCTCTATAGTAGTGGCGAAGCCATCCAGTTCAGTCCTCAATTGTTTCCTTCGTCTCTTTTGAATCTACCCGATTACGCCCATATTTCAGAGCTTCTTTCAAAAAGCCAGTATGGAATCCGGTTCTATGATGAGGGTTTGTATGATGAACTCTTAGAGATGATGAAGGCTTTCGATTCATCCACCCACACCTCACGGCTTATCATCCTGCTCCAGATTCTCGACCGTCTGCATCATTGCAAGAAAACGCAACTCCTGTCATCAACAGCTTATAACAATGCCAACAGACAACCTGAGTTGGAGGAGCCTATCGGCAGAATCTACACCTATTTATATAATAACTTCCGTGAGAAGGTGGTGCTGAAGGATGTTGCCGATTTTGTAGGTCAGAACCCGACTTCGCTTTGCCGCTATTTCAAGAAATCTACCGATAAGAGCATCTTCCAGGTATTGGCAGAAATCCGTATCGAATACGCCTGCAAGCTGCTTGCCAATTCTGATCTGACCATCACAGAAGTAGCTTTCAGTTCCGGCTACAATACGCCGACTCTCTTCTTCGAGCAGTTTCAGAAGATCATCCATCTTACTCCTGCTGAATATCGCAGGGAAATCAATGGGACTGCTAAGTGATGGCGAAAGAATGTCTGTTTCCCTTTTGAACCCATTAGTGTCCCGATTTTTACGGGACACTAATTGGTTACGACCTGTTAATGAAATGCGTCTGTTTTCCTTATCTGCGATGCTTGAAAGGCTTATTCCTTTGTTATATCGGATTTTCTGAAAAATATTCTTAAATTTAATGCTAAAAAACTGCATATCTCATCTTTTCTTTGTATTTTTGCAAAAGAATTACGAATTTAAGCACGAAAGATATGATATTACAATTTAAAGTAAAGAATTTCCTTTCTATAAGAGAAGAGCAGACGCTGGATTTTACGGCTTCTGCTGACAAAACGTATGAAGACTACGCTGTTGTTAAAATAAAAGGTGTTCGCATTTCCAAATTGGGTGTTGTTTACGGACCAAACGCATCTGGCAAGAGCAACATCCTCAAAGCTTTGGCTTGGTTCATTTTTTATTTGGTTGCAAGTCGTTCCAAGAAACCTGGTACAGGCACAGGACTGACACCGTTCATGATGGATGAGGATAGCCGAAACCGAAACTCATCATTTGAATTGATTTTCTATATTGGTGATGTCAGATATGAATATTCCGTTGTCTTGAACAATCAAAAGATTTATAAGGAAGAACTGTACTTCTATCCCAATAACCGCCGTGCGCTCTTTTATGAGCGTACCTGGAATGAGGACAAGAGCAATTCTTCAATTTCTTTCGGACCATTGCTGAAGTTGTCTGCAACACAGAAACTATTCATAGAGTCAAATTGCATTTCCAATGCTACGGTACTCACAACCTATAAGAATGCAAACGTTGAAAAGAATGTTGAACTTGACAAAGTCTTCAATTATTTTGAAAGCGAGTTCATGCCTTTGCTCAGCAAGAATGATAATCTTGGACAGTTAGCTAACGATGTGGTAAGATTGGATGCTGACAGCAAGAAGTTTATCTGCGAGATGCTTGAAAAGGCTGATTTCAACATTTCCGACATATACATCAAGGAAGAAAAAGGTGAGGTTTCTGAGGAAGCTATGGAGAAGTTCAGAAAGATAGCAAAAATCTTACATATCTCGGAACCACAGGACAAGAGCATATCTACAGAAGAATTGTTCTTCACCCACAAAACTCCTTTCTATACGGGAAGTCTTTCTAACATGGTGGAATCGGAAGGTACCAACCGTATGTACGGTTTGTCGGCATTGCTATTTACACTTATCAAAAACAATCAGACATTGCTGTGTGATGAGTTGGAGAACTCGCTGCATTACGACCTGTTCACCCATATTATCAAGACATTCCTTGTAAATTCAGACAGGGCACAATTGATATTCTCTACTCATAGTCTTATGCTTCTTGACGAGGATTTTATCCGCAGGGATATGGTGTATTTTGCCAGCAAAAACGAATCGGGAGCGACAGAGATTTATCGTGCCAAAGATTTCGGTCTCCATAAGGAAGTGTCCATCCTCAATGCTTACAGAGCAGGTAAGTTGGGAGCGAAGCCTCAGTTGGGCAGTATATTTATTGACGAATAAGAAAGGAGGTTAACATGGAACAGAGACCGCTTGAATATACCGTCAAAATCTATTGTGAGGGTTTTACTGAATGGTACTACTTTGAATGGTTGCGCACCATCCATCTTACTCCTGCAGAATATCGAAGGGAAATCAATGTGACTGCTAAGTGATGGCCAAAATTGCAAAGATACTCTATGATATTGCAAACATACAGAACTTGGTTAAGCGGAAAAGTCAGTAACTTTGCACCGTCAAAAGAATAGTTGAAATTTAAAAGATTAGTTTAATTATGGAAAAGGAAATATTATTGAATAATGGAGTGAAGATTCCTACACCGGGCTTCGGAACGTTTCTCACTCCTGATGGAGCAACCTGCGTTGAAGCTGTGAAGGCTGCCATCGCTGCAGGCTACACCCACATCGACACCGCTGCTATCTATAAAAATGAGAAGAGCGTGGGCGAGGGAATCAAGGAAAGTGGAATCAAGCGTGAGAATCTCTTTGTTACCAGCAAGGTTTGGAACACGGAGCGTGGTTACGACAAGACCTTGAAGGCGTTCGATAAGACATTGAGCGATTTAGGTCTCGATTATCTCGACCTCTACCTTATTCATTGGCCAGCCAACGAGTTGCAGTTTGGTAAGGATGCTAATCAGCTGAATGTAGATACTTGGAAAGCGATGGAGCGTCTTCATGAAGAGGGTTTGATTCGCAGCATCGGTCTTTCCAACTTCATGCAGCATCATGCTGAAGCTGTGATGGTGAGGGCAAACATCTGTCCGATGGTTGACCAGATAGAGTATCATCCTGGATTCACTCAGAAGGAGTGTGTTGAGTTCTGCCAGAAGAACAACATTCTCGTGGAAGCATGGAGCCCGTTGGGAAGAGGCAATGTTTTGGATAATCCTCTTTTGAAGTCGATTGCTGCCAACCATGCCAAGAGTGTAGCTCAGGTAGTTATCCGCTGGGTGATGCAGACAGGCGTGCTGCCACTGGTAAAGTCGGTTACTCCAAGCCGAATCAAGGAAAACTTCGATGTCTTCGACTTTGAACTCTCTCAGCAGGAAATGCTTGAAATCGCATCGCTGAAGGCTGACAGAATAGGTTCTGATCCAGATACTTGTGATTTCTGATACTGTATTGTTAGGGGAGTGAAATGCTCCCAAAAACATATAAGATGAAAATGTAAAAAGTTACGGAGATAATTCATATTCTCCGTAACTTCTTACATTAAGCCTCCATTTTTATGTTATTGAGTTTCCCTCAGTTCTTCTATGAGATTTTCAAGAATATAATCATCGCTCATAAGCTGTAAACCATATTTGGGGTCAGACAGTTGCTGGTACACCTTAGTAGTGTAAAACAAGTTGAGTGCCCTTTCTGCATCAATATGCAGAGCTTCTGCCAGCATCATTATTATTCGGCTTTGTTTGCGCCATAATACAGAATCCCTCATAGTCAATCCTCCTTTTCTATTTGTTCTGACGAAACAAACGACAGATAGTTGTCAACAATCTCTTGGTTCAATATGCAGAGTTGATGATTTACAGCCTTGTATTTCAATTGTCCTAGGGCTTGCTCGGCTGTAATGACATTGTTCTCGTAGTCTTCTACTGTATCAATGACATTATCGTTGGCAACACCACCTTCCACGATGTCATACATGGTTTGCTTTGTACCTCCTTTGCGACAATCTACAACATATTCCAGCCATTCAAGGTTGTAACTGTCGAAGATTTTAATGCGATAATCCTTATTCTTTACTGCGTCATAATCAAATGAATATATAGATAAAGTCGGTAGGGCGTTGCGTCCTTTTCTCTCTGCAATAGTTTTTGCCCATGAGGAAGCCTGTTGGCGCAATTTGGTAAGGTAGAAACCTTGCCCAAAGTCCACCTTCTTTCTTCCTAATTTTACAAGTGGTTTTCCAACTTGTATATAAGAGCCATGATATAGTGTTATCATACTTCTTTCTCCCAGTTTAATAATGTTTCACTAATGTCGTCTGCCACCCAGTCAAGGCTTTGTGTATGAAGGTCTTCATACCGTTTAATCAGCCTACGATGAATCAGTCCCTGTTTCAGCAGGCGGTCGTGCATCTCCTTTCCGGAAATGCCCAATTTCCGTGCTCCACTCTCTATTGCCATAACGGCGAAGTGAATATGTCTGTATGTATTATTGTCTGAATATGCCATATTCTGTATTCCGTTTATTTTGTATTCATTATTGTTTCTTCATGCTCTAATCGTTTGATAGATATGCGCCTGAATCTATGGGATAAGCCAAGTTCAACCCCATATTGGCACTATATATCTGCAAAAATACAAAAAATATTCAGAAAAGTGATTTAATGAATGAATTTTGTTTGCAGGACGAACTTGATTTAACCTTATTTATATGCTAGAGGGTTGTTGATGGCATCTTGAATAACCAGAAATCCTTAATGACCTTAATGACCGTGACCTTAATGACCGGAAATCGCCCCTAAACATTTACTTGTTTTTCTGATGAAACTCCTTCCTTGTCTTTGTCATTGCTTCCGTAGCCCTGTCATGGGTTTCTATTAGCAATGGGCTCTTGTGATATTGTACGATTTTGACTCCGACAGAGTTGTGCCTTTTCTTTTCCTCGATGCATTGGACAATCAAGTCTGGATTTGCTGACTTTGATGTTGGAGTCTTGTCAAAATTCTGAATATAGGCAGCGTTGGTCAGGAAGAGAATATCAGAACCTTCCGGGATTTTCTGCATTACCTTGATCATGAGGGTTAGCATCATTCGGAATTCCGTGGTGTGCAGGTCGCTGATTACATCACAGCTGGTGGTGTTGCCGTTGTTCTCGATAACAACGGCAGCACCACCAGCTCGCTCTTTATGGCCATAATCACATGAACCACCTATCCAAACGTAATATGTAGAAGCGTTTTGTATCATTATAGTTCTCTTGATTTCTGTACAAAAGTACCACAAATATTGCTAAGTGTGGTAGTTTTGTACAGGATATTAAAAAGGCTATTTCCCATTTCATGGTTATTCGCCTTTTCCATTTTTTCCTTTTATTTTATCTTCAACGTCCGCAGGTATTCCTTTTGCTCGGGTGTGATTCTGTAGCTCTCGATTGCTTTCTGGATGGTCTTGTTGTGCGTCCAGGGAGCAAGACGGTTTTGCTCGATGTAGGGGATTGTTGCGTCCCATTGCTTGGCAAGGGCGGTGGCAAAGAACCAGGCAACCATCATCTTTACGTAATACTCTTCGCTCCTTACTGATGCAGGAATTTCAAGATATTCTGCCTTGAAGTCTTTATCCAGGTAATGAGACATAAGTGCTTCTATTCCAAAGCGACAAGTATAAACGTGTGATGATTTACTCCAAGTCTTGATCTTCGCCAGCAACTCCTCCTTGTGTTTGGCAAACACCTTCGGAGACATGATGTCGCAAACTGCCCAGTTGTCCACGAATGGCAAGAAGCTGTCTGTTAGACGAATGCATTCTTCGTAGTCCTTCACTTCGGAAATGAGGAGTCCGTGAAGCATGTTCTCATCGTAGTACTGGTGAGGAAGCTGATGAAGGAATTCCTCGCATTCCTCCTCCTTTGTAAATTCTTTTGCGAACTTGCGGAGCACAGGCACGCGAATGCCTATGAAACTCTCCATAGGCACTCCCGGTGTCAGTTTAGCTTGGAAAGCAGCATACTGCTTATCCTGCATAGCGAATAGTCTTTCTTGAAGTGATGTCATAAAATCTTTGTTTTACATTGAGCCTTAGTTGGGAGCGATAGTCACTCTATTCTGTTGGTTTCACTATGGCTCTCCACTCCATAAACTGCTTGGCAACCTGTCCGTCGTGGTGGTCGAAGAATAGGCTGTGGGCAGTATCAAGTGCTGCAATAGCCTTCATGTCATCAGCATCAAGTTCGAAATCAAAGAGGTTCAGATTCTCTTCCATGCGCTCCTTGTGAACGGTCTTTGGAATGATGATCACGTCGTTCTGCAACAGCCAGCGCAAGGCCACTTGTGCTGCAGTCTTGCCGTGCTTTTCGCCAATCTGGGTGAGGGTAGGATTCGTAAATAGTCCATTGAGACCTTCTGCCAGAGGAGCCCACGCCATGATATGCGTGCCGAACTCATCCATGAATTTGCGTGCCTTAAGTTGCTGGTCGAACACATGTGTCTCCACCTGGTTTACCATTGGCGCAATCTCCATGTTTGAAGCAAGGTCTATGAGATGATCTGGGAAGAAATTGCTCACGCCGATGGCACGAAGTTTTCCTGCCTTGTAAGCTTTCTCCAAGTCGCGGTAGGCTCCATAGCGGTCGCAGAAAGGCTGGTGGAGGAGCATCAGGTCGATGTGATCGGTCTGCAGTTTGCGCAGACTTTCGTCAATACTCTTCATGGTCTGTCCTTCGCCATAGTTAGAAATCCATACCTTGGAAACGAGGAAAATATCATCACGATTCACACCGCTCTTCTTCCATGCATTGCCCACGGCTTCCTCGTTGAGATAAGCCTGTGCAGTATCTATCATCCGATAGCCCACGCTGAGAGCATCCAGCACACAACGCTCACACTCATCAGGTTCTACCTGATAAACACCATAACCCAGTTGTGGCATTTCCACGCCATTGCTTAACTTTATCTTCTTCATAATTGTAAAAGTTTATTGTTATTATTTTAACTTGTTATATTCCTCATCACTCACAGCCTCCAGCCACTCGTTGGAGCTGTTCTCACCAGGTATTTCAAAGGCGAGGTGAGCAAACCAGCTGTCTTTTGCAGCACCGTGCCAATGCTTCACGTTGGCAGGAATATGGATGACTGTGCCTGGGAGAATCTCTTGTGCAGGCTTGCCTTCTTCCTGATACCAGCCGCGTCCAGCTACGCCTACCAGCATTTGGCCGCCGCCCTTTGTGGCGTGGTGCGTGTGCCAGTTGTTACGGCAACCAGGCTCAAAGGTAACATTGGAGAAAGGTATCTGACTATCAGATATTTTCGCAAGATAACTGTTGCCCTTGAAGTATTTGGCGTAAGCGGTGTTGGGTTCGCCAATAGGGAAAATCATCTCGCGCTGGAAAGCAGCCTTGGCGTCTTCACCTTTCACATCTTCATTCCATACCTCCTTTGCCAGATTGAATGCAGCCCAGGCTTTAGGCCAACCGG
>CAVHWE010000034.1:0-16711 GCA_963639495.1 bacterium | reverse complement strand
GTTCTATCGAAGCAGACTCATGCTACCTCCTGGTTTCATACAATGCCAGCTACGGTGATACCATCGCCCCTATGAAGGTGACAGCCTATGAGATGACCAAGCCGATGGCAGAGGATCAGGAGTATTACTCTGATTATAATGCATTCGACCACGACTGGGTAAGCGAAAACAACCAACACTGGAGCAGTAATTATAACTTGAGCAATACATCAGACGTCAAGAACTTCAAGATTTACTTGAATAAGAAGTACGAGAAAGATGGTAAGACATACAAGAACTATGGTTCTTACATCATGCAGACATACGCTGAACATCCTGAGTACTTCAAGACCAACTACAAGTTCCTGCACAATGTCTGCCCTGGCTTCTTCATCAAGAATGTAGGTGGTACGGGTAACATGGCTAAGATCTGGAATACAGAGCTCATCTTCTACTGGAAACGCCAGAAGACCATCAAGGCAAAGGACGGTGTTACTGACAGTACAGTTGTAGGCATCGGCTACAACCGTTTCGATGGTACAGAAGAGGTTTTGCAGCTCAACAAGATTGAGAACGATAAGAAGAGCATGGAGAAGTTGGCAAGTCAGGAGAAATGGACTTACCTCAAGTCGCCTGCCGGTATCTTCACCGAGGTTACTCTTCCTATCGATGACATCATGAAGGGACATGAGAAGGATACGCTCAACACAGCTACCATCTCTTTCCCACGACTCAACAATGAAAACGAAGACAACCCATACAACTTTGCTACACCAAGCACCATCCTGATGGTACAGAAAGACAGTCTGAAGTCGTTCTTCGAAAAGAGCAAGTTGGCTGATAGCCGTACTTCTTATACAGCAAGCTACAGCAGTACCGGCACCTACAAGAATGCCTATACATTCCAGAATATCGCCAACCTGGTTTCTGCCATGTATAAGAACAAGGGCAAGGGGGAAAACTGGAATAAAGTAGTACTGGTTCCTGTAAACGTCATCACAACCACACAGGGATATACTACCGTCATCTCCAAGATTAATCACGATATGTCACTCGCATCTACCCGACTCATCGTGGGTACGGATGATCCTAACAAGGATTATACCACAGACGAGAAGACTGGTAAGAAGGTGGCATCTGGTCCGATCCGAATCAAGGTGATTTACAGTAAGTTTAAAGAAGAATAAGCATTCATAACGCAAAGTAAAAAAGGAAACGAAACATGGCAGATAATTTTTTGGAGCGTCATCGCGAAGAATACGAAATACGCAAGGCTGCATGGCTCAAGAAGAAGAAACTATTCATGAAGTCAGGCAAGAAACAGAAGCCCCAGACACAGATGCCACGTCCTGAAGACGAAGCGTTATAAACACGAAAAAATATTCTGAATCCTGAGAAAGAGGGTGTATCATAAAGCATTTGAATGTTTATGATACACCCTCTTAACTTTGCCGGTTAATCCTTAAAAACCGCCGCATAAGTACTATAAAAGCCATTTAATACAAAATAAAGCAAAATTAATTTGGAGTTTACCCATTTTTTTTATATCTTTGCATTGTGAACTTAAAAGTATTAAATATTAAACAGACAAAAAGCAATAAAATAAAAATAATCAAGATATTAGTAGAGATACTGGTCTATGGGTTTAACTTTTCTAAGAACTTGCATTTAAGAATACAAGATATTTGCAGGATACAAGTTACTTGCAATATATGAGATACTTGGTTTATGTTTATAGATAATGGAGAAATTACTCTCATAAAGAATTTGTTTTTAAGTTTAAACAAAAATGCTAAAGTTAGATGTTAGTAATTATAAGTCCCTGTAGTGACCGTGAGGCTACTGCGGGGACGCTTTTTCAATTTATAGTATATAGAAACAAAAAGGGCAAGACCAGAGATGGTCTTGCCCAATCTATTTTTATAACTCTTTATCTATATTATAAGATTCTACCTGTAAGAGAGAACTTCAAAACAGGATAAACCTTCAAGTCTTTTACAAACTTAGAGAGATCATCCTCGCCAGCATCTTCCAATGCCTTATTGATATCTATCTCGTTACCATTCTGGTAAACCTTGAGCTTACCCATGAACTGGCAGCCCAACTCAAAGCGGCAACCGATACGGTTCTTAGGAACCAGACGGCCGAAACCTAAACCGAGGTATGGACGAACATTCTTGCAACGGATATCACCCTGAACATTATAGTTCTCATCGAGTTCCAATTTATAACCACCCAAGTTGGCATTAGCTGTAGAAACAACAACCTGATGGAATTGATCCTTCATTTCCTGAGTAGGCAACTTCTGAGAGATTTCACGAAGTTCGTCGCAAGAACCGGTAACCTCTGCTATCTTCTCTCCACCAATAGACAAACCAGCAGCGATAAAGAACTTGCTGCCACCACCGAATGGATACAGATTAGCCTTTACATTAAAGGTTGTACGGCTGAAATCTCCATCAACATGAATGGTAGCAGGATTAGGATAACTAACTCCAGATACCTGAGGCAAAGAACTAGAATCATAATCTACATCCAAATCACCAGACAGTTTGAAAGACGGCATGATGTTCACACCTGCTTCTACCTCAAGGAAGTTAGTAACAGGAGTAGCCACACCAACACTAATACCCTCGGTACCTGCACCCACGTTAAGACCTACATGGTTAAAGATACCGCGCTTGTAATCGCTCTGTGCCATTACACTTCCTACACCAGCAAGCAGAATTACTGCCATCATCATTAATTTCTTCATAATCGTTCTGTTTATAAGTTAAATATTAAACGCTTTTTTGCATATCGTTCGTAAATATGCTACAAATATAAACAAAAGTTACAAGAAGAACAAATAATTACACAAAAAATTAAGACTCTTTAGTACTTTAGCATACTAAAGAGCCCTAATATATTATTAAAAACGCAAAATCAGACTACTGAACTTAATCTACTACCGTAAACTTGGCATATTTCAGCAGAAGCTGTTTGGTGCCAGAATGAACGAACTCAACCGTAGCCTTCGTATTCTCACCAGTACCTTCAATCTTCAATACCGTTCCCCGTCCAAAACGCTGATGTTCAATCTTCATTCCCTCTTGTAAACCGCAAGAAGAACTGCCAGCAGATGAAGCTGTGGAAGAAGAAACTGATGCTGCAGAAGATCCAGTACCGCGAGAAGCAGGATGAGAAGAATGCGTCTCCATATAACGCTTAGCTGCATTCAGCGCTCTTACAGACTTGAAATTGCCTTCAGAGAGAGATGAGCGTCCGGAAACAGATGAGCGTCCGGAAGTATGTGAAGTCTCTGGTTCATCATCAAAGAGAGAAGGCTTAGGATCTGCCACAAACTGCGATGCTACCGGTTTGGAATTCTGATACCTGCTACTGTATCTAGGCTGCTCAGCATCCTCCCAGGGTCTGCGAGGACGTTGCGCTCTCGCCCACTCCGGCTGGTCAGACATCGAATCAGCTCTAGAACCAAACATCGAACCAGACCTTGAACCAAGTCTTGATTCAGACATAGAGCCAAACAAGCTTCCACCAGCCTCATCCAGGCTATCTATCAACTTGCTGTCAATCTCATCGATAAACCGACTCGGATTATCAAACTCCATCTTGCCATATCGCCAGCGGTTCTTGGCGTTCGTCAGGATACAATGTTTCTCAGCTCGCGTAATGGCAACGTAAAGCAATCTCCGTTCCTCCTCCAGTTCTCTAAGCGAAGCAGCAGAAAGCGGACTCGGGAAGATATTCTCTTCCAATCCTACCACGAAGACCGTAGGAAACTCCAAACCCTTGGCAGCATGAACCGTCATCAGAGAAACACGAGGTTCATCCTTATCACCATCGCTGTCAGCATCGGTAAGCAGCGCCACATCCTGCAGATAATCCTGCAGGAAGAGTTCATCAAACCTACCCTCTTCACGGCGTTCCTCCACAAAAGCAGACATACCGCTCAAGAATTCCTCCAGGTTCTCCTGACGTGCCAGATCATCGGCATCCTTGCCCGACATGATATCCTGACTGATACCACTCTCCTTGATAATGGCATCACCCAATTCATAGACGTCCGTAGTTTGAGCCCGTTCGATAAACGAAGAAATCAGCAATCTGAAGGTTTCCAGCTTGTTCATCGCACCCTTGTTTACAGCCAGTCCATACTGCTCAGGGGCACCGATTACCTCCCAGAAACTCACCTGGTTCTGATGGGCACAGTCAGCAATCTTCAGCACCGTAGTAGCCCCTATTCCTCGTGCTGGATAGTTGATGATACGCTTGATAGCCTCTTCATCATCCGGATTCGCCACCAGACGGAAATAAGCAATAATATCCTTAATTTCCTTGCGCTGGTAGAAACTCAGTCCGCCATAAATGCGATAAGGAATACCCTGCTTTCTGAACTCCTCCTCGAAGCTGCGGCTCTGGGCATTGGTGCGGTAGAGAATGGCAAAATCACTATACTGGCAGCCATCCTCGCGCCGGATACGCTTCACGTCCTTCGCTACAATCGCCGCCTCTTCCTTGTCGCTGTAAGCAGGCTTATACTGAATCTTCTCACCCTTCGCATTCTCGCTGAACACATCCTTAGGAATCTGGTTGCGGTTATGCTTAATCAGACTGTTAGCCGCCTCAACGATGGTCTGGGTAGAGCGGTAGTTCTGCTCCAGTTTGAAGAGACGCGTTCCCTGAAACTGGCGCTGAAAGTTGAGAATATTATCGATATTGGCACCACGGAAACTATAGATACTCTGCGAGTCATCACCCACGGCACAAACACGCTGCTTCTCCTGACAGAGTTGCATGACGATAGACATCTGAACGTGATTGGTATCCTGATACTCATCCACCAGGACATAATCGAAGCGGGCGGCATATTTGTGGCGAATATCCTCATGTTCCCTGAAGAGCTGATAGGTAAGCGTCAGCAGATCATCGAAATCCATGGCATTGGCCTGCTTGCAGCGCTGCACGTAAGCCACGAAAATCTTACCAACCTCAGGCATCTGCGCGCGCTTGTTCTGCTCGAAGATAGCCGCATCGCTCTCATAAGCCGCAGCACTCATCAGGTTGTTCTTCGCCATCGAAATCTTGGCATGAACGGCAGCAGGCTTATACTTCTTATCATCCAGCCCCATCTCCTTCACTATCGCCTTGATCAGCGAGCGCGAATCACTTTCGTCATAAATGGTAAAGTTGTTGTTGAAGCCGATATGCTCAGCCTCCGCTCTCAGGATTCGGGAGAAGATGCTGTGGAAGGTACCCATATAGAGATGCTGGGCGAGATCATTTCCCACCAGTTTTCCGATACGTTCCTTCATCTCCCTTGCCGCCTTGTTGGTAAAGGTGAGCGCCATGATGCTCCAGGGTTTCATGCCCTGGCTCAGGAGATAAGCTATCTTATAAGTAAGCACACGCGTTTTACCCGAACCTGCACCGGCTATCACCAGCGAAGGTCCGTCAATATATTCTACCGCAGCACGCTGCGCTTCGTTCAAGTCTTTCAGTAAATCCATGAATCAATATTTGAGGCAAAAAACTATTTTAAGGTCACCCCTATCAACTATAAACTATAAACTATCAACTAAATATTACTTCCCCCTATATCCTCCCACAGCCGTGCCCGGGTCGAAATCTTCGCCCTCACGAGGGAAGGTAGGGATAAATCTCATCTGATGTTCTATCTGTCGCTGGCGCTTTTTCATATAAGCGCTAGGATGCAGCGAACTGAATTTGCGCGGATTAGGAAGTGTAGCTGCTATCAGCGCACACTCGCCACGAAACAGGTCTTTCGCTTTCTTGTCGAAATGATATTCTGCAACCGCATCCACACCATAGATACCAGGTCCCATCTCAATGCTGTTGAGATAAACCTCCATGATGCGCTGCTTGCTCCACATCATTTCGATGAGGAAGGTAAAGTAGACTTCAAATCCCTTGCGGGTCCATGAACGGCCAGGCCACAGGAAGACATTCTTAGCGGTCTGCTGACTGATGGTACTGGCTCCATGCACCTTTCCACCACGTGCATTATTCTTCGCCGCACTCTCAATGGCATTGAAGTCGAAACCGTGATGCTTCAGGAATCTCGCATCTTCGCTCGCCATTACCGCCACTGGCATGTGAGGCGAAATCTTATCCATCGAAACCCAATGATGATGCAGGGTAACACTCTCTCCATCAGCTACTTGCTGGAAGCATCGGATAAACATCAGAGGAGTGACATATACAGGAATGAACCTATATGCCACTACAGCAAGAATGGTGGTACTGAAAAACAGCACCACCACCCATTTTACTATATTCTTGATTTTCTTCAAAATCATCTATTTAGTTTTTCCCTTCCGGGATCATGAAACTTATTACTTCAATGTACCGTTGTTGGCTGCGTTAACCATAGCCTGGCTAGCATACATGTAAACCTCTACACGACGGTTCTGGGCGCAAGCAGCAGTAGTATTAACAACAGGGTTAGCAGAACCAAAACCCTGAACATTCTTTACCTGACGGCTGGTAACACCGCAAGAAGCGAGATAGTTGTAAACTGCCTCAGCACGCTTCTGGCTCAAAGGCAAGTTGATACCGTCATTACCTGTAGCATCAGTATAACCCTGGATAGAAACCTCACAGTCGGTATTGTTCTTCAATACACCGGCAAACTGAGCCAAATCAGTCTTTGCGCTGCTGCTGAGAGTAGAACCGTTAGTTGGGAAGAGGATACCAGAAGCAAATGTTACCTTAACGGCAGACAAGCCATTGGCATCTGTTACAGTCTCAACCTGTGCATTCTTCACCTGTTCAGCCTCAGCCTTCACCTTATCCATGTGCTTTCCGATGAGGTTACCAGCACCGCCACCAACTGCTGCACCGATAGCAGCACCTACGAGAGCACCTGTACCACGATGGCTATTGTTGAGCAATCCACCAACGAGAGCACCCAGAGCTGCACCAGAACCGGCACCTACTGCTGTACCAGTCTTCTGATTGGTTCCACAACTTGAGAAAAGCAAGCACAAAGAGAGGCCTGCAACTGCAAAATTAGTCTTTTTCATTTTAAAATCTCCTATATTTATGTTATTTAATTGCAAAGATAACTCTTTTTTCTCCATAATGGAGAGTTTTCTAATATTTTTTTGTATTTTTGCATGCAAATTTAAGGGTATTTGTCGAAATAGAGCTAGGAAATCACCTATTTGGGAGTGGAAAATCCCTAAAAGTAGGATTTCAGACACCTGCAGACAGATGAACTGCCGGCAGCAGATGATGAAGGCTCATGCTTATACCTTAATATATAAGTAACAGAAGAAATAAAAAACAAAATAAATAGAATAAAGCAATATGGCTAAAGAACTCAAGAATTTAACCAAGCGCGCTGACAACTACAGTCAGTGGTACAATGATTTGGTAGTAAAGGCTGATCTCGCTGAGTTGTCACCAGTTCGTGGTTGTATGATTATCAAACCATACGGTTACGCTATCTGGGAGAAGATGCAGCAGCAGCTCGACAAGATGTTTAAGCAGACAGGTGTACAGAACGCATACTTCCCTCTCCTCATCCCGAAGAGTTTCTTCTCTCGTGAGGCTGAGCACGTGGCAGGTTTCGCCAAGGAGTGTGCCGTAGTTACCCACTACCGCCTCCGTTCTACAGAGGATGGCAAAGAGGTTGAGGTGGATCCTAACGCAAAGCTCGATGAGGAGCTTATCATCCGTCCTACTTCTGAGACTATCATCTGGAACACCTATAAGAACTGGATCCATTCATGGCGTGATCTCCCTATCCTCTGCAACCAGTGGTGTAACGTAATGCGTTGGGAGATGCGTACCCGTCCGTTCCTCCGTACTTCTGAGTTCCTCTGGCAGGAGGGCCATACCGCTCATGCCACTAAGGAAGAGGCTGAGGCAAAGGCTCAGGAGATGCTCAAGGTTTACGCTGATTTTGCAGAGAACTACATGGGCGTTCCTGTATTGCAGGGTGTGAAGAGTGAGACTGAGCGTTTCGCAGGTGCCCTGAACACTTATACCATCGAGGCAATGATGCAGGATGGCAAGGCTCTCCAGAGCGGTACTTCTCACTTCCTGGGTCAGAACTTCGCCAAGAGTTTCGACGTAACATACTTGAACAAGGAGAACAAGCCTGAGTATGTATGGGCTACTTCATGGGGTGTTTCTACCCGACTGATGGGTGCCCTCATCATGGTTCACAGCGATGATAATGGTCTGGTATTGCCTCCAAAGCTGGCTCCTATCCAGGTGGTTATCGTTCCTATCAACAAGGGCGACGAGCAGTTGGCTCAGATTACTGCTAAGTTGCAGCCTGTCATCGACCAGCTCCGCGAGTTGGGCATCACCGTGAAGTATGATGACAACCCTGCTAAGCGTCCTGGCTTCAAGTTCGCTGACTATGAGTTGAAGGGTGTTCCTGTTCGTCTGGCTATGGGTGGCCGTGACTTGGAGAACAACACCATCGAGATTATGCGCCGTGATACCTTGGAGAAGGAGAACGTTAGCTTCGACGGCATCGTAGAGCGCGTAAAGAATATGTTGGAAGACATCCAGAAGAATATCTTCGAGAAGGCTCGTGCTTACCGTGATGCTCACGTTTATGAGTGCGACAACTACGAGGAGTTCAAGGAGCGTGTGAAGAACGGTGGTTTCTTCCTCTGCCATTGGGACGGTACAGCCGAGACCGAGGCTAAGATTAAGGAGGAGACTCAGGCAACCATCCGCTGCGTGCCTTTCGCTTACGAGCAGACTCCAGGTGTCGACATGGTAAGCGGCAAGCCAGCCGTAGCCCGTGTCATCATCGCAAGAAGCTATTAATCATCCCCGGTGTCGGGAGTTCATCCTGACACCATAATATATTTAATATGAGGCAGTTGATACTATACATCCTTTTTCTGGTGTCCATGGTCTTTTCAGGCTATGGAGAGGTATCTGCTGCCTCTATTTCTTTTACACCCGAGGATTCTTATACCGAAGATGCAAGCCATAAGAAAGATGGTTTGACAAAGGTTGAGTATGACAAGAGCCAGCCTGAGGCACAGCTTGAAAACGCCTCACAGCTTGCTTACCGCATCTGTAGCAGCCGTCCGCAGCGCTTATTGCCAAGTGGCAACATGCACAACAGTCAGACTGCCAGTAGATTGCTTACAAATAGAATCCGTTATTTATCATCCCTTTTATCAGCTATAGAAGGTGGCATGGAGCCTTTCCGACAGGAAACTGCCCCAATCCACTTTGATGTCGCCAGCAAGTATTATGTCATTTGCCTGCGACATCTGCTCTGTTAGTGCTTATTCTTTTCTCTTTTTAAAATTTCATATAGGTTTATCGCATCTTTCCTAAGAATTGCGATAAGACTGGTTACACCCCTATTCAAAACAAAAAACAGTTCAATATATATT
Source organism: bacterium (assembly GCA_963639495.1). Taxonomy (GTDB): domain Bacteria; phylum Bacteroidota; class Bacteroidia; order Bacteroidales; family Bacteroidaceae; genus Prevotella. The sequence continues at coordinate 7,334 of CAVHWE010000034.1, read as the reverse complement.
ATTTTTCAAGAATTAAGAATAAGCAAATAACAGTATAAAATTATGGCAAAGATTAATCATTTAGAGATGGGTGCTGATGTTATGGCACTCCAGGATGTACAGGTAAAGAAAGGGTTCATGGGTTTGACTGTCAAGCTCATCTATCAACCTACCAACAGTGTGATTAAGATAAAAGAGAAGGAATATTCTGCAGAGGATGGAAGAAAGCTTGAGAATATCCTCAGTGCAGCCCCTAAGGATGTAGAAACAGCAATCAGCAACTTCCCTGTTTCTGCCATCAGCATGGGTAATATGAAGTTACAGGCTTGCATCTCTGACGACCACCAGTTTGTTGCCACACAGCTCCTTGCCTTCAAGGATTTCGGTTACAAGCCAGTTACAGAGATGAAGACCTATACAGGAAAGACAGCCGAGGCTTTCGCTCAGTTGTTTTAGTTATATCACAGTTTCGGGACAGGGGACAGAACAATTCCTCTGTCCCTTTTATTTTATAGGTATAGGATGAAATCTTTATTTGAAAGAAGGCGGTTCATTCCCCTCTTCCCAATTACGGTAATGCTTAGGCGAAAGACCGGTATGTTTCTTGAAGAAGGTTCCGAAGGCTGAAGCATTGGGAAAACTGAGTTCATTGGCTATCTGCTGTATCGTCTTCGTGGTGTTCTTCATCAGATAGATACTGCGACGGATCATCGCCTTGAAAAGCAATTGCTGGACCGTCTGACCGCAAACCGACTTGACCAGTACCGACAGATATTTCGGTGTAAGACAGAGTTCATCTGCATAGAAAGCCACACTGCGCTCACGCATATAATTCTTCTCTATCAGCAGCACCAGCGACTCAAAGATGGCAATCTTCCGCTCCATCTCCTTGCCGGCAGCCTTGAAAGATGCCGAGAAGATGCTGCACAACCGGTACGTAACAGCCATCAGCAACAGTTTCTGCTCATGCACACAATAGGCATCCAGTTCACCATTCTTCTCTTTTTCCAGCTCCAGTTTCCTCAGCATCAGGGCATAAGAAGTAAGCATATCCTCATAACCCGTCGTCCTGACATGGCAGGGTTTGGGATAAATCGTAGCATAAAGACGCATGGTAACCACGGTATTGCCCAACATGTGACGAATCTGTTCAGCACGGTAAAAAAGAAGGGTATATTTAAGGTTCTTGCCCGTTTCCTGCACATGAAACATCACTCCTTTGGAGAGGAAAACGGTCTCACCCTCAGATGCAACAAAGGATGTTCCGTCTACGCAGAAACGGAACATCCCCTGATGACAGATTACGATTCCGACATAGTCGGAGTAGAAAGGCTGCATCAACAGCTGAGGAAACTCATGAGCCTCATATATGATGATATTATCTGTTATTTTCATGATGAATATGGGTCTGTTATCTTCAGATTTAACTGCGAAGATAACAAAAATATCCATTCATCAGATGAGCAGCCTGTATCTTTTATGATATTTTAGCACTCCCCTACCTTCTTCCCAGGGATTTCACATCTACATTCTTCAGCAGATATTCGCGCGTCAGTTCCCTGATATTGCGCTTGCGCCAAGGGAGAACGAGCATCAGTCCGGCACACAGCAGACAGCCGTAGAAGGTCCAGCCTGCCATCTCCTTGATACTCACCAGTGTGGCCTGTACCTGTACCTTTCCCTTCGTACTCATGGCAGCCATATTCTGCGCCTCGGTTACACTCTTGCCCTGATATTGCATGCCTCTCACCGTCTGGTCGTAAGTCTTCGCCGTCTCGATGTTCGTGCGGTCGTAATCCTGAGCAAAGCGGGTTACATAATACTGCTGTCTGTGCTGAAGCACATTGGTATAGAGCGCAGAGCCGATGCAAGGGGCAATGACCATACGAACGGTAAGCATGATGCAAACCCAGGTTGACATGAAGCGGTAAGGCATGCGCTGGTTGGCTATCGTGGAGATGAGCGAATAGAGCAGCATCATTCCCGTAGAACGGATAATGATAGGCCATTTCATACGCTCATACATACCGTCGTTCTGTACCTCGAAATACATGTACAGCGCATAGGCTCCGATAAAGAGGAAGCCCAGACAGTACATCCACTTCAGGTGAACATTCTTGGCTCGGGCGATGACGGCGAATATCAGTCCCACGGTATAGCCCACCATCACCCAGTTGCCTAGCGTGGCGTTCTGCCAGTTATCTATCTTCATGCTCACATTGGTGAACACGTTGACAAACATGGCGCTCGAATTGCAGACCATCAGCAGGAAGAAGAGCAGGATGCCGTAGTTGATGACCCTGAGCTGGAACACCTCCATGATGAAATAAGGTGAACGCCTCGTCTTCTCCAGATAGATGAACAGAGCGGTAAAGATAAGACAGACCACCGAAGAGAAACGGATGGTAGGATCATCAAACCAGTCGAGTGTCTTACCGAAAACCATGACATAAGCAAACGAACAGAGCATGATACTGAACACCGTAACATTGCCAAACTTCGACATCGTTATCGGGAACTTAGGCATCGGATACTCATGGTAAGGCATGGTGAAGAACACGATGATGATGCCTGCCAGCATGAATGCCATCATGAAATGATAAACATACTGCCACTCATAGGCATAGGCAAGCCATGCCGTTAGCCAGGTTCCCAACTGTCCGATAATCATGAAGAAGAGATAGATGACCGGCTGCGAAACCATCTTCTCCGAATCTACCGCATCCCATGCTTCCTCGGTAGTAGGCTCGCATCCCGGCGTGATATTCCTCGTAGCCTCTATTCCGAAACCGTATCTGATGAGCACAAAGAGATGCGCCATCAGCAGCGTCTGACGGACAAAACCCATCAGCAGACTGCACAGTCCGAGTATAAACAGAGAGTCGGTCTGGGCACACACAAAACTGAGGATAAAGAGAATGGAGAAGCCCACGATACACATCATCTTCTCTCTACGGATGCACACCAGTTCATAGAAGAACGGCGAGAAAGCCGCCATTCCTATCGAGGTGCAGAAGCCCGCAAAGGCGATGTATTCCGACTGGATGCCGAGCCCGCTCATCATCTCGCCGCTGTTGGCAGAATAGACACCACTCATCGTAATCATCGGCACAAAGAGGATGATCATGAAGATGATGCCGAGCGGTTTGGGCACCCAATCATAAAACGGATAATTCTTATATTCTTCTTCCATATATTACTTCATTTCCATCTAGCTGTTTTTTACTTTCTCTCAGCCTTGACAACCACCATCATGCCGGCAGCAAGATGCTCATTATCCTCTTTGCTGAGGTTATTGAAATCGATTCTTACAGGCACACGCTGCTGAATCTTGACAAAGTTGCCAGCCGAATTGTCTGTAGGTACCAGCGAATATTTCGAACCGGTAGCACCAGAAATGGCGGTCACCGTACCCTCAAACTCCTTGTTGCTGATGGCATCTACGGTCATGCGCACCTTCTGTCCTACATAGAGATTCTCTATCTGGGTTTCCTTATAGTTGGCAATCACCCATTTGTTGTTGGTTGGAATGATGTAGGTAATGGTGGTTCCAGCATTCACCATCTGTCCCTCCTCGATAGAGCGGCGACCCAGTTTACCATCACAAGGAGCCACTACCACACAGTAAGAGAGGTTCAGCTTTGCCATCTCTACGGCAGCCTCGGCACGTTCGATGGAGGCAGCCACATTCTGCTTGCGGGTAGTTACCTCGTTTACGCCCTTATAGGCAGCAGCCTGCTGCTTCTTTACCCCTTCGAGTTTCTTCTTGGTAGCAGCATATTCTACCTCCAGCTGTTCGAGCTGGATAGGAGTAGCCGCCTTCTTTTCTACCAGGTTGCGATAGCGCTCGCAGTCCTTGGCGAGTTTGGCAAGTCGTACATTTATTTCATCGATGGATGCCTGATAGATAGAAGCGGATGTCTCGGTAGTCTGCTCTGTAGCGTTGATGACATTGGCTCCTGCCTTGGCATCCTTGAGGGCTGCTTCAGCCTCCATCAGACGGATACGATACTCCCGGTCGTCGAGCACAAGGAGGGTATCTCCCTTGTGTACTTCCTGATGTTCTCTGAAGCATACCTTGGCGATATAGCCGGATGCACGGAGATTAACCGGTGAGATATATTGCTCTATCTGAGCATCATTGCTCGTTTCGTTAGAGCTATAATCGAGGAAGAGGCATACGATCTTCCAGAGTCCGAAAGCCAGGATAGCAACACCTATCAGACTGGCGATAATCTGTCTTACGCGCTGTTTCTTGAGTTTCTTCCTGGTTTCTTCGTGAGATACCTGTGTAGCCTCTGCAGTTTCTACATTTTTATTTTCGTTCTGTTCCATAGTTTTATTTTAATTTGGAATCAGGGAATATGAAGTAAAGTTTTTTACATCCCGTTTTCCTGTTTATGTTTTATTTTTTAATGATTTATTCTTCTCCGTTATTTAGCAACCGAAATCTGGTTGAGCTGTCCAGTCAACTTGAGCAGCGAGAGATTGGCAACCTTGTAGCGATAGTAGGCTGTGAGATAATTGTTCATCGCCTCACTCATGCGCATCTCGTCCTGCAGCACCGCTGTCATCGAAGCCACACCCTCCTTATACTGGTCGGCTGTTACGTTGTAAACATCCTGCGCCATGGTATAATTATCAAACTGCTTCTTATAGTTGCGCTGACTGTTGTTCACCTCGCTCACCGCATTCATATAGTTTGCCTGCAGTCCCTTCAGGGCGTCCTCGTAACCGATGCGTGCATTCTCTTCCTCTATCTTCGCCTTTCTGATTTTAGAACGCTTTTCAAAGCCATCGAATACAGGCACTCGCAGCTGGATGCCCAGACCGTTGGAACCATACCAGTGGTTTGATTCGCCCGAATGAATCCAGTGATCTATCCTATCGGTAAAGGCAGAATACATCAGGTTTCCGGTCAGCGAGAGCGATGGCAGATAGCCGTCCTTGGCAAGTTTGGTCTGCTTCTGGGTGAGCAGTTTCTTCTGTTCCAGCAACTGGAGTTCGTAGAGTCCCGTATCCAGTCCGTCAGCCTTCACCATCTCAATCTTTCCCGGATCTACGGCTGTCACCTTCATCTCTTTCTCGGCAGGATAATCTATCACATACTTGAGCATGGTATACTGCTGTTCGAGCATGGCGATGGCGTTATCGCGCTGCACGGTGAGGTTCTCGATATTGAGATTCACACGCTTCAGATCGACCTCCAGACTCATCTGGTTGTCATAGAATGCCTGGGTGATGTTTCTGAGTTCTACCAGTCGCTTGATGTTGTCATCCGTCAGACGAATCTGCTCAGATGTGTTCTGCGCCATGTAATACATCTTGGCAGTCTGCACGATGAGGTCTTCACGCGCCTTCTCATAAGAGAGTTGGTTGAGTTTATCGGCAATCTTGGTAATGTCGATGGCGGTAAGAATCATCTGGTTATACAGCGGCATCTGCAATTGTACACCCGCCGATGCATTATACTGCAACGTCTTGGTTACATTATAAGGTTTGCCGTAAGCCGAGCCGTCGGTAACCGAAACAGGCGGCGTAAAGTTGTCGTTGAGCTGTGCCACCGCATTGATCTGCGGATAGAGTTTAGCCTGATTTTCGCTGATAGCGTACTTTCCCTTAGCTATTTCGTTTCGGCTGCTCTGGAGCGACAGGTTATTATCCACTGCCATCTGCAGGCACTGGCTGAGCGTAAGCGTCTCCTGTGCGCCAAGTGTATGGAAAGCTCCGAGCGCGAAACATAAGATGATTATTTTCTTCATTTCTTCTTAATGATTTCTATTGATTTACGTTTCATTCATTATCTGGGTGCAAAGGTACGGCTTTTCGGTGATAAAAGACTATTCACATCTTATCACAATATGTTCAAAATTTCCGAAAATAACAGGATATGGTTCAGTATCAGCCTCATCGGCCTACTGGCTTTCAGCTATGCGCTTCTCCAGAACCTTCTTCAGGTTATCAGCAGAGCCCATTCCCAACTTCTTTCTGATGTTGGCCCGCTGGGTAGTGATGTTCGATTCCGACTTGTTGAGCAGCGTGCAAATCTCACTCAACTTTCTGTTCTGCAGGATAAGGTAACAGATTTCCTGTTCAGAGGCACTCAACTCGGGAAAGACGCGTTCTATGTTCTGTTTGCTCAATTCGCGAGTCTGGAGATATTGCATCACATTGTCTATGACATTCTTCTGCGAAGCCTCACCCAGAAGATCCAGCAAATGCGCGGTAAGTTTAACATCATGCCTTTCCTTCGCCAGAGCCACGTATGCCTTAATCTGCTTTTTGTTTATCTTCAGCACCTGGAGCAGTTCTTCCTCATCACGCTGCAACGTTCTGTTCGCATTGACAAGATACTCACCGTTTCTGGCAACAGCCAGACTCAGCACGCTGATAAAAAGCAATATGAGCATCATCATGAAGAAATAATCCATGAGCGATTCATCCCCCGTTACAATCACACTCAATATATAAACCCCAAAAGCTATTCCCACCAGCCAGCGTGTGAGACGCGCCTGATAAGCCGCCAGCGAGAAAAACATGTTGCCTGAAAGGATAAGCATATTGATGAGAATCACCATTCTGTTATCTTTCAGCGTAGGCATAAAGGCACTGTAGAGGATATCAGCTCCGATAAAGCACTGGGTGGCGATAGCGATACAAACGATTGCCCTCACCATTGGGATTTTCCCGAAGAGATAAGCCATGAAGGAGGATAACACGACTATCAGAAAAACGATGTTAGACACGGTAAAAAACGGATCAAAGGCTCCAGAAAAGCCCAGGATATTTGACAGGATGCCCAAAGAGAGCATCACGGAGAAACACACAAGGATAGCTTGACGTTGGCGGTCCAAGTAATTAGATTCTCTCTTCAGGAAAGAGAATCCTAACTGATGTATCTTAGATTTCTTTGCGTTCTTTTCTTTCATATTCATAATGGATAGATAAATTATTTCGTATTGACAGATGAAGCAGGTTTGCCCTGACTGACGAATCATTTTGCACAGACAGACGAATCGCTTTTTCTTCTTGCAAAAATAATAAAAAGGATTGGTTTTGATGTATTTTGAGGGATATTTTTTTATAATTCCAGAAAAATCAGCATTTTTCAGTGTACTTTTCTCCCTACCGAGAGTGGTTTTCCATTACTTTTGCATTTGAAAATTCAAATCATTTATCAATCATTTAATACTAATTAGGTATGAAAAAGAATATCACTTTCAACAGTAAGCACATACAATGGTTTCTGTTTTTATGCTTAAGTTTCAGCATCACATTCTGTATGTTTCTGCTATCTTCATGCAGCGATGATGACCATGAAGAAGTAAACAATCAGGCACACTATCAGGACGTAC
>CAVHWE010000033.1:0-16955 GCA_963639495.1 bacterium | reverse complement strand
GGAGATGGAACCACGCTGCAATAAGTTTCACCCTTATACTCGAAGAGACCTAAGTCGCGAGGAATAGAGTTGCCCGAACGATACTGCAGGGTTGGAACCTGGTTGGCATACTGCCAGTTGCTCATCCAGGCGATAGCCACGCGACGCCCCTCAGGAGCGTTATCGAAAGTAACAGTAGCGTAATGGTCCTTACCGTAATCCATCCACTTGGTAACCTCCGGCTTGCTTTCGCAGGTAAACTTATGTCCGTCGAAATCGCCGATGAAATACTGGGTAGCAGAACCGCCGAACGGACCACCAGGGTTAATGTTGCAGATAAGCATCCACTTCTCCTTGTTAGTGCCACGTACCTTCATCTTCATCAAGTCTGGACACTCCCAGACTCCACCATGATTTCCGTATGTCTCACCAAAAGAGCTTTCGAGTTTCCAATCCTTCAGGTTATCAGAAGTGTAGATTTCCATGTGCTGACCAGCAGCCAGAATCATATTCCACTTCTTGATGTCTTCATTCCAGAACATGTGTGGATCACGGAAGTCTGGCACATTGCTGGTGATGACCGGGTTGCCCTCATATTTGGTAAAAGTCTTGCCATTATCGGTACTGTAAACCATACTCTGAGTCTGGCTTTCACCAGCCGAAGTATAAAGTGCGATGACAGCACCCTTGCCGAAGCCGGAAGTATTCTCCTTATCAACCACAGCCGATCCACTGAAGACTGTACCCAAAGCATCTGGCTGAACAGGATCACCCTGGAACTTCCAGTGCACCAGGTCGGTGGAAGTAGAATGTCCCCAGGTCATATTCTCCCACTGCGATCCGTATGGATTGTGCTGGAAATAGAGATTCCATACACCATCCTTATAGAACATACCGTTAGGGTCGTTCATCCAACCGTAGGCAGGGGTATGGTGATAGACTGGGCGATACTGCTCACGATTCTTCATATCGAAGGTATCGGAAAAACTCATATTCTTCCAACATGAGAAAGTCGATATACCTCCGTCAGTACGATAAGTGCCGTTGACATGCACATCGAGCATCAAGCCTTTCTCGTTATCGAACTCCTGCAAGCAGAGTGGCACATAATAGTCGATGTGATTGTTTGCCAAGCGCACGTTGAGGGTCTTCAACTGCCTGCTACCACCTATTACTTTGATATTACTCACCTCCGCACTCTCCTGGACAGGGAGCAAGAGATACTTCTTGCTTTGATTGTCGCTGTTGATGCGATAGAGACTATGATTATTGCTCAAGAACTGCACCTCTTGCGCCTGAATGGTCATGGTGCAACCGAGAGCAATGAGAGCCGTAACTAATTTCTTTTTCATAAATGAGAATTTTTGATCTTGTTTTACACCTTAATTATATATAGTTATCCTGAAACAAACTCATTCACCTCGTCAGTAACTATAAAAGCAGAGCCTATGCCTGTCGCGTGACATAGGCTCTGTGATATGTAAGATATTAGTACTGACTAATCTTCAAATTGCTAACCGTAATGTTGCCACCATAGTTATTGATACTCCAACAGTTCTTCTGAATACCATAGATGCGGTTGGTATAGCAAACGGCATCGTTGATATACATCACGCAGATACTATTGTCGGTATAGATGGTGATGTTATACACGTTGTCACTTGGACGAGCAAAGTTGTATCCATCAATGCCATCAATGAAACCCTTGCCACCATCGCCTTCTTCCTCGAAGTTGACCTTGCGACGAGTAGCGCTCTCAGGATTGACAACCATCGTATAATATTTTTCGAATGCCGTAGCATCATCAGTATTACTCTTAGTTCCACGAGCCAAAGAAATACCAAACTTATCCCATTCGTTGGAAGTTGTGACTGTGAAGCTAATCTTGTTGTGATAGCCGAGGCGACTCATGAGCATGTAAGCATTGTCGCCCGACAAGGTATAAGTGCCGTTAGAAGCAGTCACGCCATTTTGTTCCTTGACCTCAACCTCACACTCCTTGTTATATTTATTACTGATAGCTTCCACCTCACCGAGGGTCAGCGTACCATCCTCATGCTGAATCAACTTATGAGCCACAAGATTACCAGCCCATTCTGGTTCAGCAGGAGATGCACCTACTTCGGTGTTGTTCTTACCCTTACGAGTAGGACACCATCCCCAGATATAGCGGTTGGTACCATCGCTTGCTGTCTTGCCAGCATAGAAACCACGGCTATCCAAGAAGCCTTCATGGTCATCAGGCCAAATACCAGCGTCGTTGGCAGTACAAGCCTTCAACTCGTCGAGAGTTCTGCCCTTGAAGTACTGAACCTTGCGCACAAAAGAACTCTTGTCGCTATAGACCATATACCACCAGTCGCCCATCTTGAAGACATCAGGGCACTCATAGAAGCGATCCCACATCATGTTCATGAATACACCATTGTCTTTCCAAGACTTCAAATCATCAGAAATGAAGTCAGCGATAGTACCCTTACCATTCTTAGTAGTGGCAACCAACATGTGATACTTGCCATCATCACCTTTGAAGAGGAATGGGTCACGGAAGTCATTCTTGCTATAACCGTAGTCATCACCTTTCAGGATGAAAGACTTACACTTGGTCCAAGTTTTAAAATCGGAAGAAGTGGCGTACATGATGGCTTGCCCATTATCAGAAGCAGTTGGATTATACTTGTTTCCTGTGTAGAAAGTATAGTAGAGCTTGCTGCTTTCATCGTATATGGTAGAACCCGTACCGATTGCCGCATCCTGTTCATTGATGTTACCACAAGATACCAACTCGCCAAGCGACTCATAGTTGGCAGCATCCTTAGTGCTTACCGCCCAGATTGGGTGGTAAGTTCCACTTGGATTAGGACGGAAATCTTGCAAGTACATAATCTTGAAGTCGCCTGCCACAGGGTCATAAAAAGGCATAGGGTCACCCACATAACCAACAGCAGGCTTGTAATAAGTGCCTTGTGCTGTCTCGTCGGTAGAACTGAAGTAAGAGGTCGAAGACCAATCTTTTTGCTCTAATACAGCATCGTCGTCACTACATGAAGCGAGAGGCAAGGCGAGGCATGAAGCCAATATGATAGAACTTATCATTGTTTTCATTTTGATTCCATTTTATTTGTTCATAAGATAATTAAAAGCATTAGCCGTCATAATGGCTATGTTCTTGTGGAACTTCTCTGTATAGTTCTCGTTTACGCTATACCAGTCGTAGCAACCAGAACCGATACAAAGTGTCTTACCAGATGTACCTTCGGCTGGGAACTCCCAGACAACGATTGAACCATCACCGCCATAACCAAGGTCGATACCACCTGTAGCTTCTCTCCAAGCAGCGTAGTCTGCATAACCACCCCAGTCTGAGCCAATATGCCATTGTGCTACAGAGTTGGTGATACGGTAATTCTTGTCTGTAGTATAGACGCTGTTGCCATCGTCACCCTTCACTAAGTTCTGATAGAGAGCATGATCTGTATGACCTGTCATCTTGAAGTCCCAAGGACCGCCGCAGGTTTCTGCGTCAGCTTCCACCTGACCCCAGCAGTTGTTAGGAACACCGCCATTCTTAGCTATACCAAGCTCACCAGGCATATTGGTTGCATAGCGTGTGAAGAGGAATGAGCCACCATTCTTATAGAAATCCTTCAACTGTGGAATAGCCTCCAAAGCCTCAGGTGCAGCCTTCTCGAAGTTGCTCTTACCATCAACACCACCATCCTGGTGGAAGTGCCACCAGATGACCTTGCAGTCGCTCAAGTCAATACTACCGTTCTTGATGTCGGTGAAGGAAGCGTAGAGTGAGTTAGGAACGTTCTGCAACATCCAGTTGCAAGCAGTCTTTTCCTCGATATTCAACTCATCCATGCTCTGTGCAAGACCTACATAGAGAGCCTGTGGCTTGTCGATTTGCTTGACGGTCACGGTGTAAGTGTTGCTTGCCGTGTTGTTGTTTACCGTGTAGATCACAGGATTGGTGAAGTCTGTAGCAATGCCAGAAGCAGGAGAGATGGTTGCATTCTCGCTGTAGGCGATGGTTGGAGTCAAGTTCTTGATGTCCAAAGAGGCAGGAATATAGACCATGATGGTCTTGGTGTCCTCATTGATGGTACCTACGTAGGTGTCGTTGAGCTTGAAAGAGGTAATCTTCGCCTCGTCTCTCTGAGCCTTGATGGTCCAGTCGAGATATACATCACCATTGGTGACATGTACAGCTTGCGGGGCAGACATGTTGAGCTGGTCGTTTACATTAACGTTACTCTTTGCACCATCGCTGAGGCTTAACTTGGTGACACTCATCTGAGAGAAATCGTAGGTCTCAGGCACTCGCACGATAATCGTGCGAGTAGTCTTATCGATGGAACCATCGTAGTTGTCGAGAGCCAATTCCGTAATGGAGCAGCTTCCGCTCAGATTCAAATCTGAAACATTATCATCACTGCAAGCAGTGAGGGCCAAGATGGCCATAAGCATAAATAAAATCTTTTTCATATTACCATTCTCCTATGTTCTGGGTGTAATGTCCGTTAGATGCTGCCACCTGTGAGTAAGGTATTGGCAAATATTCATTCTTGTTTTTGGTGAAGTGAGCTGCGCCATAGATGGAACAGTTGTCACTCTCGCCTGCAAAGTACTTGTTGAGTACGGTGTCGGCATCTCCCCATCTTACGAGGTCGAAGAAACGTTCGCTCTCCATACCCATCTCCAATCGACGCTCCATCTTGACAATCTTCAGAGCCTCGTCTGCGCTGTAGTTACCATCGTAGGTAGAAATGTTGAACTTCACGCCGTAGTCGCTTGGATAGTTGGCTATCATGCCAGTACTCTGCTTAGCACGTTTGCGGATGTCGTTGACCAAGGTGATAGCCTTGCTTGACTCTCCCAATTGAGCATAAGCCTCAGCACGCTCCAACATTACGTCGGCATAGCGGAAGACGATGCGGTTCATGGAAGTTCCCCACCAAGAACCCTTGATAAGGTATCCACTCTCTGGGTCCACATTTTGCTTCAAGGTTACATAATAACCATAGAGACCATTGGAACGGCTCCATGTAGAGCTCTCGTCCATGATGAAGTTTTTATTAAACTCGTATGGTAAACCAGGGATTCCCACTGTCAAGAAGAGACGAGGGTCAGCATAGTCTTCACTCTTGTCGTAGTCCTTATTATTAAAGGTGTCGAAGAGTGGATGGCCATCTGCATCTGTACGGAAGGCGTTGACCAAATTCTGACTTGGCTTGTAGAAGTCACAACCACCATCGGTAACACCAGGGATGTTTGGAACAATCAGACCATAGCTCCAGTTCAAGTTACCATACTTGGTACCGTCGTTCATAGAGTACTGCATTGCCCAGATGCTCTCCTTGCCATTCTCATACTGTGGCTCAGGACGGAAGTTGTTGTGGAAGTCACTTTCCAAGCCGAAACCACCAGCGGTGTAGATAGAAGGATCGCTATATTCGATAACCTTGTTGAGATCATCTTGGTTGATGCTTGTCACCTCATTCTTTGTTGGATCATCCTGACGATAAGCCTTGTAGAGATACAACTTGGTCAAGAAGGCAGCTGCGGCAGCCTTGGTAGGACGACCCTTGTCGCTCTGTGTAACAGGGAGTACATCATAGGCAGCCTTCACATCGTTGATAATCTGCTGCCATCCTTCATCATTAGAGAACTCCGTGTTGGAGAGATTGTTGTACTCCTCCTGACTGAGGTTGGCATTCATGATGAAAGGAATGTTCTTGTAGAGACGCTTCAAGAGGAAGTGAGCATAACCACGGAGGAACTTCATCTCGCCTAAGCGTTGTGCCTTCAACTGGTAGCTGTCGTCAGTCTGCTCAAGCAGGGCGATGGCTGAGTTGACACGAGAGATACTGTTGTAGAGGCGCACCCACATATCGTTGATATTCCAGTTGGTGGTCAACACACCCTGCTCAATCTCCAACTGGTGGAACACGTCACCATCGCTGGTACCGTTGCCACCTTTGTAGGCATCGTCGCTGCGCACGTCAAAATTCCACATGGAGAATGAAGAGTTAACGTCTTCGGCAGTGGTAAAAATAGCATAAGCCGAGATAACGAGGTTATCCACATTGCTTGGGTCCTTCACCTGATCGTTGTCCAAGATGCCTTGAGGCTTCTGCTCCTCCAAAAAGTCGGAGCAACTTGTCGTACCAGCGAGGGCTAGAACCATGAGGGCTGAATATAATATATTTTTCATTTTGATGATTCTTTTAGAATGTTACGTTAAGACCGAATGTGATATTGAGAGGTATAGGGTACCCATAGTTTGGATTCTCTGGATCTACACCTGTGAAGCTACTGCTCTTGATAGTGAACAAGTTCTGTGCACTGACATACATGCGCAAGCGTTGCATGGCGAGCTTGGATGCGATAGTCTGTGGGAAGTTGTAGCCAAACTGGATGGTGCGCAACTTCAAATAGCTTCCGTTCTCAACCCAATAAGAAGACACACGCTTCTCATTGTTGTTGTCAGAGAGAGACAGGGCTGGGACGTTGCTGTCAGGATTGCTTGTACTCCAAGCATCGAGCAAACGCTTACCCTTGTTCAAGAAGCCGACATTAAGACCTGCCCAAATATCAGTCTCCTTCTTCAAGTCAGAGATGATGTCAACACCCTGTACGCCCTGGAAGAACGCTGTGAAGTCGAAGTTCTTGTACTCCAAGTAGATGTTGAAACCGTATGTGAAGTCTGGAACTGGGTTATAAATCCAAGTTTGGTCAGCCTCTGTGATTTTGCCGTCGCCAGTTAAGTCCTTCCAACGGATACGACCGAGACCTGCGCCTTCCTGTGTGGCGTGGTTGTCAATTTCTTCCTGACTCTTAAAGATGCCGTCTGCTACATATCCAACCTGGGCACCCATAGGATGTCCGATGACACTCTTTACACCGTTACCACCGAATGTACCATTGGCTGCAACAGTAGTTGGCAATGCAGTAATCTTGTTGCGATAAGAAGAGATGTTGGCTGTGACGTCATATTTCAAGCCAAAGTGTGTCTGGTTGCGGTAACCGATGTTGAACTCGAAACCACGGTTTTCCATCTCACCTGCGTTAATCCACTGGGAACTACCTTCACCCATTACGGCAATACCAGGCATATTGACGAGGATATCCTTTGTCTTCTTGAAGTACCAGTCAAAGTTACCATACAAAGTATTGCGGAAGAAAGCGAAGTCTAAACCAAGGTCGGTCTGTGTGGTCGTCTCCCACTTGATATTATCGTTACCTATTTGATTACGCTTGAAACCAGAAGCCAAGGTGCTACCACCATTGGTACCTGCGATGTCGTAAGAAGTACCGTAGCTCTGTCCACCATTCTCGTTGACACCATAGTTGCTCACATAGAGAGTGTAACGAGCGAGGTTGTCGATTTCCTGGTTACCAGTCTGTCCCCAAGAAGCACGAATCTTCAAGTCGTCAATCCAAGAAGCCTTCTTTAAGAAGCTCTCCTGGTTGATACGCCAACCTGCAGATACGGATGGGAATGTAGCGTAGCGGTTGTTCTTACCGAAACGAGAGCTACCATCACGACGGATAGTGAAAGATGCCATGTACTTGTCGGCATAATTGTAGTTAGCCTTACCGAAAAAAGATACGAGTGAATAACCTGAGCCTCCACCATAAGCCTGTGGATTGGTAGTACCTGCATCTGGCCACATATAGTCAGGGTTCAAGATAGAGAAGCCTTCCTTGTAACCCGAGAAGTAGATGTCGTCTTGTCGGTTCAACTCCATACCAGCCATCAAGTCGATACGGTTCTTGCCCAATTCCATATTATATGTAGCAACGGCATTCCACATCCACTTGGTCCAATGTTCCTGCTTTGCCTCAACTCCATTTTTTTTATTGGCAACGTTGCCTTCTGTCACAGGATAGGTGAAGAAGCGCTGTTGCTTCTGTGAATAGTCAAGACCAAAGGTGGTACGGATGTTGAAGTCCTTGAAAGGATTGAGGTTCAAGTAAGCATCACCAAACATACGCCAGTAAGTATAGCGGTTGTCCTTGTTACGCTCCAATACAGCCACAGGATTGTAACGGTCAGGATAGCCGCCTACAGGACCAGCATAGTTACCATCCTCTGTATAGATAGGAAGAGAAGGGTTGAACTGCAATACATTCTGCAGAAAACCACCTGGAGCTTGCACCTCGGAAGTGCGATTCAAGGTAAAGTGCTCGCCTACGGTCAGCATTTTGTTCTTCAAGAGTTTATACTCTGTGTTCATACGAGCAGAGAAGCGATTGAAGTCAGAAGTCTTGATGATACCGAGGTTCTTGTAATAGCCTAAAGAGAAGAAACTGCTTCCCTTGTCAGAACCATTGCTTACAGAAACATTATATTGCTGGATGACACCTGTGCGAGTGGTTTCATCAAACCAGTCGGTATCGGCAGCAGGAGTGGTGCCTGCGTCATCCAAGTATTTCTTCATGGAGACACCATTGAGCACAGGAGTACCCTGGGCGTTGTATCCCCAGTCATAACGATAGCCAAGACCGTTGGTGTTAGGGTCCATACCGTCATTGACGTATGCCTGCCACATCACCTGTCCATATTCCTTTGCATTCAAGACCTTCATCTTGTGTGCATAGGTGGAAACTGCGATAGAACCATCGAAGTCAACCTTAATCTTTCCCTCCTTACCTTTCTTGGTAGTGATGATGATAACACCATTGGCGGCACGGCTACCATAGATAGATGCAGAGGCAGCATCCTTCAATACCTGGATGCTCTCGATGTCGTTACCATTTAGTTCGTGCATGCCAGCTTTAGTTGGAATACCATCGACGATGTAAAGAGGGTCGTTGTTATTTAATGTTCCAATACCACGAATGCGAACGGTAGCAGTACCAGATGGTGAGCCATCAGCAGAGATGTTCATACCAGGAACACGTCCTTGGAGAGCTTTGATAGGGTTGTTTTCATTCTGTTTTGCGATGTCATCTACACTTACCACAGATATAGCACCAGTCAAGTCTGCCTTACGCTGAGTAGTATAACCTGTGACAACGACCTCATTCAAATCGTTGGCTGCTTCTTGGAGTACGACATTCATACCATCAGCAGCTTTAACCTCTTGAGTTTGGTAACCAATATAAGAGATGACAAGGGTAGCCCCAGGCGTACACTCCACATGGAATCGACCATCAAAGTCTGTTACCGTACCTGTCTTGGTGCCTTTCACCATGACAGACGCGCCGATGACCGTCTCTCCTGTAGCATCCTTAATGACACCACTTACATTTACCTGTTGTGCATTTGCCATGGTGCAAACTGCACAGAGCACAGAGCTCATTAGTAATCTTGAAAGATTGTTCATACTAATCTAATATTTTAAGTTTCAAAATTGTTTTGTTTCTGCCGCAAAATTAGGCAAAGAACGGTGATATAAATAGAAAAAATCGTTCCAGCAACAGTAATTATGTTACATGAAACGATTTTCAAATCTTTCGTCAAGATTTTAAAGTACTTATTTTAAAGGAGTTAGAAAACTATTCCTTTTTAGATGCCTGTTCATTCCTGAAATCGGTAGGAAGAACGCCAAACTGCTTCTTGAAACATGACGAGAAATAGCCCGGAACGGCAAAGCCTACTTCTGACGAAACTTCTGAGATGGTCTTGTCGGTTTGCAGCAAGAGGGTGTAGGCTCTCTGTAGCCTCATCTCTTTCAGGAGTTCTGCAGGCGTCTTGCCGGTCATCGCCTTCACCTTGCGATAGAGCTGCACCTTGCTCAGTTGCATCTCGGCACCTAAATCATCCATCTTCATCTCAGCATTGCCCATATTCTCAAGAATCTTTTTCTTGAAACGATCCATGAAGTAACGCTCGCTCTCATCGAGATGATTCAGTTCGGCAGTCCAGCCCTCCTTGTTCTCGATGAAGCCACGAGTCACGGCTTTCTGTTTCTGAAGTTTCTTTCTATATACCTTATATATATAGTAGATAACAAAGAGCAGAACCAGAACGACAACCAAGGCAACCGCAAGCATCCATTTCTGGATACGGGAAACCTCTGAATAAGTTTCAAGACTGCCAGAAATCTGATCAAGATTCTTCACCTTGGCTTCCAGATCCTGATATTGCAGGGCAATGGCATCGCAGTTTTCAGGGGTAGCAAGGAATGACTGCATCACATTATCCTTCTTATAGGGTTTACCCTGAAGGATGTTCATCGCCAATTCCATAATCTTCTCGCCCTGGGTGGGATAAACATAAGAAGCAGCAAACTGGCCTCTCTTCACTCTATCCACTCCTTCCCATTCTCCAGGCAATCCGTCGATACCCACTATAACCACCTGCTTTTCTATTCCCCTTTGCTCTGCTTCTAAAACAGCACCGATGGCACCGAGGTCACTATGTCCAAACACGCCATCCGCATGTCCGCCCTTATCCAGATATTGCTTCATCAACTCCTGGGCACGCTCCAAAGTCCAGTTGCTATCCAGGGTAACCACCTTGATTCCCGGGTAATTCTTCATCACCTCTTGAAAACCACGATGGCGCTCGATGACAGGAGAAGCATCCTTCAAGCCCGTAATCTCAACAACGGTACCTTTTCCATCCAGCTTCCTGGCAAGAAAGCGAGCAACTTCCCTACCCGCCTCCACATTATCGCCACCAATGGAGGCTGTATAATGAGAAGTCTTTACCTTTCTGTCGAAAAGGATAACCGGGATATGGGCACGATAGGCACGCTCGATGGCAGGAGTCACATCATTCACATTATCTGGAGCCACAACGATTAAATCTACCTTCCTGGCTATCATACTGTCTATCTGGCAAGCCTGGCGCTGCCCGTCATTCTCTGCTGTGGTAAACAGCAGATCGACATTCTTATACTGATATTGTGCCAAGCGCATCTCCTTATTCACCTTCTCGCGCCAAAGTCCGCCGCTACATTGCGACACACCAATCACCATCTTCTTCTGGGTGCAAGAATCCAGAAGAAGAAGCATACTACTAAACAGTACTATTAAGATAATATAGAGTCTCTTCATTGATCTTATACTTCCTCCATTCGTTTAAGTTCCCACCCCTCAAACTGCATGATGATGAGATGGAGTTTTGTGCCTTGGCGCAAAGCCTCAACCCTTGGAGCCTCAGCATATCGATGAATCTGTTCTACTGCCTCACGCCACTGTTTCTCGGCCTTGGTCATCGGCTTGCCATTTTCCGTGAACTCACCTTCAACTATCGCAGAGAAATCTTTCTTAGAAAGAACCTTCAATTCCAGAATGTAGCTATGCTGACTGGCATAATGGGTAAGGTCTGGCAAAAGGAAGAAATCACAATAGCCATGATTCAACTCCAACTCTGGAGCCGTGATATAATAATCATTCAGATTCAGATAAGCCATGAAGAATCCCTGCAGGTTTCGCTCAGCCTCAATGCCATCACGCACCGATGAAACCTTGGCATAGGCATCCGCCATGAAGCGCAATCCTTCTTCCCACTTACCATCGTATGCCATATCATAATAGTAATCGGTGAGCTGATTGATATCCACATAAGCCTTTGCCTGATACTCCTCTTCCAGATAACCATAATACTGCTTGCGGACATTATTGTTCGGAATGCCCAGAATGAGCTTGGAGCCACGAGTTCCCTTGATCGTCAACATGCCATAATAGAACAGAAGACTTGGGAATATCTCTGCCTTTGGAATCTGATACGCAGAAAATGACTCATAAAGCTGGGTAACAATCTGCTCCTCTTCTGCTATCTTGCGGATGATGCCCTTACGCTCTCCATCCAGCTTGTCAAACTGCAACAGTTTCTTCATCTTGCCGTAATCGGTACGGGTATTCGGGTCAATCATCTCTTCTGGCGGACATCCGGCATCCATGTAATTGCGAAGGTAATATAGAACCATATCACAATTAAACATACGAGTCTTTTTCTTCAATGCCTGTTTAGCGAAGCAATAGTTATCATACCATGGCTTCATATCATTGACTATGGCATCAATATCACTATCGGCAGGAATACTTCCATGCTCCTTATAATAGGTAAACATCTCCACCACATCGGTGGTAGAGAAGCCCAGCATCTCATCAAACTCTGGCTTGATAGAAATATTCCAACCTATATTGAATCCACTCGTTACATCATCCAGGGTTACAGGGCTCACACCCATCATGAAGATACGCTCAAAATTACCCTTGAACTTCTTGAAGACATCACGATAAAATCCATCGGCATGAGTAATTGCATGATACACTTTCTCACCACGTTCGTTGAGAATGACATTCGTGAAGTTGTCATACTCATCGATAATGAGATACAGATGATACTTGTGCGCCTTGGCTGCCTTGAATATCAGTTCCATCTTTTCCTCGAAATCTTCCTGCGCCAAGATTTCTTCCATCTCTGCCTGATAATATTCTGAGTATTGACGGACAAAAGCATCGAGGTTGATGCTGAGATAAGAATTAAACTTAGTCTCAAGCTTATCGATATTACCCGTAATCTGGGAGAAATCGAGGAACAGCACCTGATACTTTCCCTGCAAAGGAGTAGGATGCTGTCCTATCCACAGATTTCCAAAAAGACTCTGGAACTTATGGCTCTGCGCACAGTCATAGTAAGAATAGAGCATACTCAAGAATATGCTCTTACCAAAACGACGAGGGCGGATGAAGAAGAGATTGCGAGGCTGCTTCTCCAGTTCCGGGATAAACATCGTCTTATCCACATAATATAGATTCTGCTCTATTACCGTAGCAAAATCTGCCACCCCATAAGGCACTAGTTTTACTTGCTGTTCCATGATAATCTATCTTTAAAAACACTATCTGTGTGCAAAGATAGCATAAAAAAACGAAAAAGCCACAGTTTGCGTTTACAAACTGCGGCTTTTATTATATTTTATCCGAAACACACGTTCCTACCATACGACTTTCTTGTTGCCCATAATATAAATGTGTCCTTTTTGTGGCACAAGGACTTTTCTTCCCGAGAGGTCGAACAGAGTAGGATTGATGTTTCTTGCTATCATGAAAGATGATGCATATATATAATAATGTGATAAAAAGTCCTGAGACATCATAAGAAAATGCTTCATTACCAAAATAAACGTCTCCAAAAGTGCGTTTCTCAAATTTTATTTGTACTTTTGCCGTGTCATTCAGAACTTTGTTTTATTTTTGCAGTACGATAATAAACAAAATGTCTGGATATGGCAAGCATCCCGGTGCACCAACAGAGTAGCTTAGGTACACCCTGATAAAGAAGATAAATGATAGTGCTGCGTTAATTAAATAAATCAGATTCAACATGTCGTTTCTAACTCGAACATATCCTTTTAAACAGAGTAAACACTTGCTAAAAGATAGTAGCATCTTTGGCTTCATCATTTGGGTAATTTTATATTTTCTGCAGCCATTTGGACTCTGCTTATATCAAGGTAACAAATGCTTTGTTGCTACATTATTCGGACTGGTAACTTTTGGATGCTACATAACATACGCTGCAACAATATTGAAATATTTGCATCAAACTATCAAGCCCTGGCGTATCTGGCATGAAGGAGTAGCTATACTCGGACTGATTTTCATCATTGCCTTCAGTAATTTCCTCCTATTCTCATACTTGTTTCATTATACGATTACATTCAGTCTGTTTCTCTTGTTTCTAAATTGGACTATTATCATAGGCATATTTCTTACGACATTATCTATCGGAATGCAATACAACAGAACATTACGAGAGAGAATGGAAGAGTTGTTGCGCAATACAACAAAGGAACAGGAAGAAGTATCTATTACCATCCATGATACTAACGTAAGAGGAAACGATCTGTCGATTGCCATCAACGATCTACTTTATATCGAAGCACAGAAAAACAATGTATCCGTCTGTTTTCTAAAAGAAGGTAATGTTGTTGCTGTTGATATCCATACAACACTAACCCATGCTCTTGAAGAGTTGAAAGAGTTTGAGAACATTTTCCAATGTCACCGTTCTTTTGCTGTCAATGTGAATAATATCACTTCGGCACGAGGCAACTCAAATGGTTATCAACTGACTCTCGGAAATTGCACAAACATCATACCCGTTTCCCGAAGATTCGTGCCCAAGTTAAAGTCTTATCTTACATAGTTATTTGTCCTTCAACTTAGTTATTCGGCATCTTAACTAGCTTTCTATCATAAGTTTTAGTTGTATATCCTAAGAATTTGGTAACTCCAGTTTCATGCAGTATCTTTGCGGCATGAAACATCGAATAATACATATCGCATTGCTGCTGACTTCAGTCTGCAACCTGGCTGCACAGACCATCATATCAGGCATGGTAAAAAGCGGTCAGGAACCGCTTGCTGGTGCCAATGTTTTCATCATGGGCACAATTGATGGATGCCTGACAGATTCTCTGGGCAGGTTTTCCTTTTCCACATCAAAAACCGGAGAAGCGTCTATCAAGATTACCATGATTGGTTTTGAAGAATATATGCAGACTACAGATGCCTGCAAGTTACATAATCTTTCTATCCAAATGAAAGAAAAAGCTACGGCAATCCAAGAAGTTGTAATATCTGCCAGCACTTACAGTTTCGGGAAAAGTGACAACTTCAAGACTATGGATGCCTTAGATATTGTGATGGCAGGTAATTCATGCGGGGACATTGTTGCAGCCCTGCAAACTTTACCCGGCACTCAAAAAGTGGGAGAAAATGGAAAGCTCTATGTCCGTGGTGGAGAAAGCGAAGAATGCCAGACTTTCATTAACGGAATGCACGTCCTTGTTCCATATAGTACAAACACAGAAAATACTGCTGTACGTGGACGATTCTCTCCTTTTATATTTAAAGGTATCAACTTTTCTCTTGGTGGATATAGCGGAGAATATGGACAAGCACTTTCCTCCGTTCTCCCTATGGAAACATCAGATGCTGCAACAAGTGACAAATATGGAGTCAGCGCATCATTGGTTGACTGGAACATCGGTGGCACCAAGGCATATTCCCACAGCAGCTTATCCTTTAATGCCGCACTGACAAGTTTGGGAATCTACAATCAGTTATTTTCAGAAAGGCTTGATTTCAACAAGCCTTATCTAAAACTATCTGGCGAATCACAATACAAGAATGAATTCCGAAATGCCGGAATATTGAAAACATACGTTGGCTATGATTTTACATCTGTAGGACAGCATATAGACAACCAAAACCTTTCACTCAAAGAGAATAATATCTATGCCAACACAACCTATAAGGCACAGTGGGGTGCTGGTTACACGCTCTTTTGCGGTATGGCAAACTCATCGGTATTCAACGATATAGAAGATGCGAAGTTTGCTGGTGACCGATATTACAACTTCAGAAATGAGATACATCTGAAAACAGGAATACGCAAGATTTGCTCGGATGCACTAAAAATATCGGCAGGAATGGAGGACTATCAGCGAAACAGCCTCATGAAGTACGAAAACGATTGCTACAAGTTGGATTATAATATTCTTGCTGCTCATATTGATGTCCAATGGAGGATGATGCCCCATATGTTCCTGAATATTTCGACAAGGACAGAATATATGACTCATGCCAACTGGCTGTTTATGCCAAGGGCTACACTATGCTATATTCCCAACAAGAATTTTCAGCTTTCATTCGCTACCGGCCGATATAGCCAGACTCCTGGAGATGACTATCTTGCAACAAACAAGAAATCTCTTGGACAAAGTACGGCAGATCATGCAATCCTATCCATACAATATAAATCGCCTGGTACACTCATACGAATAGAACCCTACTGGAAAAAATATCAGCGATTGCCTTTATGGGAAAAGGGTATTTACCAACCTAAAGGATATGGAAAGAGCAAAGGTATAGACCTTTTTGTAGAAGAGCATTCGCTTTTCAAACATCTGACCACAGCATTTTCATATTCCTACAACGATTCCAAGCGATTCTATAACGAATACACAGAAGAGCGAATACCTGACTACGCCTCAAGGCATAATCTGAGATTGACAGCAAAATATTCATTCGGCAAAGCAATCATTGGACTGACAGAATCGTATGCAAGCGGGCGTCATTTCCTGATTGGCAAGACACCACATTATAATAGCGTAGATATAAACCTTACTTATCTGCTAAGTCCCAAGGTCATTATCTATTCTTCTCTGAACAACATCCTCGGTCGTACAAATATTTTCGGATATGATACTAACGGACGTTCGATAGTTCCTTCTAGAGACAGATTTTTATATATAGGCATATTTGTTTCACTTAAAAATAATAAAGCATATGACATTTCAAACTTTTAAACGATTCGTATTGATGTCTGTCTTCTTCATGACAACATCTGTAGTTATCTATGCCCAGCAATCCACAATGCAGGGACTAATCGGACAGTCGCTTGCTAAACTCCAGCAACCGACATCAGAGAGCATACTTAATTGTATTGCAGAGATGAAGCGTATTGATGATATGTTTTCTGATAGCATCCAGCCCAAGTTTCAGATGGCTTTGCAAAGTCTCAATTATTCCGTGATGAATCCGCATGCTCCACAAACGGAGAATCTTCTAAAAGAGACTGAAGAAACTATTGCTAAGATGGAGAATATAAAGCATGCTGACCCGTCTGACATCTGTACCCTTCGCGGTTTTCTCTATATGGTACGCATCGTACAGAATCCAGAGCAAAACGGTCAACGCTATTATCTGGAAGTGATGCAGGATTACGAGAAAGCTCTCAAACTCAACCCAGATAATCAACTGGCGAAACAATTGCAGCAAAAGTTTTTTGAGGGAATGAAACAGCAAACCGGTAAATAAGAAATAAAAGAAGCCTTAAGTACATAAACTAAGGCTTCTTTTTACATCATATTAACCTGTAACTTACAAACCAAGCTTATGAACCTTCAGATTCTTGAATTCAGCCTTGCCATCCTGGGTATAAAGCTTCACATTCTCGTATGGAGCTACAGGGAACACGAGGTTGGTCATGGCGATGC
>CAVHWE010000032.1:0-17251 GCA_963639495.1 bacterium | reverse complement strand
CGCAGGCTGCAGTAGCGATGGCGATGCTCTGCGGACTGATCATCTTGCCACCCGTGGCTCCCGTGGTATTGGCAGCAACCAGCCAGTTCTCCTGACCACCCTCCATACCGAAGAATGTGCTCTGCCCCGTCATACCCAACTGGTTGGCAACATGAGCCTGGAGCTTGGCAAAAAGGATATTCGAAGAGGTATCAGAACCCGTTACGAAGGTTCCGATGGCACCAATCATAGGTGCTACCAGAGGATAGAAATCTCCCGTTACTGCCACCAGTCCGGAGGCGATGGCAGTAATCATTCCCGAATAGTTCATCACACTTGCCAGGGCTATCAGCGAACAGATGGTCACCACCGTCTTACGCAGATTCACCGTGGTACGGGCAAGAATCACCATCAATCTATTAAGGCTCAATCCCTGAATCAGTCCACCAATCGTAGCACCCAGGAAGAGCATCAGGCCCGCATTGGAAATCCAGCCAAACTTAAAGGTGCTGTCGAGCACTGGCAGATGAACCGCACTCACCAGATGACTCTTGAGGAAAGCATTGACCGGAGGACAGAGGGCTCCGGAAACCAGGATGAATATCAATATAAAAAGGTAAACGCTCCATGCCTTCAGGCTTTCGGCAAGTGTAAAGGTTTCCTTATCCTGCACCTTGCTCTTTCTGGCAAATACCTTGGCGTATGCGATGATGGCGATAATGGCAGCCAGCGAACCGATGATGGCTGGAGTCTCCGAACCGAGATAATAGCCGCAGACAAACTGCACTACCACGGAAATCACTCCCACCCAGAGGGCGATGATGAGATTCTTGATAAGATTGTGCTTATCGGTAAGCGTCAGGATGATGAAAGGCAGGATGATAAAGAGAGGTGCCAGCTGGATAATGGCGAAAGCCGAAGTCTCGCAAATCTGTGCCGCCGAAGCCGATCCGCTTTCCGCCACCTCGTTACAGAGCGTAGTAACCGGCACGCCCACGGCACCAAATCCCGTAGCCACGGTATTACCGATTAAGGAAACCAGAGCCGAGAACATCGGTTTGAAGCCGAGTCCGATGAGGATAGCGGCAGGTATCGCCACCGCCGTTCCGAAGCCCGCCATACCTTCGAGCAGTCCGCCGAATCCCCATACGAGGAGCAGCACGAGCAGTCCCTTATCATCGGTAATCGATGTAAACTGCCTCTTGATTACCTCAATCTGCTTGCTTTCCACGAGGATATTATAGCTGTAGATAGCCATCAGGATGATGATGAGAATCGGGAATACCGCCTTCAGGATGCCTTCCATCACCGCCCATCCCGTCAGGGCGATCACGCTGTCCTCCGCATGTTCCGGGGCAATCATGCCTAGCGGCGAAGCAGCGAAGAGAGCGAGCAACACGGTAATTACGAGCGTCAGCAAGGCGCTCTTATGACCTGCCATCTTGAAGCCGAGCATCAGGATGAACAGCAACACGATGGGAATAACAGAAACTACAGATGCCATAAGCCATTCAGTTTTTTATTGTTTTCGATTGCTAAATTTTATGTTTATGACTGCAAAAATAACATTTTTCTTTGAAAAAAGAAAGCATTTTTTGAAAAAAATCTCTTCTTAGATGTCCGATTTTTCAATTTCATACGTCTATAGAATGTAAAGGTTATGAGAACAGAAGAATTCAACCATATCATCCTACCGATGCGCAGCAACTTGAAAGCGTATGCGCTAAGGTTGACTGAGAGTGACGACAATGCCGAAGACCTCGTGCAGGAAGTCATGCTCAGGCTGTGGGACATGCGCCAGAATATCCACGCAGAAGATAACCTCAAGGCGCTAGCCATCACCATCATGCGCAACAAGTTTTATGACCAGTGCCGACATGAGGAGCGGAACTTCACCACCGACAAGGTAATGGAAGTACCCATAGAAGACCGGCGGGCAGAGCAACGGGACGAGGTAAACCTCATCAAGCAGATAGTGGCACAGCTACCGCCCTTGCAGCAGCAGATATTCCGCATGAAGGAGATAGAAGGCTATACTGCCGATGAAATCATGCAGATAACGGGATGTACTGCCGATAATCTCCGAAAGAATCTCTCCAGAGCCCGACTCAAAATCAGAGAGACCTATATGAATATCGTGAAACAGAACAAAATAAAGAAGGAGGAAAAGTTATGAATGATGAAATAAAAAGAATACAGAACTTGCTCGACAAGTATATGGATGGTGCCACATCCAATGAGGAAGAGGCAACGCTCAGAAAATATTTCGAAGAGCATGCCAATGATATTCCGGAAGAATGGGAATCCTATCGCGCCCTCTTCAGCTATATCGGATTCGAACAGATGAATCTTTCTCAAATTCTAAAAGGAGAAGAAGAGAAGGAGGAGGATTTCGAAAAGAAAGATATCGAGAAGGAAGAAATCCCAAAGAAGGAAGCTTCTCGCAGCAGATGGATCAAATATTTCGGCACTTCTGTGGCAGCCGCCGCTATCATCGCATTCCTGATTGTGGGCATCCAGAAGATAGCCCAGCCTCAGCCTGAATGTTATGCGGTTATCGATGGAAAGGTTTATACCGACCAGGAGTTCGTTCACCACGAAGCCCTGGATGCCCTGGAAGATGTTTCGGCAGATTCTGAAGATCCATTCAGTGCCCTGGATATGATGAAACAATAAATTCATCTTTTAGATGAAACAATCAATCAAACTATAAAGTATAATATATATAATAAGGTATAGAATATGAAACGATGCAACTTGATAAAACGCTTCTTCATCGGACTGCTTCTTATCGTGGTAGCCTCGATTTCGGCTAATGCCCAGGATGGGCTGTACGTAAAAAGTATATTCCAACGATTCGGGCACGCCAAGGGATGCAAGATGGTTACAATGCAGAATGCGCAACTCAAAGGTTACAGGCTCAAGATATACAAGAGCCTGGTATATAAGAACCATGCCACGGAAATAGCCCACTATCTGAAGTCCGACCGCAAAGCTGCGAAAAAGATCAGAGAGGTGGTGGAGAATGGCAAGATGGTGAGCGGCTATTACATGATGGCACCCTTGAGCAATGGCAACAACCGCTTTATCCTCTTCAGCAAACCGAGTGAAAGCAAGGGAACCGTGATTTATATAGAAGGCGACCTGTCGCCCGAAGACATCATGCAACTCTGCTATTCCAGAAGATAGAAGCAACATCTTCCTACAGGAATCCTCTCAATAAGAATAAGAAACAACATAAAATATAGTATTATGAATATCAAAAACGTAATGATGATGGCTGCCATGATGCCAGCCTTCGCCCTTGCTGAAACCAACAGCAACAGTGCACCAGCCTCTGTAGAGGCTAACGACACCACAATCAGAGTGAACGACCAGAACATCGTCATCAAGCAGGATGGTGAACAGACTTCTGTGAAGATATATAAGATGAACGGCAACGAGATGACCAAGATTTCCGAAACCCAATTCGTAGATGGTCAGGAAGTAGAAAAGGTATTTGTCACCTCGCCTTTCATCCCTCAGACCTTGAGCAAGCGCAAGCGCAGTCTGGAGAGTCATTATCCAACCTTCTTCTTCGGCTGCAGCCAGTTGCCAGGCAGCAGGGGAAGCATGGGAGGCAACAACGAGATGCACAGTCGCGACTCCAAGTCGTGGGAATGGGGCATCACCCTCACCAGTCTCTGCTTCCGCCTTTCCAACGAAATGGCGCTCACCTCCTCTCTCTCCATCGGACAGGTACACCACCATTTCAAGGACAATTATGTATTAAGTACCGAAAACGGGGTATCGGCAATGACTCCGATAGAAGGCGAGACGCTGAAGAAAAGCTATATCAGCTACAATGTGCTCCGCCTGCCTATCATGCTGGAGTGGCAGAAGCGCATAGGATGCCATGATGCATTCCTGGCGTTAGGTCCATCGGTAGAATACCGCTGGCACGAGCATTCCCGCTACTTCATCGGAAAGCACAAGCATACCGAAACGGGCGATATCAACCTCAACCCTATCGGCCTGAACCTGGAAGCCCGTGCCGGCTACTCAGGTGTGATGCTCTACGCCCGTGCTGGAATAACCCCGCTGCTCAACAAGACCAAGGCTCCCGAGTGCTACCCGATGACCATCGGCTTAGGATTTAGATTGTAATTTCTCTCAAAAAAGTGGCGATAGGTGTGCGAAATCTCATAAAAAAACATAGATTTCGCACACCTATCGCCACTTTTGGCTGTTTACCGGCCAAACTCGGAAGTGAAACACAGCCAAATTGGGTAACAAATCACAGCCAAATTAGGTAACAAATCACGGCAAAATTAGGTAATTTTGCCCATTTTTCTGCTAAAAATGCCCGAATACCACAAACGTGGTAGCAGGAATACTACTCATATGCTATTTCAGAATCCAAAAAATCGCCGTACCTTTGCAGCGTCAATCAGAACAAACAGTCTGATGCCAATCATGACTGGATAACTGGGCGGCAATTTATATAAATGAATAAGATTGAATATTAACGTAAAATTAAAGAAAGGACATAGATTATGAGTACAGAAAAGAAACTTCGCTTTGAGACACTTCAGTTGCATGTAGGTCAGGAAAATCCAGATCCAGCTACCGACGCTCGTGCGGTGCCTATCTACCAGACCACAAGTTACGTGTTCCGCAACTCTCAGCACGCTGCCGATAGATTCGGACTCCGTGACGCAGGTAACATCTATGGTCGCTTGACCAACTCTACTCAGGGTGTATTCGAAGACCGTGTAGCTGCCCTCGAGGGTGGTGTAGCAGGTTTGGCTGTCGCTTCTGGTGCTGCCGCCGTTACCTACGCTCTGCAGAACATCCTTCAGAATGGCGACCACATCGTAGCTGCCGACAACATCTACGGTGGTACTTATAACCTCATCACTCATACATTATCCACACAGGGTGTCAGCTACACCATCGTGGATCCTCGCAACTTCGAGCAGGTAGAGGCTGCCATCCAGGACAATACCAAGGCTCTCTATGCAGAGACCTTCGGAAATCCTAACTCAGATGTAACCGATATCGATAAGTTGGCAGAGATTGCTCATCGCCACAACATCCCATTGATTATCGATAATACCTTCGGCACCCCATACCTCATCCGTCCTATCGAGCACGGAGCAGATATCGTGGTTCACTCTGCTACCAAGTTCATCGGCGGTCACGGTTCATCTCTCGGTGGTGTCATCGTAGATGGCGGTAAGTTCGACTGGAAGGCAAATGCCGACAAGTTCCCTACTCTCGCTAAGCCAGACCCATCTTATCATGGTGCCGTATTCGCAGATGTAGCCGGAGCAGCAGCCTTCGTAACAAGAATTCGTGCGGTCATCCTTCGTGATACCGGTGCAACCATCTCTCCATTCAACGCCTGGATTCTTCTTCAGGGCTTGGAGACATTGAGCCTCCGTGTAGAGCGTCACGTTCAGAATGCATTGAAGGTGGTAGAGTATCTGGAGAACAATCCTAAGGTGGCTAAGGTTAATCACCCAGCCGTTCCTTCTCATCCAGACCACGAGCTTTACAAGAAGCTCTTCCCTAACGGCGGTGGTTCTATCTTCACCTTCGATATCAAGGGCGGCGAGAAAGAGGCATGGGAGTTCATCGACCACCTGCGCATCTTCTCTTTGCTGGCTAACGTAGCCGACGTGAAGTCACTGGTTATCCACCCAGCAACAACCACCCACTCTCAGTTGAGCCCAGAGGAGTTGGAGGAGCAGCACATCTATCCTTCTACCGTTCGATTGAGCATCGGTATCGAGAACATCGACGACCTGATTGAGGCACTCGATGAGGCATTTACGTATGTGAAGTAATTTCAGTGTTGAATGTTGAATGTTAAATGTTGAATTGCCTGACGGACAATAACGGCATTCAACATTCAACACTCAACATTAAAATTCAACATTCAACACTCAACACTTAACATAAAAAAAATCATTATGGCAAAGATATATAAACAGATTACTGATTTAATCGGTAAGACCCCATTGGTAGAATTGGGTAAGTATTCAGTATCCAAGGGTTTGGAGACTCCTGTGATTGCTAAGGTAGAATTCTTCAATCCTGGCGGAAGCGTAAAGGATCGTATCGCACTTGCGATGATCGAAGACGCTGAGCAGAAGGGCATCCTGAAACCAGGTGCCACCATCATCGAACCAACCAGCGGTAATACGGGTGTAGGTTTGGCTCTGGTATCAGCCGTAAAGGGCTACCACCTCATCCTCACCATGCCTGAAACCATGAGCGTGGAGCGCAGAAACCTGGTGAAGGCATACGGTGCAGAAGTGAGACTGACCAGCGGCAAGGACGGAATGCCTGGCGCCATCAAGGCTGCCGAGGAGCTCCGCGATTCCATCCCAGGCTCTGTGATTCTGGGACAGTTTACCAACCCAGCCAATCCTACCAAACACTATGCCACAACCGGACCAGAAATCTGGGCAGATACCGATGGCGAGATTGATATCTTCGTAGCCGGTGTAGGAACAGGTGGAACCATTTCGGGTATCGCCAAGTACTTGAAGGAGCAGAATCCTAACGTGAAGGTGATTGCCGTAGAGCCTGCCACATCGCCTGTATTGAACGGCGGACAGAGCGGTCCTCACAAGATTCAGGGCATCGGTGCCGGTTTCATTCCAGAGACTTACTCTTCAGAATATATCGATGAGGTATTGGACATTCAGAACGATGATGCCATCAAGGCAGGTCGTGACTTGGCTCAGACCGAGGGGCTGCTGGTAGGAATCTCATCAGGTGCCGCCGCCTTTGCAGCCACCGAGATTGCGAAGCGTCCTGAGAACAAGGGCAAGAAGATTGTAGCCCTCTTGCCAGATACTGGTGAGCGTTATTTAAGCACTGTACTCTACGCTTTCGAGGAGTATCCATTGTAATTCACAATCGGATATTTTCTGATGAAAGCAAAATCTATCATAATTTCCCCAACCAGCTATCCCATAGCAGGTTGGGGATTTGCATATCAAGCCTTTCTGTTCCTGTCAAACAGGTCTTGATAGGAGTCTGCTATGGCGTGGTGCGCCTCATCCGATCCGTATGGAATTTTAATCATGCCGTTACCATGGGCGGTTACTCCTACAGCTAATTATTTTTCCATCCAATTTACAACAACAATACCATTAAGCCTCCCTATGTGCTTAACGTTTTCTGTAACCATAACCATGTTATTTATGATAGCTGTAGTACCGATAATTATGTCAGCATCTTCAATAAGTTGACCTTTTTTACGAAGAAAAGCCTTTTGTACAGCAAATTCATTCCAAATATTTGCCGTTGGCAATATTGTTACATACTGGCAAAACACATGAACAGCTCTAATGTTCTCAGAAGGTCTATCGCTACACTGAGCCCCATAAAGTAATTCTCCCAAAGTCATCTCAGAGATAAAGAAATGTTCTTGACCAATTTCTGAAATTTTAGCAGCAACATTACGTTTACCCCTCATAAAATATACACAAATATTGGTATCCAACAAGTAATTCATATCATCCAAAATTGACAGGTTCTGACTTTGACATTTTACTCTCGTTGATATTAGCTATAATATCTTCTGCCGACTGTTCGCCAACCCATGAACCACAGCAACGTTCTACCATTTCTTTAGTCCTATCTGCTGGCGTTTTAATTTCCTCTGCATCAGCTATCGACATGGAAAGTAAAGCAATAACCTCTATCTTATCTTCCTTACTTAACTTTTCGAGTTCATGCCAATGAGGAACCTTACTTGCAAGCCTATTACTTAAAGCAACTATATTCATAATTATCTCCTTTAAAACGTTCAACTTTTCCGCAAAAATACGCTTTTTCTACGAAACCACCAAGAAAATCAGAATAAATCTGCAAATTATCAGCCAATTACCCAAAATCATCAGAAAACAGCAACCTATAAACTATTAATTGTAAACTGTTAACTATAAACTATTAACTGTAAACTCTCTTCCCCCGGCGGTCCCATCCCGCACAATTTGGCGAGGGCTTTGATGCCCCGCCATCCTTAGAGCGTAGCGGTTCCGAGCACCGAGTAGGGCGGTTTCCCTCTTCTTCCCTGAGGGGAGAAGACCGAGATGAGAGGTGGAGCCCTCTTTAAGGGGAAAAAGCGATGCCAATGAGTGCAATGAAAGCTTGCTTTCAAATTGCCGAGTGCAGCTCGCTTGATCAACAAAGAGGGACGGGGTGATTTTCGAAAAGAGATACCACTTCACTATTTTCTCAATACCCTTTTCAAACAAGAGAGATGCCCCCAAAATCCTTCTACAACTTGCGAGAATCGAGTATAAATTCTAGCATTTATCATTTAAAAGATTCTAAAAATCAATAAATATCATTACGAGTTCCCATAGTGGGAACTCTCATTTATTTTATTTTTTCTATCTTTGCAAAAGATTACCACTTTGGAGGCGCCACGACAAAAACAGTAATTTGTGAATCTCTACTTCCGAAAGCCAACGGAGGCAGAGACCGGGGAATTTGTGTCCGAAGCCAAAGAGCGATACCAAACATCTTCTGCTCTGTTCACGGTGACACGGTGACACGATGACACTAGTTTTTCAACTTTTCGCCTCGCACGCGGGCAGGCAGGAACTTTCGGCTTGATTTTTCCTGCCTGCCCGCGCGAGAGTAAATCTTCAGAAATCACTGTCATAAGTGTCACCCTGTCATCCAGGAGCAGGTTACTTCCGAATCAAAAGTCAAAGACTTACGGTGCAAAAGTCAGTCACTTACGACGCAAAAGTCAGTCACTTACGACGCAAAAGTCAGGGACTTACGCCCCGTAATCCCCTGGCTTACGAACCGCAATCCAATCATAAAGCCCTTAAAAATCAAACAAGCAAGGCATTTAGAAGTGATACCAAGCAAGGCATGTAAAAGGGCTTACAAACACCAGAGCAAAGAGAATCTATGAAAAAGTATGAGCAACTGTGAGCAAGTATGAGCAACTGTGAGTTGCCTCCTCACCGATTTCGTATCTTTGCATTGTGATTCAGAGATACTCAGCGGTTCCAATCAGCAAGCTATAGTAAGGCGTCCCCATAGCAAGCTATCCCCAGGCGGTCCCATCCCGCACAGCCATGGCAAAGACCGCTTTGATGTGATTTGATAGCCAACCAGCCAGGTATTAAAAAGAGAGTGGATTTGCGACAACCAGTTCCTACATAAAATAAGTTATAAGCTCGGGGAGGAATGAGTTTGAACCAATCGTCAAAGTTTAAAGAATACTAAAAGTTTCGTTTCCGTTTGAAAATTTCTTTTAAAATGCCTATATTTGCAATGCCGTTAGTAATGGCGGCAGACATAAAGAGGTAGCAACTACGCTTAGTTCGGACTGAGAATCTGGACAGTTCGCAGTACACAAGAATGACAGTTCCAGTTGTTTGCCCCAATATGTATACTAATATCCATCCCGCTTCTGTGGGATGGGTATCTCTATTTAGTTAATTTTGCAACCGAATTATCAACCCAGTCTGAGTAACATGGATTCATATTCTGGAATCATCATAGAAGAAAGTAGAAGGTCTGAGCAATTTTCAGACTTTACTCCCATACCTTGCAAAGGTTTCAACATTCTTTGCAAGGCAAAGCGCTATGGCAGATGGTGGGTACTCAAAGGATTGAAGGAGCCATATCGCCAAGACGGAAACTACAAGAACCTGCTGCACAAAGAGTTCGATATTCTCATATCCCTGCAGCATCCCAACATCGTATCAGCCTACAGCATGGAAGAAATACCGGAAATGGGTACCTGTATCGTAATGGAATGGATAGATGGTATCACGCTGGAACACTGGAGCGGTAGGAAGACTGAGGGAGAAGACATCTTCCTCCAGTTGCTTGATGCTGTGCATTACATCCACGCCAAGCAGATAGTACACAGAGACTTAAAACCTTCCAATATCATGATTACCCATAACGGCAATCATGTAAAGCTCATCGATTTCGGACTTTCAGATACCGACGACTTTGCCATCCTCAAACAGCCTGCCGGCACACCGGGCTACATCTCACCTGAACAGATTGTATCCCAACAGGCAGACATCCGCAACGACATCTTCAGCATAGGCTGTATCCTGGAAAAGATACTTCCCGGCAAACCCTATACAGCTATCATCAAGCGATGCAAGGCACCCATAACCCAGCGATATGCCAATGTTGACGAACTCAAAGCTGATTTCATGGCTCACAGAAACAGGCATCTATCCGGTATCAAGCGTATCGGAATCGCAGCTTTGGCCTGTATCATCTTATTAGGTTTCATCAGTTACCCTTTACTGCATCAGCCGGAGAGGAGCATAAACACTACCCCTGAACATACCGAAGCCAAGAAGGATACATCCATCCGCCAGCAAACCAAGAAGCCAGCCCCACTTTCCTATGGCCAGAAATCCCTGCAGCCAACAGCTACCGAGCCATCTTCTGCATCACAGGCACAAGCCGCCGAACTCCTATCCGAAGGCAAGAAGACAATCGACAAGATGTGGAAGGAATCCGGCATGGACACCATCCGTTCTGTAGAGAAAAAGAGCGAGGCATTCTATCGGTTTATAGATAAGAGCAATGATTTCATCACGACCACTTATCCGCAGACATTCTCTAAAGACATCGCCGGCAGCAAGAAGGCAGATATCATCTACGAGCTGTCCTCTTATACCTCTGAAAGATATGTGAAGCCCACCTTGTCGAGATTTCAATCTTCCAAATAATGCTCTACGATGATGCCGTTCTTCTTACCAATTGCGTAAGTAACCGGTTCATCATCTCCATGTTTCCAGGCATGAAGATAAGCAGGCTCATGATTGATGAAATGACGGCACTCAAAAGTATCATCTTTCGCCAATCTGGTATTTTCTGATGATACAACCTTGAAACTTCCGTTTCCCTGATACCTGATGATGCAGGTTCTGTCAGGCAGCCAGGAAAGTTTGAGCATCTGTCCCTCATAAAGAACATCGCATGAGATTTCCTTGCCTATAACCATCTGGCTCTGCTGCTCTCCCATCCCTTGCGACAATCCAAACTCCTCAAAGTCTGCATAACCGAGAAAATTAGCCAGCACATTCTTGGTAAACTTACTGGCAGAAACCCCTTCGCTCACGTATCCCCAGAATCGTCGCAGCGTAGAGGCACTCACCCTTTGCTGGGTACGTTCCTCCACCTTTTCGCTCAACCAAGCGAAGTCGCGGGGCACAACCATCTTGCGTCCCACCATTTTTTCTATCATTTCACGTAATATCTGTTCCATGCTGCAAAGATACTGAAACAAATCCAAGCAACACACAAAAAAGCAAATATTTCCACTAAAAACGCCCTATATTTTGAACTTGGAACGGAATGGAACGCTGAAAAAGCAGAAAAAACACCTATTTTTGCAAAAAAATCAGCTCACAATGAACAACTTTAGAAAAAAAATGGTATATTTGCAGTGCTGTTCTAAACAAGCAGCAGACATGTTAAGGAAACAACCATGCTTGGTTCGTACTGAGAATCTGGACAATTCATTGTACACAAGAACGAAGACAGAAGTTGTTCACCCAATCGTGTATTATTGTATCCATTCCGCTTCGGCGGGATGGGTATCAACATATACCCATTGGTGTGAGCTGATTTTCATTCTTTGTGTACAGGTAGTCCAGAACCTTCAGAACAGAATGAAATTGGTTCGCACCTTTTTTGTGCCTAAAAATGAAATAACCAAAAAGTAAATGATTAGCTTATGGAAAAATTAGAAAATAAAAAGCCAGAAAAGCTACTGATAGCCATCAGCGCATTAGGCAATCATGGCAAGACACTAAGTGCTACCAGATTGATAGAACATTTAATTTCACATCGTGAAGGATGGCTTTATGATAGCCGTTCCATCATTCTCAAGAAAGAGCAACTGGCTATTCTACAACGCAATGGAACAGCAGAAATTGCAGTTATTACCATTGGTGATGGAGTAGGTCGCAGATTTGAAGATTGGTATAATATTGTAGCAAGTATTCCAACTATCAAAATCATTGTTGGATGTTGTCGTACAAAACATGGGACATTCGCCTATCTCAAAAAATTTGCAATGACTCATCAATATACAATGGTTGTAACGCATCCATATTTTCAAGAGATGCCTGTTTTGACTAAGGGTTCACCTATTGCAAACTATTGGAACACAATTTTTGCAAACCATCTATTAGATATGATACATTTACACTTGTAAACAATATTGGGAATAATAACAATTAAAAACAAGAAGAATATGAAAAAGATTTATCTAATCATGATACTCTTCTTTGCGACAGCATCGGGAGTATTTGCACAAACAACCAACATTGTCACCCTCATGCTAAAAGCCAAGTCTGGCGAAGCAGAAGCACAGAATGCTCTGGGCGAAGCATATTATGATGGGAAAGGGGTTACGGAAAATTTAACTGAAGCTGTAAAATGGTTCACAAAAGCTGCAGAACAAGAAAATGCTAAAGCAGAATACAACTTAGGCAACTGCTATTACTATGGCAATGGAATACAATACAGGGACCGTGGAGAAGCCGTAAAATGGTATACAAAAGCGGCAGAGCAAGGATATACTGAAGCACAAAACGACTTAGGATACTGTTATGAATTTGGCGAAGGAGTTGAAAAGAACTATAAAGAAGCCGTAAAGTGGTATACAAAAGCTGCTGAACAAGGACAACCAATGGCACAATGCAACTTGGGAGTCTGCTATAAATATGGCAACGGGGTAGAAAAAAACCTTGAAGAAACCGTGAAATGGTATACAAAAGCAGCCAACCAAGAATATGCGAAGGCTCAATACTTACTGGGAAAAGCCTATGATAAAGGCGAAGGTGTAGCTAAGAATGATTCGGAAGCTATGAAATGGTATCTCAAAGCGGTAAAAAACAATTACCCACAAGCAGCCTATTATTATGGTGCAATGCTCTTAGCGGGTGACAAGCAAAAGGGTGTAACAAAAAACATACCAGAAGGAGTCAAATATTTGCGCAAGGCAGCTGATCTAAAAAACCTTGATGCAATTCAGGCTTTGGTTGGTGCCTATTGTTTGAAAATGGAAGGTGAGAATGATTTTGGCATTAGCAAATATCTTTCTTACGCTGACTTTGTTAAGTATCTGAAAATTGGTGCAGAACAAGGAAATCAAGACATGAAAACTATTCTGGCCAATTTACCAAATTATAAATCAAGGATAGCACAAGAAAAAAGTCTTGTAGCGAAATATGGACAGAGAGCATACGACAACATCAAAAAGGGAAAGGTTTATATAGGTATGCCAGAAGGTATCCTTACTGAATTCAAGACTTTTGAGACTGATGGTAGCAGATATCAAATGTACAAATACAACGGTCCTTACAGAGACTTAGTTGGTACTTATAAACAATATATCCCTTCCTATGGTCTCCGACTGGCCAATCTTCTTGGGAAGGTATTCCCTAGAATCGTAAAGGTTAGAAATGGAAAGGTTACAAATGTCATATATTAATAACATTATTAAGTGGACTCATAAAAGCATTACATTTATTATGAAGCATTCATTTTTACAAACATTAAGCACCACTTTTTCCTCTAAAATCGGAAAAAGTATCATTTTAGCAATATTCGTTATGCTAACAGGAAGCCCAACCTTCGGACAAGCAAGACGAGGCACTACACAAAAAGCCAATACAACAACTGTCACTAAGCCAAGCCCAAATTTGGTGAACGACTTTAACAAAAAAATCAAAAACAATTATTTCTTCAACAATAAGTCGAACAATAATGAGTGGGACATCGTATTCAAACCTGCCAATACTGAAGGAAAAGGCGGTGGAAATATCGTGATACCTATATCTAAACTTGGTTTCTCATTCTCATACAACATCACTGCAAACGGAAGTATCTATATCAAGATTGACAACGTCAAGATGAAGGAGGAGAAGATAACATGGCAAACTAATCCCGATGGGGTCATTTTAGAAGATCTGTTTTTCCAATTGCAGAGCGACTCACTTAAATACGATGAACTTGTAAATTGGAATCCAAACGAAGAGTCAGTTTACAACGAAGTCAATGAAATTGATAAAGTTGATGAAAAGCCATCTTTTCCTGGTGGTGAAAGTGCAATGAAGTCTTATCTGAACAGCAATGTAAAATATCCTGATGTAGCACAGGAAAATGGCGTACAAGGACGTGTAATCGTAGAGAGTATCATAGAGAAAGACGGCTCCATGTCTGACGTTAAGGTTATTAGAAGTGTTGACCCGTCACTTGACAGGGAAGCCCTGCGTGTTGTTAAGGCTATGCCGAAATGGACACCAGCAAAACTAAAAGGAATACCTGTACGAACCAAATGTACAACACCTGTCGTTTTTAGATTACAATAAGGATCTATACCCAAAACGGGAAAGTAGCTTCTATAAAGTGTAAATTTCAAATTACAAGACAATGAAAAAGAAACATTTTTTAATCATGATGTTTGTATGTTTCACAACAAGCATCACAAGTTGCTCAAACAACAAGAATAACAAGGAGGAGAATGGAATAGATTCAGTTGCCATAGCGCAAGCTAAAGCAGACAGTATTGCCAGATGCGATAGCATAGCTCGTGCTGATAGTATTGCAAAAGCAGACAGTATTGCTAAGGCAAACAATCTCGTTGTCGGAATGAAGGTAAGTGATGCCTTACAAAAAACTGGCGTAAAGAAAGCCTGTATTGAGGATTTTGACGGTATGCATGAAGGTGAAAAATTAATTTTGATACAAAACGGCAAGAAGTTTCTCACAAATGTAGGATATACTATAAGAATGGGAATGCCGGTTTGCGCCAATCTTAAATTCGATGTCATGCCAGATAAGTACGAGCAAGACCTTACATTAGTCAGAGCTAAGGACTGTGCTGCATCCGCAAAAATTGTAAAGGAAATCAAATAACAAGCCTCATGAGACATTCTATTATCACAGCATTAGGCGTTTGCCTAGTCGCATCATTTACCGCCTGTGGCAACAAACAGACTAAAGATGCAGAAACCGTAGACAGTACGGCGATAAAAGACACCATCGTTTCCGAAAAAGTAGAGCCACAAGTAGACTCTACAAAAATCTTTAGCGACACAGTTGCACAAAGAGGGAAAATGGTATATAAGGTAACTCGCCAAGTAGAAGACGACATCGTATATGATGACGAAAGAGACTTGGATAAGAGCACATTTACTGAGTCATTGCGCATTACCTTCAAGAACAATGGCAAAGTCAGCATCAAGGAAACATTGCAAGACGACGCCACTTGGAGTGGAGAATGGGAAGCGAATGGCTATGACATAACCGTTTACGCCAACAAATTAGTCCTACGAGGTACCGTTTCCAAAGATTACAAGACGCTTGAACTTTCCTCAGAATCTATCTACAAAGTAAGTTGGACAGGTTCTAGAAAATTAAAACTTCAATAAACTTATTACATTCATGGCTTTCCTATTGATATAATAGCGAATTGCCATGAATGTTTTTTATTTTCCTCCTAAGAATAGTATCAGTTATGAAAACGGACATTAAAATACCGTTTATCGCAAAAACACAAAGTAAAGTACCGCAAAAATACAAAGTAAAATACCGTTAAAACACAAAATAAAATACCACAAAAATACAAAATTATTTGTAGATTCCACTATTTATTACTATCTTTGCAAACAAAAACATATTGAACATGAAGTATTTAGATAGAATAGCAGACAGAATGCTCCAACTTCGTCTGGAAGCCTTTGGAGCAGTACAGATTGTTGGACCAAAATGGTGCGGAAAAACCACTACGGCCATGCAGCAGTCAAAGAGCGTAATCAAGATGCAAGATCCAGATAAGCGTGAAGGATATCTGGCGACGGCACGCACCAAACCATCCTTGCTGCTCAAAGGCAAAACACCACGACTGATAGACGAGTGGCAGGTAGCACCAGTTTTATGGGATGCTGTTCGGAATACCGTAGATGAGCGAAAACAGAAAGGTCAGTTTATCTTAACCGGTTCTACAGTCGTCGAAGACAAAAACGGAGAAATCATGCATACGGGTACTGGTCGCATCTCCAAGATGCCCATGTATCCTATGAGCCTTTATGAGTCAAAGGAATCAACAGGCTCCATATCTTTACGTTTATTGTTTGATGACCCAGCTTACGATATTGATGGATTTCTGTCAGACATGACCGTGGAGAAACTGATTTTCGCTGCTTGCCGAGGCGGTTGGCCAGCATCACTGGACGTCACTTCGCAGGAGGCACAATTACTGATAGCACAGGATTACGTAAATGTGATTTGCGATGAAGATATATCGAGGGTAGATGGCGTAAGAAGACAGCCAGCTTTGGCTCGACTCATCATGCGTTCTTATGCCCGGAACATCTGCACCCTCGTCAAGAAATCCAAGATGTTGGCAGACATCACGGTAGAAATGGAGAAAACGTCGATGCCAACATTTGATGATTATGTTTCTGCCCTGCAACGATTGTTTGTCATAGAAGATGTGGAGGCATGGTGTCCGGCAATCCGCTCAGCCGCAGCAATCCGTTCGGGAGCCAAGCGTTGCTTTGTAGATCCTTCCATAGCTGTTGCTGCTTTGGGTATGTCACCAAGAAATCTGGAATTAGACCTTCGAACCTTTGGTTTCATATTCGAGTGTATGTGCATTCGCGACCTGAAGGTATATTCGCAAGCCTTGGGAGGTAGAGTCTCTTACTATCACGACCGCTATGACCTGGAGGCAGACATCGTGCTTCATCTTGCAGATGGCCGCTATGCCTTGATAGAATGCAAGTTGGGTAGTCGGGAGATAGAAGATGGTGCCAAGCATCTCCTGCAACTACGGGATCTGATTCGTGAGAAGAACAAGACAGAGCATCAGATGCCACTCAGAGAGCCAGACCTGCTGATTGTCATGACAGGAGGCGAAATGGCTTATACCAGGGAAGATGGAGTAAAGGTTATACCTTTGGCTACATTAAAAGACTAAGAAAAGGGCACTCATCCTTACCTCACTTAGGATACCACCGCCCTAACTACCTTTTTTAACATAGTTAGGGCGGACTTATAAGCCGCTAATTCAATAATCAAGCGCCAATACTTTTTTTCAAAATATTGGCGCTTTTTTTTGAAATTTTCCCCTCATATTACTATATTATAAAGGTATAACCAAAAAGAAAGAATAAAATGGCAAATAAAATGTCTTTATGTATTATCAAATACACCTATACTCGATATGTAGGGGTGGATATCGAAAAATATACTCGGG
>CAVHWE010000031.1:0-17457 GCA_963639495.1 bacterium | reverse complement strand
TGGCTTAAGGCGAGTGCCCAAACCTGCTGCGAATATCATTGCTTGCATCATTGCTAAATAGCTATTTTAAAATGTGCGTGCAAATTTACTAACTTTTTGCGAGATAGCCAAATTTGCACGCTATTTTCTATTGTTTTGCCGGTAAAACCTGCTCAATATGCTGTTCACGATGACAAATCTGCACTTCTACACCAAACTTCTGATGAATATGTTCGGCAAGATGCTGGGCAGAATATACACTGCGATGCTGACCGCCGGTACATCCGAAACAGAACATCAGAGAGGTGAAACCACGCTGCATATAGCGGTTTACATGATGGTCGGCAAGTGCATAGACATGCTCAAGGAACTTCAATATCTCACCATCATCCTCCAGGAATCGGATAACAGGCTCGTCCAGACCCGTCAACTTCTTATAAGGTTCGTATCTACCAGGGTTATGGGTACTTCTGCAGTCGAAGACATAACCACCGCCATTGCCCGACGGATCCTCTGGAATACCCTTACGGAAAGAAAAACTATACACTCTTACCACCAGCGGTCCCTTACCATCATATTTAGAATAGGTGGCAGGTCCGTCCTGCGGATGCGCACGATAGATATTGTTGTCGGTAGTCTTATAGCCGTCAGCACGACTCAGTGCCACACTCTCTATCACCTTGAACTGTGGTAATTCGGTCAGTCTTCTCAACATATCCATCATATAAGGATAAGGGAACACCTTGTCACCCATCTTCAGAAGATCTCGCAGATTCTGGATAGCTGGAGGAATACTGTCGATAAAATGCTTCTTGCGTTCGAAATAGCCGCGGAATCCGTAGGCGCCCAATACCTGTAAGGTACGGAAGAGCACAAAAAGACTCAACCGGTTTACGAAATGGCGCACCGATGGTACCTCGGTATAATGCTTCAATGACTGGTAGTATTCCCAAACCAGTTCTCTGCGCAGTTTGAACGGATACTTGGCTGATGCCTGCCAGAGGAATGAGGCGAGGTCATAATAGAATGGTCCCTTTCTGCCTCCCTGGAAATCGATAAAGTATGGATTTCCCTTATCATCCAGCATAACGTTGCGTGCCTGAAAATCGCGATAAAGGAAACAATCCATCGGCTCTGAAGTCAGATCCTTGGCAAAAAGGCGGAAGTTGGCTTCGAGTTTCAGTTCATGAAAATCCAAATCGGTAGGCTTCAGGAAACAGTATTTGAAGTAGTTGAGGTCGAAAAGTACACTGTCTACATCAAATTCAGGCTGCGGATAGCAGTTCTGCCAGTCCAATCCTCTTGCACCGCGAATCTGGATATTCGGAAGTTCGCGAATGGTTTTCTTCAGGAGTTCCTTCTCTTTCTGATTGTAGCGTCCGCCCGCATCACGTCCACCCTTGATGGCATCGAAAAGCGAAGTACCGCCAAGGTCTGTCTGAAGATAGCAGAGTTCGTCGTCACTCACCGCCAAAATCTGGGGAACAGGCAACTGTCTGAGCTGGAAATGATGAGCCAGATATACAAAGGCATGATCCTCATCACGACTGGTTCCAATCACACCAATTACCGTATCACCATCCTGCCTGATGATACGGAAATACTGCCGGTTACTCCCCTGCCCTGCCAGTTTAATGACATCAGCTGGTTCTTCACCTGCCCATTTCTTATAAAGTTCAATCAGCTTTTCCATCATTATTCAGTTTACGTCGTTTCCGATCATCATCAATCTTCTGTGCGAAGTTATCTCCGATAAAGAGAAGCAATAAGATACCCAGCGTAGTAAGGAACGAGTTTGTAGTCGTCATTCCCAACTCTGCCTTTGTAATATAAATCAGCCCTCCGATAACAATCAGAAAGACCACTGCTTTTTTCCAATCAATATTATTCATGCTATGATTTTTTATTATGCTGCAAAATTACACAATAAAATCGAGAAAACAAAATAAAAACAAAAAAAAATCGGATGTCTCACGACAACCGATTTCCAAAAACAAACTACTTAAAAACTAATCTACTAAAACAAATCAAAAAAATATCTTTGCCATCCCTGCGGATGATACTTTCTTTTATCAACGATGCAAAGTTACAAAAAAAGATTATTCGAGCCAAATAATTTTGCTATTTTTTGCATCTTTATAACTAAAAAAACAAAAAAATAGGGATAATTCACTGAGAATCACCCCTATTTGATATTTTCGGTTTGCAAACTTGCAGTCTTACGATGTGCTTTGTTTGCGCAAATCATTCACAAAATTACATCATGCCACCCATACCAGGTGCTGCAGCAGGAGCAGCAGGTGCAGGCTCAGGTTTGTCAACCAACACACACTCTGTTGTCAGGAACAAGCCTGCGATAGAAGCAGCATTCTCCAAAGCTACACGCTCTACCTTGGCAGGATCTACGATACCAGCCTGACGCATATCTTCGTAAACGTCCTTGCGGGCATTGTAACCGAAGTCACCCTCGCCCTCGCGTACCTTATTTACTACTACTGAACCCTCGCCACCGGCATTGGCAACAATCTGACGGAGAGGCTCCTCAATAGCACGCTCTACGATACGGATACCTGTTGTCTCGTCAGCGTTATCACCCTTCATATCCTTCAATGCCTCGAGAGCACGGATATAAGTAGTTCCACCACCAGCAACGATACCTTCCTCGATAGCGGCACGGGTAGCGCAGAGTGCATCGTCAACACGATCCTTCTTCTCCTTCATCTCAACCTCAGAGTTGGCACCTACATAGAGGACAGCTACACCACCGGCGAGCTTAGCCAGACGCTCCTGAAGTTTCTCCTTATCATATGAAGACTTG
Source organism: bacterium (assembly GCA_963639495.1). Taxonomy (GTDB): domain Bacteria; phylum Bacteroidota; class Bacteroidia; order Bacteroidales; family Bacteroidaceae; genus Prevotella. The sequence goes on along the minus strand of CAVHWE010000031.1, from coordinate 14,660 downwards.
GTATTCTCTATCTCGTTCTTAATCTGAGCTACGCGATCCTGGATATTAGCCTTCTCGCCATGACCATTAACGATAGTTGTATTGTCCTTGTTGACGGTAACCTTGTCTGCTGAACCCAGCATATCCAAAGTTGCCTGCTCCAACTTCAAGCCCTTCTCCTCAGAGATAACAACACCGCCTGTCAATACTGCGATATCCTCCAACATGGCCTTGCGACGGTCACCGAAGCCTGGAGCCTTCACAGCACAAATCTTCAAACCGCCACGCAAACGGTTAACAACCAAAGTAGTCAAAGCCTCAGAATCAACATCCTCAGCGATAACCAACAAAGGACGACCACTCTCAGCAGCAGGCTGGAGAATTGGCAAGAACTCCTTCAAGTTAGAAATCTTCTTATCATAAAGAAGAATGTATGGGTTATCCATTACACACTCCATCTTGTCTGCATCAGTCATGAAGTAACCGCTCAAGTAACCACGGTCAAACTGCATACCCTCAACAACACCGATGTTGGTATCACGGCTCTTGCTCTCCTCGATAGTGATGACACCATCCTTAGAAACCTTGCGCATTGCGTCAGCCAAGAGCTTACCAATCTCAGCATCATTGTTGGCAGAAACAGTAGCCACCTGCTCAATCTTATCGTAGTTGTCGTCTACCTGTTCAGCATGTTCCTTGATGAAGGCAACAACAGCAGCCACAGCCTTGTCGATACCACGCTTCAAGTCCATTGGGTTTGCACCTGCAGTAACGTTCTTCAAGCCCTCTGTTACGATAGCCTGAGTCAGGATAGTAGCAGTTGTTGTACCATCACCGGCATCATCACCAGTCTTGCTGGCAACACTCTTAACGAGCTGAGCACCTGTATTTTCAAACTTATTCTCCAACTCTACTTCCTTAGCAACGGTAACACCATCCTTAGTAATCTGAGGAGCACCAAACTTCTTTTCGATTACCACGTTACGGCCCTTAGGACCGAGAGTTACCTTTACTGCATTTGCCAACTGATCAACACCCTTCTTCAAGAGGTCGCGGGCATCCAAATTATATTTAATATCTTTAGCCATTTTCTTTTATCTTTTTAATGTTGAATGTTAAATGTTGAATGTTGAGTTAAAACAAAGCAATTGAATTCTTCACTCTTCGTTCTTCACTCTTCACTTATTCTTACTCTTCTACTACAGCGAGTACATCGCTCTGACGCATCATGATATATTTAGTACCATCGAATTCGAGTTCTGTGCCAGCATACTTACCATAGAGTACGGTATCACCTTCTTTGAGAATCATCTCTTCGTCTTTCGTACCCTTACCTGTAGCAACAACCTTACCACGCTGTGGTTTCTCTTTTGCTGTATCAGGGATAATAATTCCACCTACTTTTTCTTCAGCTGGTGCAGGAAGTACCAGCACTCTGTCTGCTAATGGTTTAATGTTCATGATTCTATAATATTTTAATTGTTATACATCTATTTTGCCAACAGGTATTGCTACCCGTCACTCCGCCAGTATACGAAAAACGTGCCAAAGCATCCATACTGACACTTTGACACGTTTAAATACTGACATTATATCACAAAAACTTGTGTTTTATTTCATTTTCCATTGATAATCGAATCTTTCAATATCCTCCTCAACCAGTGGATTACCATTCTGAACTTCGATGAAAGTCAGCTGTGTAATCGCCTTGATGGCATGATAATGCTCCAGAGGAATCACCACGGTATCACCAGCCTTCACATGTTTCTCCTCACCATCAAGTACAAAGATGCCCTCACCTTCTACGAATGTCCACACCTCTGAACGATGGTGATGAAGCTGATAACTGATATTCTTACCTGGCTTCAAGGTAATACTCTTGGTGAGCGAATGATTGCCGTCAGCATACTCAGAATCGTCAATCACCCGATAAGTACCCCACCTTCTTTCCTCATACATCGGACGCGGAGTAAGATGTTCTACCGCCTTCTTGATGTCCTCGGAATATTTCTTTGCACAGACGAAGATGCCATCAGGACTCGCTGCAACAACAGCATCCTTCAAGCCATCCACATACAGAGGCAACTGGAGTTCGTTGATGACATGCGTATTCTCGCAATGACTTCCCATCACCGCATTACCGATGCTGGCATGGTGCAACTCATCAGTGAGTGTATTCCAGGTACCCAGGTCCTTCCATTCACCATTAAACGGTACTACCGCTACCGATTCAGCCTTCTCTGCCACCTCGTAGTCGAAAGAGATTTTTGGAAATTCGCTATATCTTGCACGAGTATCTTCAAAGTTCTCACTCTTCATATACTTACGTACAATCTGCATCATATAGCCCAAACGGAAAGCGAAGACACCACCATTCCAGTAAGCACCCTCCTCCAGGAGTTTCTCTGCTGTAGGCACATCCGGTTTCTCGGTAAATCTCTTCACTATCTGATACTTCTCTCCTTCAGCAAAAGGAACCACATAACCATATTTTGCACTTGGATAAGTAGGTTTGATACCCATCAGCACGAGGTCGGCGACGTTTTTCTCCACACATTCCACCATACGGGCTATGGTATGGAAATATTCCAACTCGGTATAAGGATCACAAGGCATAATAACCACAACCTCGTCATCCTCACATTTCTTCTTCAGTTTCAGATAACTTGCAGCTAAAGCGATAGCAGGGAAAGTATCACGCCTCTCCGGTTCGGTAACCACAGAAACCCGCTCTCCCAGCTGGTTCTGGATGATATCCAGCTGACTGGCGTTTGTAGCAAGCGTAATATCGCTGGTCAGATTTGCTTCCTGAGCCTGACGTACCACGCGCTGAACCATACTTTCCATCTCCCCATTCTCCTTTTCGAGCAATGGCAAGAACTGTTTGCTTCTAGCATTATTGCTAAGTGGCCAAAGCCTTTTACCCGAGCCACCCGATAATAAAATTAATTGCATATTATTACTATCTAAATCGTTTATTGTTCATACTTAAGATTTCACAAATTAACAGTGAGAGACTGCATCACATCAGGAGTTTACTCCCTGTACCAACAGGTCTCAAAGAAGAATCATCCGTGATAATCCGGCTGCAAAAGTACGTTTTTCTTTTGAGACCACCAAGCAATTTCTAAAAAAACTACCTATTCATATAAAAATACCTAGATATGCGCAAGAAAGTAAAAAGGAAGAAAAAACATCATTTAAACAGATTAAAAACAAGAAAAGCTGGTTCAAGCTGGTTCAAGTTGGGCTATTTCGATATTTTTTTGCTGATTTATTTCCGATTTTCAACTATTATTATTATCTTTGCGACCAAATATCAGTTTAAGCATACCTCAAATATCTTAAAAAGATATATTAATAACTAGGAGTATAAAAAACATAAGCAAATGACGAACAAGCATTATAAAGGAAATGAAATGATATGGAGACTGGTGATAGGTGCCGATTTCGTTATTCTCAACATCGTACTGTTGTTCTATACCCAATATGGTCAAGAACTCATACCTGCGTATTTCGACAAAGCAACAAAGATTACCTTTTTTGTTGCCAATGCTGCCTTGTTCCTAGGCGAATACTTCTATTCCACCATCATTCATGTCAGAAAGATCGGGTTCCTACAGGTTACAAAGCGTACTTTATATCTGGCTGCAGCAACAACATTCTGTTTCTTTACCTTCTCAAGACTACTCGGTCACGGGGGAAAGATGTTCTCCTTCAGCATTATCTTCGGCATAACATTCTATCTGTCTCTCATCATAAGCCGACTCTGCGAGCTCAAATTACTAAAGTATTTCCGCTCTAAGGGCCGCAACTCACGCACCGTCATCTTTGTAGGTAACGATCCTGCCGTGAGCGAGATGTACAAGACGATGACAGAAGATCCCTCGGCAGGTTATATAGTAAAAGGATATTATGCAGATGAAGACATCACTGATAATCCGGAAGGGTTGAAAAGAATAGGAAACATGAAACAGCTCAAAGAGATTATCTCTTCTACCATGAATGATACCATCAATGGTGAACCTTCCAATATTGACGAGGTTTTCTGCTGCCTGTCGCATAAAGATCCTGAGATCATCAATATCATACACTTCTGTGATAAGAATGTGATACACTTCTACTACCTGCCACGTGTGTTTGGTGAGTACAAATTGCATCTTGATGCCCAGAATTTCATGGGAAGGACGGTATATTCAAACCGCATAGAACCCCTAACAAGCACGTCAAACCGCATTATCAAGCGTAGCTTCGACATCGTGGTGAGCGGGCTTGCATGTTTGTGCATTCTACCATTCATTCCATTCATAGCTCTCATCATCAAGATTCAGAGTCCTGGTCCAATTTTCTTCAAACAGGCAAGAACGGGTCTGAATGGTGATACCTTCTACTGTCTTAAATTCCGTTCCATGCATGTGAACAAGGATGCAGACAAGGCACAGGCAACAAAGAACGACCCACGTAAATTTGCTTTCGGCAACTTTATGAGAAAGACGAACATAGATGAGTTTCCTCAATTCTTCAATGTTCTTAAGGGAGACATGAGTATTGTGGGTCCGCGCCCTCACATGCTGCATCATACAGAGGTGTATGGAAGCCTGATAGATAAGTATATGGTTCGCCACTTCTCCAAGCCTGGTATCACAGGTTGGGCTCAGGTTACCGGGTTCCGTGGTGAGACCAAGGAGCTCTGGCAGATGGAGGAACGTATCCGCCGTGATATCTGGTATATAGAGAACTGGTCGTTCTGGCTTGATATCAAGATTATCTTCATGACAGCCAAGAGCATTATCTGCCCTGACAAGAATGCTTATTAGGAGTCTATAAAAAGAAAAAAGAGGATGTGCCATAAGTTTGGAAAATAGTTGGCGCACAACAGTTGGTCACCGCATGCACATCAGCTGTTGTGCATGCGCATATCAGCTGTTATGCAAGCGCACAACAGCTGTTGTGCGACCGGAGATACTAACTGTCTCAACAACATATTCTATCTCTTCCAACAACATATACTAGATATACTAGCTCTTTCAACAACATATACTAGCTCTTTCAACAACATATACTAGCTCTTCCAACAACATATACTAGCTTTTCCAACAACATAACCTAGCTCTTCCAACAACATAACCTAGCTCTTCCAGCAACAAGAAGAGGGTGTATCATTAACTTATGACACACCCTCTTTTTAGATATTCTCTTTACTTATTACTTAGATTACTTAGACGGAAGCCTGTTGAGCCAACAGGTAAGGTCATTCAACATTTGGTCGTGATATGGGAAACCATGGGCAGCATCGCGGAACCCCCATCCATGTCCGGCAGTCGGATAGATATGCATGGTACACTCGTTGCCCGCCTTGCTCATGGCAGAATAATAGGCTACGCCATTGGTTACAGGAGGAACAACCTTATCATCAAAAGACATCAGTATGATGGCACGAGGGGTAAGATTAGGACGAACAGCCTTGTCGTTAGACCACTCTTCTACCAGTTTCTTATCGGTATTACGCTCTTCACCCAAGAAGTTCACACATGATCCCTTATGAGAGATACGCTCATCCATTGAAATCACCGGATAGAAAAGAATCGAGAAATCAGGTCGCACAGCCGCCTCAGCATGAGTACTGACGGAAGAAGCCAAATGACCACCGGCAGAAAATCCCATAATTCCGACATCTTCCTTGTTTATTTTCCATACTGCAGAACTATCACGGACGGTACGCATCGCCTGATAAGCATCACTCAACGGAATATTGCGGTCTCCCTTAGGCATACGGTATTTCAAGACGAAGAAAGCGATACCCTGTTTGTTGAAATATTCTGCCCACTGATGCCCCTCATGATCCATCGCAAGATGGGAATAGCCACCTCCAGGACAATCTACTACAGCTCTTCCTGAAGGATTCTTAGGAAGATAACAGGTAAGTTCACTCTGTCCGTCGCTACTGTTCTTCAATACGAACTTGCGAGCGGTAGATTGAGCTGATGCTGTAATTGCTGTCAGCATCAGAAGAAAAAAAATCATTGTCTTTTTCATTTTTCTTTTTTGTTATGTTGTTTATATCTTTATTCTGTTTTGCTAAGATAATGCAAAGATAGGCATTTTTTCGTTAACCCTATGTTATTTTTTCTTCTTTTTTTGGTGTTTTTGTTCCAATCGCTTTGATTATTGGTTCTTTTTTGCTATATTTGCAGAAAAATTGCTGTAAACGGCAATCGGAGAAAACATCTCTCTTCTGCCGCTGGCATTTATTTAGGAGTCTCACTTATAAAATATTGACATAGAATAATGAAGGATTTTTTCAAGAACGTGGCAGCCACTATCGTAGGACTGTTTGCCTTCGGGCTGATTATGACCATCCTGGGATTCATCTGTATCATCGGAATGGTGGCATCGAGCAACAGTAAACCGGCACTGAAAGACAATGCGGTGATGGTAATGAAACTACAAGGACAGATTGAAGACCGTACTGAAGACAACTGGCTCGGCGAACTGACAGGCGAGCAGTTTAACAACCTAGGCATGAACAGAATTCTCTCTTCTATCCGCAAGGCAAAGAATGAGGATAAAGTGAAGGGCATCTATCTGGAAACAGGTATCTTGGAGACAGATTATGCCACTTTGCAGGAAATCAGAAATGCACTTGCCGATTTCAAGAAGAGCGGCAAATGGATTATCGCATATGGTGATGCTCTCTCACAGGGTGGATATTATCTGGCTTCGGTTGCCAACAAGGTATATGTAAACCCAGAAGGCAATGTGGACTGGCATGGTATTGCATCGCAGCCACAATATATCAAAGATGTAGCAGCCAAGTTTGGCGTTCACTTTACGGTAGTGAAGGTAGGCAAATACAAAAGCTATACTGAAACATACACCGAAGACAAAATGTCGGATGCCAACAGAGAGCAGGTTTCACGCTATATTGGTGGACTCTGGCAACAGATGTTGGGAGATGTGAGCAAAAGCAGAAACATCAGCAAGGATTCACTGAACCGCTATGCTGACGGGCTGATGGTGTTTGATGATACCAAACTACTGAAATCTCGAAAGATGGTAGATGGATTCTGCTATTATGATGAAATCAGAGACGTAGTAAAGAAACAGTTAGGACTGAAGGCAGACGAGACCATCAATCAGGTTGACTATAACGACGTAGATATGACTATAGACGACTCGAATCTGATGGGCGAAGAGATTGCCGTATACTACTGTCAGGGGTCCATTGTCAGGATGGAGACTCCTAGCATCTATGATTCTGAGCAACAGATAGTAAGTACAAAGGTCATCAAGGACCTTCAGGAACTTGCAGATAACAGTCAGGTAAAGGCCGTAGTTCTGCGTATCAATTCGGGCGGTGGCGATGCCTATGCTTCGGAACAGATCTGGAGAGCAGTTAAAGAATTAAATAAAAAGAAGCCGGTAGTGGTTTCGATGGGTGGAATGGCAGCATCGGGTGCTTATTATATGAGTATGGGTGCCCAATATATCATGGCACAACCTACAACATTGACCGGCAGCATCGGTATCTTTGGAGCCCTGCCAGATTTCAGTGACCTGATGACAAAGAAGTTAGGCTTCAAGTATGATGAAGTGAAGACCAACCGCAACAGTACCTATGCCTCTGCAGGCATGTCACGCCCATGGAGTGCAGAAGAGATTGCCACCATGCAAAACTATGTGAACCGTGGATATAGCCTCTTCCGCAAACGTGTAGCTGAAGGAAGAAAGATGAGCACAGAACAGGTTGAGAAGATTGCTCAAGGAAGAGTATGGCTGGGTACAGACGCCAAGAAGATCAAGTTAATTGATGGATTCGGCGGCTTGAGCGACGCCATCGACAAGGCTGCAGAATTGGCTCATCTCAGCAGTTATCAGGCGGTAGAATATCCGGCATTGGCTGGATGGATGGAACAGTTGCTGGATATGGCGGGCGGAAACAAGGGAACATATCTCGACGAACAGTTGCGTCTGGCATTGGGTGATCTCTACCAGCCATTCATCATGATACGCAATATGAAGGAGAAAGAGCCTATACAGGCTGCACTTCCTTACGTACTGAACATACAATAACATTTATAATAAGGTATGCGTACATTATTATATGGACATACCGAATTAAGAGAAAGGAAACAGACATGAGAACAGAAGGCGATCTTATCAAGATCAACGACTGGCTGCTACCACTGAGTTGGATTTATGGCGGCATGGTCAGATTTCGCAATTGGCTCTTCGATATCGGACTGAAAAAGAGTCAGTCATTCTCAATCCCGATCATTTCTGTGGGTAACATCACGGTGGGCGGATCGGGCAAGACTCCCCATGTGGAGTATCTGATACGCTTGTTGCACGACAAGGTTAAGATAGCTGTGCTATCACGTGGTTACAAAAGAAAGACCAGTGGCTATGTGCTGGCAGATAAAGATACGACAATGTCAGAGATTGGCGATGAACCCTTCCAGATGCACAGCAAGTTTGACGATATCTATGTAGCCGTAGACGCTAAGCGTGTGAGAGGAATCGAAAAGTTACAGAATGAAGAACCGACCAAGGATGTAGATGTTGTATTACTGGATGATGCCTTTCAGCATCGCTATGTGAAGCCAGGTATCAACATTCTGCTGGTAGATTACCACCGTCTGATCATCTATGACAAGATGTTGCCAGCAGGAAGACTGAGAGAACCTCTAAGCGGTAAGAATCGTGCAGACATTGTGATTATCACTAAATGTCCAAAGGACCTGAAGCCAATGGAATTCCGTGTACTCACCAAGGCTATGGACCTTTACCCTTTCCAGAAACTCTACTTCACCTGCATCAACTATGATACGCCAAAGGGAGTTTTCGAAGACCAGCAGATAGCCAAGGAGGAGTTGAAAAACTACCATGCTCTGCTGGTTACTGGTATCGCATCGCCTAAGCAGATGGAACACGACCTGAAGCCAATGGTCAAGAGTATGCAGTCGCTGAGTTTCGGTGATCACCATCGCTTCAAGAATAAAGACATCACACGCATCAACGAGGCGTTTGAACAGATGCCAGAACCCCGTCTGATTATCACGACAGAGAAAGATGCCGTGAGACTAAAAGAGACAGAGGGACTCTATGAAATAGTTAAGAAAAGCATATACGAACTGCCTATCAAGGTTAGTTTCATGCTGGAACAAGAAGATAATTTTAACGACAAAATCATTAGCTATGTACGAAAAAATTCAAGAAACAGCATCCTGGCTAAAAGAAAGGATGACAACAAGTCCGAAGACAGCAATCATACTGGGAACCGGTCTCGGACAATTAGCTTCAGAAATAACTGACAGTTATGAATTTCCATATAGTGAAATACCAAACTTCCCGGTATCTACCGTTCAAGGTCATGCAGGCAAACTGATTTTCGGTAAGTTAGGAGGTAAAGACATCATGGCTATGGAAGGAAGATTCCATTACTATGAAGGATATGACATGAAGGCTGTAACCTTCCCAGAACGTGTGATGTACGAGTTGGGCATTGAAACCCTCTTTGTAAGCAACGCTTCGGGCGGTATGAATCCGGAATTCCAGATTGGAGACCTGATGATTATCGATGATCACATCAACTTCTTCCCAGAACATCCATTGCGCGGAAAGAACTTCCCTACCGGTCCACGTTTCCCGGATATGCACGAAGCATACGACAAGAAACTCCGCGACCTTGCCGACGATATCGCTAAGGAGAAGGGAATTGATGCAAAGCATGGTGTATATGTTGGCGTGCAGGGACCTACCTTCGAGACACCGGCAGAGTATCGCATGTATCGTATATTGGGTGGTGACGCCGTAGGTATGAGTACTGTACCTGAAGTGATTGTTGCCCGCCATTGCGGAATCAAGGTTTTCGGCATCAGCATCATCACCGATCTTGGCGGTTTCGATGTACCTGTAGAAGTCAGTCATGAGGAAGTGCAGATTGCAGCCAATGCCGCACAGCCTAAGATGACAGAGATTATGCGAGAAATCATCCGCAGATCTTAAGTATAAATTATAAACTATTATTTATTTTGGATATCTCAAAGTTAGGTGAATTCGGTCTTATAAACCATCTCACCAAAGGTTATGAAAAGAAAAACGAGTCTACAGTTTATGGTGTAGGCGACGATTGTGCCGTGATGCATTATCCTGACAAGGAGGTGCTCATGACTACAGATATGCTGATGGAGGGCGTACATTTCGACCTTACCTATATTGACATGGTTCACTTGGGTTACAAGAGTGCAATGGTAAACATCAGTGATATCTTTGCTATGAACGGAACCCCACGTCAGATGGTAGTAAGCATAGCATTGAGTAAACGATTCAAAGTAGAAGACATTGATGAATTCTATAAGGGTCTTCGAATGGCATGCGACAAATGGGGAGTAGATATCGTGGGAGGTGATACTACCTCTTCTCTCACCGGTTTAGCCATCAGTATTACTTGTATCGGAGAAGCAGCAAAAGAAGAAATCGTATACCGCAACGGAGCCAAGGAAACAGACCTGATCTGTGTGTCGGGCGACTTGGGCGGTGCCTATATGGGACTTCAACTGCTGGAACGCGAAAAGGCTGTATACTACGGACAGATAGAAGATATCCGAAAGAAGATGGCTGAGGCTAAAGCAAATGGTGATAACGAGAAACTGGCTCTTCTGAACAGAGACTTAGAGAATATGCGCAACTTCCAGCCAGATTTCGCCGGCAAGGAATATCTCTTGGAAAGACAACTGCAGCCTGAGGCACGCGGAGATGTGATAGCACAACTGCGTGAGGCAGGTATCCGTCCTACCGCCATGATGGATGTGAGCGATGGGCTGAGCAGTGAATTGATGCATATCTGCGAACAGAGTCATTGCGGATGCAGAGTATATGAGAAGAACATACCTATCGACTACCAGACAGCCGTGCAGGCAGAAGAATTCAATATGAACCTTACCACCTGTGCTATGAATGGTGGCGAAGATTATGAACTTCTCTTTACCGTACCTATCGGTGACCACGAGAAGATTGAGGCTATGGAGGGTGTAAGGCAGATTGGCTACATCACCAAAGAAAATCTGGGCAAGTTCCTCATTACCAGAGACGGACAGGAATTTGAACTGAAAGCACAAGGTTGGAATCCGCTGAAAGATTAATTTCAAGCAAGGGGATATTTAGTTAATAAACATTAAGCAAGAGAAAATATTTCGTTTTCTCTTGCTCAATTAAAATTTTTATTGTACCTTTGCAACCGCAAAAGCAAAATGGTGCCATAGCTCAGTTGGTAGAGCAAAGGACTGAAAATCCTTGTGTCCCCGGTTCGATTCCTGGTGGTACCACTCCTCCTTTCATAAAAGGCGGTTACTAACTGTGGTTAGGGCCGTCTTTTTTTTATATCCACACCTTAAGGTAACAGATATTACAAACAAGACAAAGTATAGAATTTATTAAACAAACTAAACTTAAAAAGCTTATGAAGAAGATTTTAATAGCTTTATTGGTCTGTTTCTCATTTGTGACAGCCAATGCCAAAGATTACAGCAAGTATTATCAGAACTTACCAGTTCAGATGCAGCAACCTACATTGCCTAGCATCCCAGACAATCATGTCAGTATCTTAGAATGTGGCGGTAATGGTGACGGACTCACCATGAATACCCAGGCATTCGCCAAAGCCATCAGCAAACTGAATAAGATGGGCGGTGGTCATCTCAATGTGCCTGCAGGTATCTATCTTACCGGTCTCATCTCACTGAAGGACAATATAGACCTGCATCTGGAGAAGAATGCCATCATCGTTCTTTCTGAAGACAAGAATGATCACTTCAAGATAGACGAGACTACGGGAAAGAAAGAAAACCGTGCTACTCCAGCCATTAATGCCAGCAAGAGAAAGAATATCTCTATCACAGGCGAGGGCACTATTGACGGAAACGGAGAATGGTGGCGACCGGTAAAGCGCAGTAAGGTTAGTGACGTAGAATGGAAAGAATTCCAAGCTATGGGCGGAACTCTTAACGAAAAAGGTGACATCTGGTATCCATTCAATCTGAAGCATGAACCTAACGTGGCAGAGAATATGGACGAACAGGAGAAAGCCCGCACACACATGATCAGATTCACCAGCTGCGAGAATGTGCTCGTACAGGGGGTTACACTTCTGAATAGTCCTAAGTTTCACATCATCCCTACCCGATGCAAGAACGTGACTATTGACGGAATCACCGTAAAATGTCCTTGGAATGCACAGAACGGTGATGCAATTGATATCTCCAGCTGTAAGGATGTACTCATCGTAAACAATGTGATAGATGCTGGTGATGACGGAATCTGCATGAAGGGTGGTGCCGGCGCAGCAGGTGTGGCAGCAGGTCCTTGTGAAAACATCAATATCCAGGACAACACCGTATACCATGCCCATGGAGGTTTTGTTATCGGCAGCGAGTTCTCTGGCGGCATGAAGAATATTGTTGTTCGCAACAATACTTTCCAGGGAACAGATACCGGTTTGCGTTTTAAGAGTGCTGTGAAGAGAGGCGGAACATCGGAAAACATCTATATTGACCATATCTATATGACCGATATCAAAGATGCAGCCATCACCTTCGAGACTACCTATTTTGACAACCACGTAGGTGCCCAGAAGCAGACAACTCCCGTAAAGCAGGAATTCCTGCCAAACTTTCAGGATATCCACATGAGCAACATCTACGTACGAGGTTGCGAAACAGGTATTGAAGCACATGGTGCAGAAGGTATGGTACACGATATCACCATCAAGAACTCCAATATCTTCTACACCAAGGAAGCCAAGAATATCGATGCTGCCTGCAAAATTCTGTTGGAAAACGTACGTTTCGAAAGTTTCGCAAAGTAAGTTTTCTGTTCAATAAGCAAAAAGTCTACTTGACAACAGTAAGCGTTTGATCACAAACTGTGAAATGAATATCAAGACCCTCATAAGGCATTCCATAAACCTTATGAGGGTTTTTCTGGTAATGCGGACGGGGATCTTGAGCAAGTACATCTTTCAAAACCTCTATTTTTTCTGCAGCCAATCCCTGCTGAAGCAAATGCCTTTCCACTTCTTCCGAAATCACAACATCCAGTTTCTGCCATTTTCGGTTATCAACGAAACCGCTCCTGGCATCAGGATGTGAATCGGCATAAACAACATACGGCTTAATGTCAAAAATCGGCGTCTTATCCATGAGATCTGCTCCTTTTACATGAATGACCGGACCATGAGGAGTTTCCCATTCGATATGAGAAATTTTTACCGATGAAAGACCTATATTATTGGGACGGAAAGGACTTCGAGTGGCAAAGACACCCACTTTCTCATTACCTCCCAACACAGGAGGACGAACAACCGGACTGTGCGCTTTGTGCCTATTGGCAGAAAATTCCCAAATCAGCCAAAGATAATCAAAGCCCTCCATGCCACGCAGCGCATCAGGGTTACGAAATTCGGGTTCAAAAACAATCTGTCCTTCCAGTTCTGCTACCAATCCAGCCTGTTTGGGTATGCCAAACTTGCTACTGAAGGGAGAACGAAAATATGCTATTGGTTTTATCTCCATATTTACTAATTATTACACCTTAATTATATATAAGACGAAAAAAGGCATGAATTATTTTGCCGTATGCACAAAATAATGTACCTTTGCAGACAGAACAAAAAACAAAAAGAAATGAAAATACAAAGACCATCGTATGAAATCTGGTTACAGAAACCAGGTGAGCTCGGTATCTACCAGCAGATAGAACGAGCAGGAAGAGTATGCTATAAAAGTGAAAATAATACCACGGTAAATTCTGCCAAACCTTTCGTGGATCGGATGGTGCAGAGTGAACACTTTGCCATGCTGGAACATGGAACCGTGTATCTGGTATGCAAACATGGAGAGTTGCCGCTTTATACCCACAACAAGTTCTCACGTCTGAAAACTTTAGACGGCAAAGACTATATTACAACCAATCTCCGAGTATTGGCAGAAAACAAGGCGATGGATGATTTGAAATACCTCAGCAACTATGAAGAAGGTAAGCACGAACTCCGTATTACCGTTCATTTTACTACTCAGATTTCCATAACCCGAGAATATAACCGTCATCGTGCCAACTCTATGGCAGAGCAGAGTACCCGATACTGCAACTATTCGAAGAATAAGTTTGATAACGAGATTACCATCAACCTGCCAACATGGGTAGAAGCAGAAGGCTTCGATGGTTCACAAGATCCCAGCGACTACCGCATAGAAGATATGTGTGCTGACATCGCAGAAGGAAGAGCAGCGGAATGGGACAAGCTCACAACTTGGATTTTCGCCAATCAGGCTGCCGAATATGCCTACATGAAACTGATAGAGGCAGGTTGCAAACCTCAGGAAGCACGTGCCATCCTGCCATTGGACTGCAACACCGAACTGGTTCATACCGCTTTCGTGAGTGACTGGAAACATTTCTTCGACCTTCGCGCATTAGGTACTACCGGTGCTCCTCATCCAGATGCAAAGATTTTAGCCTTGCCACTGATGGAAGAGTTCAAGCAGAAAGGTTACCTCTAAGGCTTAAAAAAAATTAAAGCACCCTCTCAAAATACAGATTTTCTGTTCTTTTTACATAACGAATAGATTTATTTCGTATTTTTGCGGTGTGTTTTTCATAGTATTAGATTTAAGGTTATCAAG
>CAVHWE010000030.1:0-17633 GCA_963639495.1 bacterium | reverse complement strand
GCGTCAAACTTGAAGAGGGCTGTACGGCGCTCGTCCATGCTCTTCGTGGTGTCGTTGATGATTGCATCAGAAGTGCGGAGCACCTCGTTTAATACATCCTGGGCGCTTGCCTTAGCCATGCTGAGGGTGAGCGCAAATAATAATATTATGTATCTCATCTTTCTGAAATTATTAATTATCAATTCTTTTTAATCGTTGGTGTGGCGCAAGAGGAAGATGCTGTGGTCGATGCACGCTGGCAATTCTTCCTTATAATGCGTTACCATGATCATGGCTTTGTTCTGGCGGCGACAGAAGGCTTCGATGACGTCTTTTACAAGACGGCGGTTGCGGTTGTCGAGTCCGTGGAGCGGTTCATCGAGAATCAGCAGTTCCGGATCCTTGACAAAGGCACGTGCCAGGAGAACGAGGCGCTGTTCGCCGCTGGAGAGCTTCAGGAAACCACGGTCTTCAAGACCTTTCAGTCCAAATACTTTCATCCAGAAGCGGCACTTGTCCATATCTTCTTCCTTCGGCTTTACATAGAGGCCTACGGAATCCATCAAGCCGCTTGCTACGATGCGGATGGCTGGCAGGTCGCGCTGGTAAGAGCGGTGAAGCTCAGGCGATACGTAGCCGATGTGTTTCTTGATGTCCCAGATGCTTTCGCCGCTGCCTCGAGGATTGTCGAAGAGGGTAATGTCGCAGGCGTAGCTCTGCGGATTGTCGGCACAGACCAGACTGAGGAGCGTACTCTTTCCGGCTCCGTTCTGTCCGCTCAAAGCCCATCGCTCGCCGTTCATCACGGTCCAGTCGAGGTCGTTGAGGATGATTCGCTCGCCATACTGTATGCGTACCTTGTTCATCTTCACCACTTCCTGGGTGTGATATTCGCGGTCGCTGTAAGGCTGGTCTACGATAGCCTGTTCCAGCTCCGGGCTCAGCACATGGGCTGGCACAGATTCTCTGCCGGCAAGATATTCGGCGAGGGTTACCTTAGGCAGAACCATCATATCCTTCACTTCTACCACGTGGGTGATAAAATCAGGAATATCATCGCTCTTGCTCAGTACGAGGATAATCTGCAGGGCTCGCTCTGAAGAGAGGGTCTTGAGCAGTTCCTTGAGCTGGTCGCGGGTTTCAGCATCGAGTCCGATAAACGGATTATCCATGATGAGCACGCGAGGCTCTGAGAAGAGGGTAGAGGCAAGTTTGAACTTGCGGAGCTCGCCACTTGAGAGCAGGATGGTATATTTGTCCATCAGGTGCTGCATGTGGAAGAGTTTGTAGATGTGCTGCTGCAGGGCTCTGCGCTCCGGTGTGTCTTCACCGGCCATCTGGTAGGCTTCTTCCAGCTTGTCCTTTACGACAGGCGTGTTCTCGTCTATCTCGAGCTGGTTCCAGCGCTGCTGCAGGAAATAAGTGCGGTCGTTATCGCCTCCGTAGGAGTCGCGGAAGGTAATATACTTGATGTTGTCGCTCACCATAGTTTTCTGACTAGGTGAGAAATCGTAATCAGGGTCGTGCATCAGGAGTGGGTGGCGACCTACGATGATGTCGACAAACATTGATTTTCCTCCACCGTTCGGACCTACGATAGCGATGTGTTCACCATCGCACGCCTCGAAGTTTACGGGTTCTGCCATACGCCATTCAGGCATACGGGTAACACCATTTTTAATGCTAATAATCTTTTGCATCTCTCTTATTTTTTTATTCTACTCTGATTCTTTGTTGCAAAGTCTTTCCAGCTGCTGTAGTGCTTGGCGTCGGTTTCCGGGCGGTTCATCTGTAGAAAGTGGCAGTAGGCTGCCCCCAGCGCATCGGTTGCGTCCATGAACTTCGGCATTTCGTCCTGCTGAATATGGAGCAGTCGCTGCAGCATTCCCGCCACCTGTTCCTTCGAAGCCTGTCCCTGTCCCGTAATGGCCATCTTGATTTTGAGCGGCGCATATTCGTGGATAGGAACGCTGTGATGAATGGCGGCTGCGATGGCTACTCCCTGCGCTCTGCCCAGCTTGAGCATCGACTGCACGTTCTTGCCGAAGAAGGGGGCTTCGATGGCCATCTCATCGGGCAGATAGCTGTCGATGATGCCGGTTACGCGGTCGAAGATCTTGCCCAGCCGGAGATAGGGATCGCTCTCTTTGCGCATGTCGATGACGCCCATCACCACCAGTTCGGCCTTGTTGCCGATGATGCGGATTACGCCATAGCCCATCACGTTGGTTCCGGGGTCAATGCCGAGAATGATCTTCTCTGTATTCGATTTCTTGATCATCGCTGATAAATCTCCTGACTTTAAAAATGCTGTTTTAACGGTCCATATATGGATTGTGAGCGAGTTCTTCGCCTATGCTGGTGTATTCGCCATGACCTGGGAGAACCTGAGTTTCGTCAGGCAACTGACCGAGATGGCGCAGACTGTTGATGATGCGGAACATGCTGCCTCCAGGGAAATCGGTTCTGCCGATAGAGTTGTGGAAGAGCGTGTCGCCGGTGAAGGCTACGTGCTCTGCCTCGCAATAGAAGGTGACGGAACCGCTGCTGTGGCCCGGAGTGGCGATGACCTGGAACTCGTGGTTGCCGAACTTGATAATCTCTTCATCTTCGAAGAATCTGCCAATAGGCGGAAACTCGTAATCGAGCTGCATCTGATAGAAGGTTTCAGCCTGCTTGGCGAGTCCCTTCATCAGTTTTTCATCTGCTGCCGATACTTCCGGCTTCAATCCGAACTCCTGATAGATGGTATTGTTGCCGAAGTTATGATCAAGATGGCCATGGGTTACGAGCAGGTGAACGGGCTTGAGCTGGTTCTCCTTAATATATTGTGTAATAGCCGTGCGCTCTTCCGGATAGAAGGCGCCGCAATCGATGATGACGCATTCCTTGGTCTCATCGCTCACCACGTAGCAGTTTTCCTGCAACATGTTTACTTGAAATCTTTCTATATGTAACATTTCTTACTTTGAACTTTATGATTACTTTTCACTCTTCACTTCTACTACGCCGGAACGTAAACCAGTTGCTTGTCCTGACTGAACCATTCTTCATCGAAGAAAGTGCTGAGCGGAGTGATTTCTGAAATCTTGAAGTATTGCTTCAGTTCTTCTTTCAGATTACCTCCTTTCAGACATAGAAGTCCGTTAGGCAGAGCGTTTTGTCCCTTCTGCTTAAAGTTTTTCTTGATAATCTTCATCAGGTCAGGAAGCTGCATTACCGCACGGCTTACCACGAAGTCGTACTTGCCTTTTTCGTCTTCTCCGCGCAGGTGTTCAGCCTTGAGATTCTGCAGATTGATGGCCGTAGCCACCTCGTTGCAGACTCTGATTTTCTTGCCCGTTCCATCTATCAGCTTGAACTTGCATTCAGGGAAAAGGATGGCGAGCGGAATGCCCGGGAAACCTCCGCCGCAGCCGAAATCGAGAATCTCCGTGCCCGGACGGAAATGGATGGCCTTGGCTATAGCCAGAGAATGGAGCACGTGGTGCTCGTACAGATTATCGATGTCCTTGCGGCTGATGACATTGATCTTGCTATTCCAGTCGCGGTATAATGCATCGAGTGCCTCGAACTGCTTTTTCTGCTCTTCCGTGAGGTTCGGGAAGTATTTCTCTATTATTTCTATCATATATTATATGTATTCTTCTTTATTTCTACTGATTTTCTGCTATTTTTCTGCAAAGGTAGTGTAAAAAATCGGAAAACACGTAATAAAAACATCAAAATCTGTCAGATTATGCTCGTATATTAAGATTTTTGCGTAACTTTGCACCCGTTTTCAATATAATTTAAGCAAAAATTGATAAAAACAGACAAGGAAATATGATAAAAGCAGCACTCTTCGATCTGGATGGCGTGGTATTCGACACCGAGTCGCAGTACTCCATCTTCTGGGGAATGATAGGCAGAGAGTATCATCCGGAAATGCCCGATTTCGAATATCGCATCAAAGGACAGACTCTGGTTCAGATTTACGACAAGTATTTCACCGATGAAGCCGTCTTCGCCCACATCGAAGGTTTTACAGGCGCAAAGGAGGAACAGGCTAAGATTACAGCCCGACTGGATGAGTTTGAAAAGAGCATGCAGTATGAATATATTGCAGGATTCGAAGATCTCATCAGCGACTTGAAGGAGCATGGCATAAAATGCGCTGTGGTAACGAGCAGCAACATTCAGAAGATGCTGAATGTCTATGAACGTCACCCGGAATTCAAAGCTTATTTCGACCGCGTGCTGACCAGCGAGGATTTCGCTGAGAGCAAGCCTCATCCAGACTGCTATCTGAAAGGTGCAGCCTATTTCGGTGTGGAACCGGAGGACTGTGTGGGACTGGAAGACAGCTTTAACGGACTGAAGGCGGTGAGAGCCTCAGGAGCCTTTACCCTAGGTCTCGCCACAACGAACAGCAGAGAAGCCATCCAGCCGCTATCCGACTATGTGATAGATGATTACAGAGGTTTCAGTTTTGCTGACTTGCAGCGCATCGTGGATGCTGCGAAATAGATTCAACGCAGAACAATAAATAAATCAAAATAAAAAAATGGGATATTTATCTACTGACAAGAAGAAAATTACCACCAAGACCTTCGCGGAAATGAAGAAGGCTGGCGAGAAAGTAACCATGCTGACAGCATACGACTTTACAACAGCCGGAATTATAGATGCTGCAGGAATTGACTCTATATTAATAGGTGATTCGGCCAGCAATGTGATGGCAGGAAATGCAGACACATTGCCGATTACCGTAGACCAGATGATTTATCACGCCCGCAGCGTGGCACGTGCCTGCCAGCATGCTTTCGTGGTTTGCGACATGCCTTTCGGCAGCTACCAGATCAGCAAGGAAGAGGCGCTGCGCAATGCTTGCCGCATGATGAAGGAGACGGGTGTAGACGCCCTGAAGCTGGAAGGCGGCGTAGAAATTTGCGACACGGTTAAGGCGCTGGTTAATGCCGGAATTCCGGTTCATGGTCATCTCGGACTTACCCCGCAGAGCGTTAATAAGTTTGGCGGTTATGGCATTCGTGCCAAGGAAGAGGCTGAGGCACAGAAGCTTATCAGCGACGCTATTGCGCTGGACGAAGCAGGCTGCTTTGCCATCGTGCTGGAGAAGGTTCCTGCTAAGCTCGCTGCTGAAGTAAGCAAGAAGGTAAAGGCTGTAACGATTGGAATCGGTGCAGGTAACGGCTGCGACGGACAGGTTCTGGTTTATGCTGATGCACTCGGAATGACACAGGGCTTCAAGCCTAAGTTCCTGCGCCACTTTGCTCAGGTAGGCGAGGAAATGACCAAGGGTGTGAAGGCTTATATTGATGCGGTGAAGACCGTAGATTATCCTAGCGCAGAAGAGAGTTACTAACATTAACTCTCTTTTTAGTGAAGTGTAAGAGAGTATAAATACGATAGATTCATAAAAGAGTTTAGAATAATGGATACACAAAATACTCCAGTACATATCAAACTGTGGCACAAGGACTTCTGGCGGTTATGCTTTGCCAACCTCTTGCTGATGTCGAGTGTGTACATGCTCATTATTGCCATTCCTTATTTCCTGATTCCGGCGAATTATCAGATGTGGCAGATAGGGTGTGTGCTTCTTGCATACGGCTTTGGACTTTTCCTGTTTGGCGGCTTCTGCTCTTATCTGGTGCAGCGCTACCGCAGGAATATGGTCTGTCAGCTTTCCATTTTAGGTGTGGTTGTTTGCCTTTCGGTTCTTTACTATCTGGATACGTTCTGGAACATCAGGTTTCCTTTTGAGATTCTCCTGGCGGTCCGTTTTCTGCAGGGAGCTTTCTTGGGGCTGGCTCAGATGACGCTTGCCAGTACGCTGGTTATTGATTCCTGCGAGTCGTTCCAGCGCACCGAGGCTAATTATATTACCTCCTGGTTTGCCCGCTTTTCGATAGCCGTAGGACCCTTGTTGGCATTTTTTGTTTACAACTATTTCGGCATGGGTTATGTTTTCCCTACGGCTTCGTTGCTGGCTTTGGGAGCCTTCGTGCTGGTTTCTCGCGCTAAGTTTCCTTTTAAGGCGCCTGCCGAAGGAATCAAGGTTTTCAGCCTCGACCGCTTCTATCTGCCACAGGGAACTCCGCTGTTTGTCAATATTATCCTGATTACTTTTTCTGCGGGATTATACTTTTCTGTGCCTCATCCTACTGGCATCTTTCTGATGATTTTCGGAGGATTGGTCTTGGCGTTCCTGGCAGAAAAGTTTGTCTTTGCTGATGCAGATCTGAAGAGTCAGATATTGGTAGGCCTGATATTGTTGGCTTCTGCTGAACTGATTTCGTTCGGAACTCAGGAGCTTGCTGTAGAAATCGTGGTTCCAACCTTGCTGGGTTTCAGCTTAGGAATCATCGGAAGCCGTTTTCTGCTCTTCTATATCAAGCTTGCCAAACATTGCCAGCGCGGCACGAGCGTGAATTCGTTCTTCCTGGCTTGGGAGTTGGGATTGAGCTTGGGATTCGGTCTCGGATTCCTGTTCCATAATCTTCCGGCGAGAGCGCATTTTGACGTAGATCATCCTGTGTATAATATGGTTGAATCAGGAATGTTGCACTATGCGCTTCTTTTTACAATCGTATCGTTGCTGTTGTACAATTTCTTGGTTCATCCTTGGTACATGAAGCATAAAAACAGATAAAATATTTGAAATCTCGTTTGTTTCATAAAAGCTATTCTTTAAAAGAACCTAAAAATAGCTTTTATGAAACATTTTTAATATTATTTAGATAGGTTTTTTCGCTTTTGTGGCTTAATTTGAGTACTTTTGCGTTTAGTTTTGGAAATATATTGTTTGAATTAAGAAATTAAACGTAAAAATATAGAATTATGGCAGAAGCTATTGATATCCGCGAATTGAATATCCGGATAGAACAACAAAGTCAATTTGTTACCAACCTGGTAATGGGCATGAATAAGGTAATCGTAGGTCAGAAACACCTTGTAGATTGCCTTCTTATCGGTCTTCTCTCCGATGGTCATATCCTGCTTGAGGGTGTGCCTGGACTGGCAAAGACACTTGCAATCAAGACATTGTCACAGCTTATCAGCTCCGACTATAGCCGCATTCAGTTTACTCCTGATCTTTTGCCTGCCGATGTGGTGGGTACTCAGATTTATTCACAGAAAGATGAGGCTTTCCATGTAAAGCGCGGTCCTGTCTTCGCCAATTTCGTTTTGGCAGATGAGATTAACCGTGCTCCAGCCAAGGTGCAGAGTGCGCTGCTCGAAGCCATGCAGGAACATCAGGTTACCATTGGCGATGAAACCTTCAAACTGCCTAGTCCGTTCCTGGTAATGGCTACACAGAACCCTATCGAGCAGGAAGGAACCTATCAGTTGCCTGAAGCACAGGTAGACCGTTTCCTGCTGAAGGTAATCATCGATTATCCTACACTGGAAGAGGAGAAGCTCATCATCCGCGAGAATATCCAGGGCGGACTTCCTGAGGTTACGCCTGTAACATCTGCCGAGGAGATTCTGAAGGCTCGCAAGATAGTAAACGAGGTTTATCTCGACGAGAAGATTGAGCAGTATATTGCCGATATCGTCTTTGCTTCACGTTATCCTGAGCGCTACGGACTGGGCGAGCTGAAAGATATGATTACCTTCGGCGGCAGTCCTCGTGCCAGCATCTCTCTTGCCAAGGCTGCCAGAGCCTATGCATTTATCAAGCATCGCGGCTATGTGATTCCTGAGGATGTAAGAGCTGTGGCCCACGACGTATTGCGCCATCGTATCGGCCTTTCTTACGAGGCTGAGGCAAGCAATGTGACAAGCGAGGAAATCGTAAGCCGCATCATTAATAAGGTGGAAGTGCCTTGATTCGGTAAGTGAAGAGTGAAGAACGAAGAGTGAAAAATTCGCTTGCTTCACTAATCATAAAGTTCAATGTTCAAAATTCAAAGTTCAAAGTAATAAGTTGGATACACAAGATATCTTAAAAAAGGTTCGGAAGATAGAAATCAAGACTCGCGGACTGAGTCAGAACATCTTCGCTGGTCAGTATCATTCTGCCTTCAAGGGCAGGGGAATGGCCTTTGCCGAGGTGCGCGAATATCAGTACGGCGATGATGTGAGAGACATCGACTGGAACGTGACCGCCCGCTTTCATAAACCTTATGTCAAGGTGTTTGAAGAGGAAAGGGAACTTACGGTGATGCTGCTCGTAGACGTCAGCGGGTCGCTCGATTTCGGTACGATGAAGCAGATGAAACGCGATCTGGCTACTGAGATTGCTGCCACACTCGCCTTCAGTGCCATTCAGAACAATGACAAGATAGGTGTCATCTTCTTCTCTGACCGTATCGAGAAGTACATTCCGCCTAAGAAAGGAAGAAAGCATATTCTCTATATCATCAGAGAAATGCTCAACTTCCAGCCGCAAAGCCAGCGTACCGACATCGGCTGCGCCCTGGAATATTTCACCCGCGTGATGAAACGCCACTGCACAGCTTTCGTAATCAGCGACTTCTACGATCATAAGGATTTCCAGCATCAGCTGCAGATTGCCAACCAGAAACATGATGTAGTAGCTATCCAGGTTTACGACCCGCGTGCCAAAGTGTTGCCTGATGTAGGACTGCTCAAGGTGATGGACGCAGAAACCGGACACGAAATGTATATTGATACAAGTTCGAAGAAACTGCGAATGGCTCATACCCAGCAATGGCTGATGCAGCAGGAGAATCTGAAAACCGACTTTGCAAAAAGCAAGGTCGACTGGACTTCGATTGCCACTAACGAGGACTTCTCGAAGGCGCTCCTGATGCTTTTCAAGCAGAGGGGCTGATGATGCTCAGTTATCTGAAACACATTGCTCTATGGCTTGGAAAACGAAAGTTCAAAGCTCAAAGTAAAGAAACTATGTTTAAAGTAAAGAATATCATATTGTCGCTCGCTCTCCTGGGGTGCTCAGGCTTAGCTCAAGCCCAGCAGGTAGAGCAACGCATCGACTCGCTGCAGATACTGATAGGACAGCAGACCGTGCTGCATCTGAAGGCTTCGGTCAAGCAGGGCGATAAGGTGCAACTGCCATCTTTCAAGCCGCAGCAGCAAATTACGCCGGGAGTGGAAGTGGTTGAGCAGAGTAAAGGCGACACTTCGCACATAGGCGACGACCGCATGGTGGTGAGCCGCGACTATACGCTGACTTCATTTGACGAAAAGGTGTATGCGATTCCTGCGCTTAATGTGAAGGTAAACGGCAAGAACTGTCATGGCAACCAGCTTGCGCTGAAGGTGCTCACCGTTCCTGTAGATACGGTTCATCCCAACCAGTTCTATCCGCCCAAGGATGTTCAGGATAATCCTTTCTCCTGGAGCGAATGGAGCGCGCAGTTCTGGTTGAGCCTATTGCTGTTAATACTCTGTGGCGCATGGCTTTATCTGCGCAATAGACTGAAGAATAACAAGCCAATCATCACCCATATCCGCATCGTAAAACGTGTTCCGGCTCACGAAAAAGCGCTGAAACAAATCAGCGTCATCAAGCAGCAACACGTAGAGAATCAGGAAACACAGAAGGCTTACTACACCCAGCTTACCAATACGCTGAGAGAATATATCGTGAGCCGTTTCGGATTCAATGCGATGGAAATGACCAGTATGGAAATCATCGAACGTTTGCGTGAAGCAGGCGACCAGAAGATGATTGATGAACTGAAGGAACTCTTCCAAACTGCCGATCTCGTGAAGTTTGCCAAATATGAAACCCTGGTGAATGAGAACGATGCAAACCTGGTGAATGCCATCAACTTTATCGACCAGACCAAGACAGATGAGAAACCTACTGAAGAAAAGGTGGTTCCACAACTGACCAATGAAGAGCAGAAGACGCAATCTCAGCGCCGCCTCATCAAGTCGCTCCTCTGGATAGGAGTCATCGTAGGTCTGGCTCTGTTGGGTTACATCATTTATCAGTCAGCCATGCTGCTGATGTAGAGCAGGGTGTTCTTATGAAACGTTTCGCCGGGCAAAGCGGTTTTCTGAAAACTCTTTGCCTGGCTATAAATAGAAAAATAAAGAAATGGAATTTGCAAGTAAAGGCTATTTTCTGTTGCTCCTGTTGCTGATACCTTATATATTATGGTATTTCCTCTACAGGAAGAAGAATGCGCCAACCATGCGCATGAGCGACACGAAAAAGTATCAATATGCTCCGAAGAGCCTGCGTGTGCGTCTCATCCATCTGCCAATGGTGCTGAGATGCATCTGTTTCGTGCTCATCGTTTGTGCAATGGCTCGTCCGCAGACCCATACGGCTTGGGACAACAAGACGGTAGAAGGCATTGACATAATGTTGGCGATGGACGTTTCCACCTCTATGCTTGCCGAAGATTTGAGACCGAACCGTATGGAAGCGGCTAAGGATGTGGCAACAGAATTCATCTCGGGAAGACCGAACGACAACATCGGTCTGACTATCTTTGCCGGTGAAGCCTTCACCCAGTGCCCTATGACAACCGATCATGCCAGTCTGTTGCGCCTCTTGCAGGCAACCCGCACGGATATTGCTGCCCGAGGACTGATTGACGATGGAACTGCAGTGGGAATGGGACTGGCCAATGCCGTAAGCCGACTGAAGGATTCTAAGTCAAAATCGAAGGTCGTGATACTTCTTACCGACGGCAGTAACAACATGGGTGAAATCTCGCCAATGACAGCAGCAGAGATTGCCAAGAGCTATGGAATCCGCGTTTACACCATCGGAGTAGGAACCAACAAGGTGGCTCCTTATCCAATGCCTGTGGCAGGAGGAGTACAGTACGTCAACATTCCGGTAGAGATAGATACGAAGACGCTGGGTGATATTGCTCAGACAACCGATGGTAACTTCTATCGCGCTACGAACAATAATGAGCTGAAGAAGATTTACAGGGACATTGATAAACTGGAGAAAACCAAGTTTAATGTCAAGCATTTCGCTAAGCGCTATGAAGCTTATCAGCCATTCGCCCTGGCAGCTCTCCTGGTATTGCTGGTAGAAATCCTGCTCCGCATCACCTGGTTCAGAAGAATTCCGTAATCCGGATACTGAGCCATTACTGATTATCGGAGATATTCCGCTATCTTTCGGAGATATTTCGCTATCTTTCGGAGATATTTTACCAGTTATCGGAGATATTTTACTGATTATCGGATAATCGAATAGAAGATATAATTAGAATAGAAAATGTTAAGATTTGAAGATCCTATATTTCTCTGGCTGTTGTGGATAATACCAGTACTGATTTTGATCAGACTGATAGGATGGAGAAGAAGAAAGGCTAAACTGAAGAAGCTCGGCGATCCGGAACTTCTGAAACAGCTCATGCCCAACATCTCCAAATATCGCCCTACAGTTAAGTTTGTGCTGATGCTTGCAGCCTTGGCGCTTCTCATCGTGATGGTAGCTCGCCCGCAGATGGGCAGCAAGATTTCTCACGATAAGCGACATGGTATTGAAACCATCATCTGCCTCGATATTTCAAATTCCATGCTCTGTCAGGACGTGGTTCCATCCCGTTTGGACAAGAGTAAGATGCTTATCGAAAATCTGGTCGACAACTTTAACAACGACAAGATTGGACTCATCGTCTTTGCAGGCGATGCGTTCGTGCAGTTGCCAATCACCACCGATTATGTTTCGGCAAAGATGTTTCTCCAGAACATTACCCCAGGTCTTATCCAGACCCAGGGAACCAATATCGGAGCAGCCATCGATTTGGCTTCCAAGAGTTTCACCCAGCAGGAGAATGTGGGCAGAGCCATCATCGTTATTACCGATGGCGAAAACCATGAGCCTGGCGCACAGGAGGCTGCAGCTGCTGCCAACAAGAAAGGAATCAATGTCTTTATCCTGGGCATAGGTAACACCAAGGGAGCACCAATCCCTATGGGCGACGGCTCTTATCTGAAGGACAATGCGGGCAACACCGTAATGACCGCCCTGAATGAGCAGATGTGCAAGGAACTTGCCCAGGCAGGCAAGGGTCAGTACATTCATGTAGATAATACCAGCGATGCGGAAAGAGCATTGAATGATGATATTGCCAAATTGCAGAAAGGCGATGTGACGAGTGTGGTTTACAGCGCTTATGATGAACAGTTCCAGGCTGTAGGTATTCTTGTCATCCTGTTGCTTATCATCGAAATCTGTCTGCTTGAGGTAAAGAATCCTCTGCTCAGAAACATCAAGTTTTTTAAGAAAGACATCAAGAAGCCTTTCTGATAAACGTTTATACATTATTATATAATAGGAATGAGATATTTAAGATATATATTGGTTTTTGCCCTGATGGTGCTGGGCTTGGCGAAGGTGGGAGCACAGAACGACCGCAACTTCATCCGCCAGGGAAACCGCGCCTATCATAAACAGAAGTGGGCTGCAGCCGAAACGCAATATCGCAAGGCTATCTCCAAGAACCAGAAGAATGCGCAGGCTGTCTATAATCTGGGTTGCGCCCTGATGATGCAGCAGAAGGATTCGATGGCGATGATACAGTTTGAGAATGCTTCGAAACTGGAAACGAACAAGATGCGACGCGCCAGAAGTTACCACAACATGGGTGTGGTCATGCAGCAGCATCAGCAATATGCGCAGGCCATAGGATGCTATGAGAACGCCCTGCGCTGCAATCCGCAGGACAATGCAACCCGATATAATCTTGCCCTCTGCAAGAAACTGCTCAAAAACCAGAAGCAGAACAAGCAGAACGATAAGAACAAGAACAACAAGAATAAAAACAAGGACAAGAACAAAGACAAGCAGAACAAGGATCAGAACAAAGATCAGAATAAAGGCAAGAACAAGAACGACAAAAATAAGAACAACCAGAATAAGAACAATCAGCAGAATCAGAACAATCAGGACAAGATGAGCAAAGATAATGCTGAACAACTCTTGAACGCTGCCATCCAGCAGGAGAAGGATACGAAGCGCAAGATGCAGAAAGCGATGAGTCAGCCTCGCAGAAAGCAATATGAGAAAAACTGGTAAAAAGTAAAATAATACAACGAGCATAATAGATTTAGAACATGAAACATATAGGTTGGTTTATTATTATATGGGCAATGCTTCTGGGCTTCAGTTTGCAGCTGAAAGCCCAGCATATCAGTGTGTCGGCACCAACACACGTGGCGGCGGGAGAAAACTTCCGTGTGGCCTATACCATCAATACACGTGATGTAGAGGAATTCCGCCTGGGCGGAGTAGGAGAAGGACTTGAGGTAATCGCAGGTCCTTACACCTCATCGCAGTCCAGTTATCAGATGATCAATGGCCATACTTCCTCTTCATCGTCGGTAACCATTACCTATACGCTCTACGCAGCAAAGAACGGAACCTTTGGCATTGGTGCCTCTCATGCCATCGTAAATGGTAAGAAACTCTCTTCCCATGCGGTTAAGATTACGGTTTCTGGCCATGCTGCACGCAACAACGGCGCACCTTCCATGCACGGACAGAATGATTATAATGAACCACGCATGCGAACAGCCGGATCAAGAATATCAGGCCGCGACCTCTTCATCAAGGTTACAGCCAACAAGCGACGCGTTCACGAACAGGAACCGGTGCTCCTTACTTATAAGGTTTACACGCAGGTAGACCTTACCCAGCTGGAAGGCAAGATGCCTGACCTGAAGGGATTCCACAACCAGGAAGTTCCGCTGCCTCAGCAGAAGACCTTCCATACAGAAACCGTAAACGGCCGACCATACCGATGCGTTACATGGAGCCAGTATGTCATGTATCCGCAGATGACGGGAAACCTCACCATTCCAGCCATTACCTTCAAAGGAATCGTGGTTCAGCAGAACAGAAACGTTGACCCGATGGAAGCTTTCTTCAATGGTGGCTCCGGCTATGTTGAAGTAAAGAAAGATATTATAGCTCCTAGTGTGAAAATTCAGGTTGATCCATTGCCTCAGCGCCCTGCCAACTTCTCGGGCGGTGTAGGTAAATTCAATATTACTGCTTCCATCGACAAGAAGGAAGTGAAGGCTGGCGAACCAATCACCATCCGTGTAGTGGTAGGAGGAATCGGAAACCTGAAGTTGCTCAAGCAGCCTGTCATTACCTTCCCTAAGGATTTTGACAAGTACGATGCGAAGGTGACCGATAAGACCCGCCTCACAGCCAATGGCGTAGAAGGCAATATGATTTATGACTTCCTGGCTGTGCCTCGTAATCAGGGAAATTATACCATTCCTGCGGTAGAATTCACCTATTATGATACTTCGGCTAACAAGTATAAGACAATCAAGACCCAGCCGTTTACGCTGAACGTAGATAAGGGCGATGGAACATCAGACAATGAAACATCAGATTTCAGCAACAAGGATAAGGACATTCACGCGCTGAAACTGGGCAAGTCTAAGCTCCATGATATTGACGATATGTTCTACGGAAGCTTCGGCTACTGGACCAGTCTGCTGGTTCCATTGGCAGCCTTCTTTGCCCTGCTCATTGTCTTCCGCCGCCGTGCTCTCGAGAATGCCGACCTTGTAAAGGTCCGTTCCAACAAGGCAAACAAGATAGCAACCAAGCGCCTGAAGAAGGCTCATCTGCTGATGCTCGGTGGCAAGCAGGAAGAATTCTATGATGAAGTGCTCCGTGCTTTGTGGGGCTATGTAAGCTACAAGCTCAACATGCCTGCCGAAAAGCTCTCACGTGAAAACATTCAGGCTATGCTCGAAAAACATTGTGTAGAGGAGAGAACTATCGAGAAGTTTACAACTGCGCTCGATGAATGTGAGTTTGAACGCTATGCGCCGGGCGACCCTGCCGGCAATATGAACCGTACATTCGAATCTGCAATGACTGCTATTATGGATATAGAAAATGCTATCAATGCAACGCGTAAGCAGCGCAAGAAGAGTGCAACCGGATATTCGTTCGTCTTGATGATCATGGTAATGTTGGGCTGCTCGGTTTCTGCAGGCGCTGTAACCAAGAACAATGCTGATACGGAATATCAGAAAGGTAACTATCAGCAGGCCATACGCGACTATGAGGAAATATTGAACAACTATGGTGTTTCTGCCGAAGTTTACTATAACTTGGGCAATGCTTATTACCGTACAGACAATATTACCAAGGCTGTGCTCAATTATGAGCGTGCCCATCTGCTCTCGCCAGGCGATGAAGACATCAGCTTCAACCTGCAGTTTGCACGTAGCAAGACTATCGATAAGATTACACCGGAAAGCGAGATGTTCTTCGTAACCTGGTGGAAGGCGCTGGTTAACTTTACGAGTGTTGACTGTTGGGCTAAGACAGGCATCATAGCCATCATCATGGCGCTGGTTCTGGTCTTGGTTTATCTCTTCGGTTCGCATATCGTTTTGCGCAAGATTGGTTTCTTCGGTGGAATCTTCTTCGTGGCAGTCTTCCTGCTGAGCAATCTCTTTGCTTACCAGCAGCGGCAGATGCTCATCAACCGTACGGGAGCCATCATCATCGCTCCTTCTGTCAATGTGAAGAAGACTCCAGCCAAGACGAGCGTTGACCTCTTCCTGCTGCATGAAGGAACCCGCGTTGACATTACCGATAAGGCGATGAAAGGCTGGCGTGAAATCAAGGTAGGAGACGGCAGAGAAGGCTGGATTGAAACCAAGGCAATTGAGGAAATCTGATTAAGATAAAATCTGATTAAAATAAAGAGAATGGATTTTAGTAGGATACAAGATTTTGACATGCAGCTGTTGCATGTGTTTAACGGCAGCGAGAATGTCTGGCTCGATCAGATGGCGATGGCGCTTACGTCGGGCTGGACATGGATTCCGCTTTATATAGTCCTCTTCGTTGTTGTGATAAGAAACAACGAGATGATGGGCCAGATTGCACTCGTGGTAGGAGGAGCATTGCTCTGTATCTTTCTGGCTGATGGACTGGTGGATGGAATCATCAAACCGCTGGCTGAAAGATGCAGACCTTCCAGTGACCCGATGTTCAAGTATACGGTTCAGGTGGTTGACAATATGCGCCTCAAGAGTTTCAGCTTCTGTTCGGCTCATGCAGCCAATACGCTTTCGTTAGCTATCTTCTTCTCGTTGCTCATCCGCAGCAAACTGGTTACGTGGACCCTGTTATTATGGTCGCTCGTAAACTGTTGGACCCGTCTTTACCTGGGTGTTCATTATCCGGTCGACATTCTTTGCGGTCTGGCTATCGGAGCTGTGGTAGGAG
Source organism: bacterium (assembly GCA_963639495.1). Classification (GTDB taxonomy): domain Bacteria; phylum Bacteroidota; class Bacteroidia; order Bacteroidales; family Bacteroidaceae; genus Prevotella. The sequence goes on along the minus strand of CAVHWE010000030.1, from coordinate 1,468 downwards.
TTGTCGTTTATCTTATCTACATCAGGATGTATTACCGCATCTCCCCAAAGATTAAGTATATTTCCAACCAGTATACGAGTACGGGTTACGACTATGATGATGTAGATAAAATCATGACCGTAGTGATATTTACCCTTATCATGGTTGTGTTTTATGCCACCTGTCAGATGGCTTATCTTTAGTACAGAAATAAAAGTTCAAAATAGAAAGTTCAAAAAGTAAAATAAATAATGGATACAAAACACATTAAAATTAGTGATTATAACTATGATTTACCGGATGAGCGCATCGCAAAATTCCCTATCGCCCAGCGCGACCACAGCAAACTGCTGGTCTATAAGCACGGCGAGGTAAGCGATGATGTTTTCCATCATCTTCCCACATATCTCCCTCAAGGAGCCTTGATGATATTCAACAATACCAAGGTGATACAAGCGCGTCTGCACTTCCGCAAGGAAACAGGTGCGCTTATTGAGGTTTTCTTGATGGAGCCTGCAGAACCTACTGATTATGAACTCATGTTCCAGACCACCGGACATTGTTCATGGCTCTGCATGATCGGTAATCTGAAGAAATGGAAAGAGGGAAGCCTGAAGCGTGATTTCGAAATCAAGGGCCACAAGCTTACGCTCAGCGCTACCATGCGACGCGGAGATGCTCTCGGTTCTGAGGCGCAGAAAATGGTTGCCAAAGGCGGAGGAACCAACTACTGGGTTGACTTTGATTGGGACAACGACAAGGTGTCTTTCGCTGAGATTCTCGAAGCAGTAGGCGAGTTGCCTATTCCTCCATATCTCAACCGCAAGACTGAGGAGAGTGACAAGACCACCTATCAGACGGTTTATTCTAAAATCAAGGGAAGTGTGGCTGCTCCAACTGCCGGACTTCATTTTACCGATGCGGTTCTCAAGGATCTTGATGCGCATGGAATCGACCGCGAAGAAGTAACCCTGCATGTAGGAGCCGGCACATTCAAACCGGTGAAGAGTCTTGAAATCGAAGGTCATCAGATGCATACGGAATACATTGTTGTTCATCGTCGCAGTCTGGAAAAACTCATCAAGCACGAGTGCCGGGTCATTGCCGTAGGAACCACCAGCGTCCGTACCATCGAGAGCCTCTATTACATGGGTGTTCATCTGCTGAAGCATCCTGAGGCAAATGAAGAAGATCTGCACGTAAAACAGTGGGATCCTTACGAGCTTTCTGAAGATGGCAATCTGGTAGATGGAATCACTCCGATGCAGGCTATCCAGGCAATCATCGATTATCTGGACCGCAACGGCTTGGAGGCTCTCCATTCCAGCACGCAGATTATCATTGCTCCTGGCTATCAGTATAAGATTGTAAAGATGCTGGTCACCAATTTCCATCAACCTCAGAGTACGCTCCTGCTCCTGGTGAGTGCTTTCCTCAAGGGCGATTGGAAGAAGGTTTACGATTATGCTCTTTCGCATGATTTCCGTTT
>CAVHWE010000029.1:0-17742 GCA_963639495.1 bacterium | reverse complement strand
GGTAGATGACTCTGCCATATTCCATATCGCTATAGTTCATGGCGCAGAGATAAGGCGAACCGAAGAGATTCCACCCCATGTTCTCCTTGTGGGTGAACTTCGTGCCGCTACCATCGCTGCTCGACCACGGCTGCTGGTTGTTGTTCTGTACCAGCGTAATCTGCCCTAACTGACTATCGTTCTCTGTGTAACTGTTTCCATAGAAACGGACGGTCTTGTCGGCCTTTGCTTCCATTCTTAAACCTGCGGTAAAGTTTCGCTGGTTATCCACACCTCTTACCCATGCTTTACTCTCGCTTTGGTCGAATTTATAGTCGTACTTGGCACGAGTAGCTGCATTATAGTAGTAGGCGATTACACTACCATCAGCAGGATTGTTTGTACCTTCCACCTCCATATTGGTAGCCTTGAATGGCATGGAGAAGAAGTTGGTTCCTGCCTTCAGGTTTCTTTCCACTGCAAAGTTGGTGAGGTTTACATAACTGTTGTTGCCTCTTAAACCAGCGTGGTGCTTCAAGAGCAGAAAGCCTGGGCTGTACGGATTCGTCTCTGTATAGAAGCCATTGTCGAGTTTCAGCTCCTTGTCTACTGCCATGACATAGACCACAGATTTACCGTGAGGATAATCGACCTTATTCGCTTCGGTATCGTTTGTCAGATACCAAGTCTCGAAACATCCGTTATCTACCTTGTCTCTGATGCGTTGGTTGCCGGCAAGATCATGGCTGTGCATTACCTTGTTGATGCAATCATTGGTAGCACTTGCGTCTGTGTTCGCATTGATGTCTTTTGAAGTCTCATCAAGCTGGTACTTCCAGTATTCATCTTTCACATATTTATTATAGGTGTTTACAGATGCTCTGTTGGCAGCACTACCATCTGTTGATGGTAATTCGCCGGAAGCAGTTACATTGACGGTCTTCACATTCTCCACGGTTCCTAAAGCCAGACTGTTATAGAGCAAACCACTTGCATCGCCTGTTACCTTTGCATTTGCATCAAGTATAGAGGTAGAGAGCATGCTGTTGCCTTGGAGGCTGACGTTGCCCGAAACCTTGAAACCATCCACAAGACATATTCTTGCATCAGTAGTTCCGCTGTTGAGTGTCAGTCCATTGATGGCAGATTGGCTGGCAGATTCAATGATTCCTTTTCTCTGAGTAAGGAGATCCTTCACGATATTTTCTGTACCCGTAGCAGAACTGTTTTCGTTGCGCATCGAACCGAACATCTTGACGCCTGGCATGCTGATGTTCACGTTATCAGCCTTCAGATTTCTATCAACGAAGACGTAGCCGTATTTACCTTCATTCTTGTTGGCATAAAGTTCAGCCAGGTTGATGGCGCCTTGCAGGTCGTTGGTTGGACTATCCCAGTTTTCACCTGTTCCTGCTACTGCAGAACCTTCTTTTACATAGATAATCTGACTCATCTTCGTGTCGCACTCGTATGCACCGATATCTATGTTGTCGCCAATCAGTCGGGCAGTATTACCTAAGTCCTTTTCGGAGGCAAACATCTTAGCATAGTCATATTCTGTATTGCTTTTATCTTTATATATTTTTGTTAAGCCTACATTTTGCTGATATTTGTCATTGTCTCCTTGATTTAGTAACATGAAGCTCGGTCGAATTCTATAGTCGCCGTTATTTGGATCAACGAAGTTCGGACCATTTAGCACATCATCATTCTCGACAGAATTATCTATCACGACATTTTTGTTATCTGTTTTCAAATTTGGATATTTATTCTTCCATGCTACAGAATTATAGACACTTTGGGTTCCAGAAACAGCTGTGTCTTTATTGCAGACAAACGTGGCGTTTGTTATGTCTACTTTTTGGGAACCGTACATAGTAAGACCATTTCCGTTTCCATTTGCAAACAGTACATTCCACATGTTTATGCCACATTCTTTTCGGTTGTTTACTACCATTCCGGTTCCGTTATTCTTTCTAAAGGCACAATGATGGAGCTTCATTCCTTTTCCCGTTCCGACTTGAACCTCATTAACCATCGCATTTACTCCCACACCGCTCTGGTTCTGGAATGTGAAACCGGAAATCGTTACCGGCTTACCATTCGTTACGATATTGAGCAGGTTCTTGGTTTCGCCCGCCTTGGCAGGGTTCTCAATGAGTACCGAAGGCTTGCTGAAGTCTTGCACCTCTGTACCGTCTGCATTTCTCGAGCCCGTACAACCACCTACAAGTTCTATCGATTCTATTAACTTAGCCTTCTCGGCTTTGTTTACAATGAGAGAAAAGGCATCGCCGCTAGAGTAGGTTGGCGAATAATAAGTGCCTCCACGTACAAACACCTTTCTCTTGCTGTTGGTTGTAGAACCTGTTGTGGTGCTACCTGTTGGGTTAGCCATGGCAATGATGGCACCACGAAGGTCAGTGCTTTGGTTATCCCAACTGCTACCATCGCCATTTCCTTTCTCTTCCATTCCGATATAAACCTTTTCAAAGTCTGTAAACGTGAATACATACTGGAATTCATACATACCGATGTCGATAGGCTTTACAGCTACATTACCATTCTCGTCTTTCGGACCAACGTATCTGTTGTATGTACCGCTGGCAGGACGAATGTACTCAGATGGATAACCATATTTCGAAAGGCGAGTATTGTGCTTACTCCACCAATCCAGATATTTACCTGTCTCGTTTGCATCGTTTGCATCTTTGCTTCCATCACCTGCATCTGTAAGCACAGAGATAGCCTGAGGATTCCATTTGGCATCCGGTTTATAGCCTACGTAACCCTTTGTGGTTGTAGGCTCTGTGAAACGTGGACCATCCGATGCGATGTTCTCCTTGTTCAGCTTTATATTGCCATCTTTTGCAGTAGAAGTCGGTAATTCATCCCAGGCGCAGTTGCGCATGTGCTCTCTCTTGAGGAGAACTTTGTCACCCTCAGTTACTGTTGATTCATTACCCCAAATAGCGGTATTATATAATATAGGTGTAATCGTACCGCTTGTCACCTCGTTCTCCACATGGATAGCGCCGTCTTCCATTGCCTTGTTGTTCACGATGAGGCTGTTTACGATGTAGGCATCCCGATAGCCTGCAGTCATGGTGCTGGCATCATTAGCCCTGCGGATATAGATGGCACCACCTTGCGAACTTTCTGTGCCCGTATATTTGCCATAGGTCACATCGTTGTTGGCTAAGAGTGAGTTGACGATATGCAGGTTTCCATTATCCGATTTTGTGAGATAGAGATAGATGGCTCCACCCTTACCTGGTTCGGTAACTTCATCCTGACTAGCCTTTTCAGATACGTTACTGTTGCCGCTGATTGTACTGCCGATGATGTCCAGACTCGCATTGTTGACATAGACAGCTCCGCCATGCAGACCGGAATTCTTGATCAGTCGACAACGGTTCAATGTATAGTTCACGCGGTTGGTGTAGATACCACCTCCACGACCAATCTCGGCAACTTCGTTAGTTCCTTCTTCTTCTGTCTTCAGTTTTGTCGTGGTCTCACCATTCATGATGGTAATACCGTCTAATACGACTTCGTTGTTCGATGTAGTCGAAGTATTAGTTGATCCCGCATTGCTGTAGACTACATGATATACATTACGTTCCTTTTCCGATGCCTTGATGTCACCGGAAAGAATCGTAGGATTCTGAAACTCCCATGGCTCTATCAGACCGTTCTTGTTGTTGTCGGTCATGTAGTTCTTGTTGCGCTCTGCCAGAATATCTTTGATGTCTCCATCTGGAACCAGAGTCTTGCCTCCAAAGCTTGTTAGCTCATCTCCAGTTTTATTTTCTGTATGTGGAACAACAGGAGTTGAAGAATACAGGTCGCTTGCCGAGAAACTGCCGAAGATATCTACGTTCACAGGGATGGTGAAGCTCTGCAATCGACGGTCTATCGTGTTCTGTTCAGGCGAAAGATCTTTATTCTGTCGCATCTTGCTCGGCTTATAGGTTCCGCCCGTCATCAGAATCTCGAAGCGAGTAGATTCATCAGCCACTCCCTCAGTTCTTGCCTCATTGATATAGTCGAGGGCTGCTTCGAGACTGTTGAAAGGAGTCAGGAAGGAGCGGCCATAATACTTTGCCTTCTCTTCTTCTGTTACAATCTCACCACCTGTTTGAGAAACGAACAGGCGCTTCAGAAGCTTGTTTGTGTCAAACGTCGGCAGGTCAGATGTGTATGCTCCGGCTGTCTGTTGCTTGGTCATGTTTCTTTCCTTACCGGTAATGTCGTAGCTGCTGATACCATAATTCTTCCATGCATTGACGTATTCTTTCTCAACTCCGTTGCCAATCAATGGTGAATAGGCACGAGGTTTGAAGATTTTGTTGTCGTTGAAGTAACTGTCCAGATCGCTGGTCATCTCCGTGTTCATTCTGTTGGCAGGCAACGCCATCTTCTCAACGAAACAATAGTTGTATGGGTAGAATTTTTCCGTATATGCCCCCTGACCCTGTGCTTGCAGATAGTCGAATGCCTTATAGTTCACATCACCGCTGATGTTGTTGTCGGTCTGTGCCGTATTTCCCCAAATCACGGAGTTACCGCCAATCAGGGAGTTCTCTTCCTGGTAGATTCCGCCACCAATGGTTGCTTCGTTTCTGGCGATGGTGCATGAGATGACGTAGGCATGGTAGTTCTTGGTGTCTTCATTCTTATCGTTGGAACGAAGTGCATAGATGGCACCACCTTTCTGTGCCTTGTTTCTTACGATGACACTACCGCTTACGATGCTACCTTTCAGCAACGCGAGGGCACCGCCCTGGGTTGCCTGACAGTCGGAAATCTCACAGTTGCGTACATGTGCCATTCTTGGTACAATGGCTGCGCCACCCATACTCTTGAAGCCCGTCTTGTCGCTTGCATTACCATCAATCAGGCGACAGCCATCTATGATGGTATTGTCTGTCAGGGCAGAAGTGTTGTAGCCGTCATAGTCGCCCGTAGGCCATTTTCCGAAGCACACAGTGTGGTAGCCGTTCACCTCCTGGTTAACAGCAGAACCTTCTTTTACTTCGGTCTTCGCACTTAATACCGTCTGGTAAGTGCTGATACAGTCGCGTTTGTCATTATCCCAATTGGCGGTACCTTCTTTCAACTTTCCTCCTTCCTGGTCGCCCTCATAGTAGCCGCCCATCAGGCATACTCCGTTAGGAATCAGGAAGGTATAGCTCTGCGGATCGCTAGGGTCTGCCAGCGTATTGGCATGATAAACAAATCGATTTCCTGTTTCATCACCCTGATAGCCTGCTACTTTTACATACACCTGATGCTTTTGGCTATTCTCTGTGTTGCCCTGGTTTGCTGTTTCAAATTTCTTGCCAGCAGCAGTCAGCACGTCCTGCAGCTTGTCAGCACAGGCAGCGTTTTCCGGACTGTCTCCACTTCTGTTTCCCCATCCGTTCTGGGTTACATAATAAATGTAATCCACAATATTTGCGCTGTTTGTCTTTTCCTGTGGTGCAATGTTGGCAGTATTGTCTGCCTCATAGGCACCGATATCAATGGCGCAGTCCTTGATTCGGTTGGTATAGTCCATATCGGTTTCCGGAAGGATGATTCCATTTCCTACATTTGTGGTTCCACCATTCAGACACTTGTTACCCGTCAAAACACCCGCCTCATACAGACGGAAGTTGTTCTTCAGGCGGGCATTGCGGAAGCGGAAATTGTTTCCACTCTCGTAGCTCTGGTCCTCAAATGGGAAAGCCAAATCTGTGCCAGTGAAATTGCCATCGCTTTCCTTGAATTTACTATTGCTGTCACTACTGTTCTCACTACTGTTCATGTAGCAGTTGTGGGATGGTTTCATTTTGTCCTTTGCCGCAGAGTTTACCTGGTCTGTAATCTGCTTGCCGTTGTTATAATTATCATAGATGATACAGTTGTAGAGTGAAAGCTGCGATTCTACTCCGGTTTTGGCATCCTGCCAGTGATAGATGCCGGTTCCGTTTGTCGCCATATTGTAGGCGATGGTATTGTTGTAGAACTTGGCACTCTCCAGGAAGATACCTCCACCACGACAGGTTCCGTTATAGCAGCGGTTGTTTGCCACCACAAGGTTGTAGCCGGTGCCTTGAATCATATAGGCTCCGCCTCCATAACTTTCATCGCTGCTGGCAAAACTCAGGTTTCTCAGCAGATAACTGTTCGAAATCTTACTGTTTTCACCATCCATATACAAACCGCCCCCACGCACACGACTGCCATGGTTGAAGTTGTTGACGATGATAAGATTTTCCAGTTCTACTCCTCGGAATACGCGCACACCGGCTCCTCCGTCACGGTTGGCACCAGGATAGTTGATGATGTAGCCGTGACGTACGGAGAAGCCATCCCATTTGGCATGCTCATAATCCTTGTAGTAGATTTTGTCTATCAAATTTCCTTTATAGCGTACAGCATTACCGTCGGTACGTAAGGTGTTTCCATCACCCGATGGCGACCAGGTAGGAAGACAGACGTCTGGCTGATACAGTACATAGTGGCGCTCAGTATTTCTACTGTTCATCAACGTTTTTGTAAAGTCATATTTAGAGCCATCTCCAGAATTGTTCTCCTGATACCACATTTCCTTATCTCCGTTTTTGAAGTATACAGGCGATTCCTTTCTAATCTGGAGAATGGTTTCATACTTGGTCTTGTCCAAAGTCTCGTATTCCTTACGTGCCGGTACGTATTGTGACAGCAGCGGATGGCGGTCGTCTTCTCCAGGATAGCCTTCGTATGGGAAACCGCCTATTACCTCCACCTTGTCTCTGACAACAAAGCCTTTGTAGTCTGTATAGATGCCTGCACCTACCCAAACTACTACCCGGTCTTTCTTGTCTGTGATATTCTTATTCAATTCTGCTGCTCTTTCCACAGCATATTGCAAACCGCTGATGTAACGCTCCTCTCTGTTGTTGGCAATCTTGTTATAGGTGCCCCAGCCAGAGAGATACTGGTTGTTCTGGTTACCTGAGTTTGTCCAGAAATCGCCGTAAGAATCTGTCTTGGAACGATACTTGCCGGTAGCCAGACTATACTCCTCGTTTTCGATGGTTGTATTGAGCAAGCTTCCATTGTCTGTTACATAGAAGTCATTGCCCGTTCTTGCCTTATTATTATCACACATGGCGTTACCGATGATAGCCTTGTCCCAGCTGCTTCCGTCATATTCGGTATTTGATTCATTCAGAAGATTGAAGTCTGGGTCGCCGTCCTGGTCATCATTGTTGGCATCGCTCTTGCTATCATAATTCTGGTTGTATGAACGCACGTAGATAATCTTTCCTGCTTTTGGCAGGAGAGCTTCGTATGCACCCAGGTCAGGAGCACCACCAAGGTTGCGGTCTTCGCCGGTGATGTCCTTGGCTGTTGCGTTGCTGGCTTGAGCGCTGTTGATGATTCTACCTGCTTCTGCTGAACTGGTCAATGGTCGGAAGGATGAATAGCCTCCGTAATATACGTTGCCGCTCATCCGGGCACCCACTTCATTGGTTGGGTTGCTGAAGTTCGTGGCTCCTTCTTTGCCAAGCGTGTTGAAATTCTCTTCTAGGCTGTTGTTGCATTCCGAACCTTCCCATGCACCGTTGATGTACAGTTTATTTCCTACAGCATACGAGGTTGCCTTTACAAGGTCGTAATCTGGCGCCACTCCCTCATTGTTGATGATGCTCACGTGGTTGAGCGTGAGAGAGTTGTTGTAGCCTGGACTCTTGTTCAGATAGATGATGGAAGGCTGTTCTGATGGGTTCTGATTAAGCGGATCCTTACTTGTGTTGTTGTTGATGACGCAGTTTTCCAACTCCAATTTTACATTCACGGCATCCGGCATGGTTGCGATGGCGGCACCATCTGCCGCTGTGTTGTTCTCAAAGATGCAATTCTTCAACTTCACGGTGGTTGCCTGGCTGCTCTGGTCCATGCTACCTATCAGTACACCGCCACCATAAGGCATGTAGGCAGTACCGGCAGCATATGCATGGGTAAAGGCATAGCCGTCGATGGTGATGTTGGCACCTGCTTCGATGCGGACCAGATGGTAGAGACCTTCGTTGAGTTCAGAACCGCTGAGGTTTCCGTTCAGCTCGGTGCGGTATTTGATAGGGTCGCGGTCTTCATCTTTCGGATTCGGATTTTCCGAATACTCCGGATAACCGCCATACACGGTAACAGGAAGTACGCAAGGTTGAATGTTAAAGGTGCATGACCTGGCGTCTGTTTCCTCGAACGTGTAGGCAATCTTTGGTTCGAAGATACCCTCACGACCGCAGATTTCAAACTCCCAACCGCTGTTCTGCTCAATAGTGAAATCCTCTGGTGTAGTATTGCCCTTGGTAACTACCTTGATATGGTCCTTATCCTTGATGTCGGCAAGATAACCGAGAATTTCATCTACAGATGATGAGGTATAGCTCTTTTCCCACGACTCTCCCGTGCCGTCCACCAGTTCTCGTGAACGGTCAAAGTAGATGCGCAGGCGTTTCTTGCTGTCATTCTTTTCAAATACAAGGTCGTGGTTGTCAGCCATATAGGCTCCTGCTGACGGAACCGAACTGATAGCCTTTCCGCTCAGGTCTATTTTTGGCTGATACAGGTAGGAAGATGGCAGGAGGGCATAGCTGACGCCCACGTTGCGTAGTCGGGTACCTTTCACGGTTTCCCAGTAATAGTTCACCGTCTTCATATCTGAAAGCACGCCACGATTCTCGTCGAAGGCTTCCACCGTGTTGTAAGGCGGTTCTGTACCCATCACGAAACCCTTGCCTGAGTAATACGTGTTGATGGAGATGGTTCCGCTCTGATAGGTGTTGGTCCATTTGGCTGCATTTACATCTGAGATGGCGTTGTTGTAGAACTGTACGGTCTTTTCAGATGGGTTGGCTGCATAAATCTGCGCCATGGATGCAGAGTTGCTGGTGCCAGACTTGTGCCGGAGCAGAGAATTGTTCCAGATGACATTGTTGGCAAGCAGACCCTTTTTCTTGATATACACACCACCCGTATAGGATGACAGCTCGTCAGCAGGATCCGAGGTGTTGTTGGTATAGTTGTTGACGATGGTGTTGTTGATCACCAGTCCATGACCATCCAGATACACAGCACCATTTCGGGTACTGGTATTGTTACTGATTACAGAGGTGGCAAGAATCTGATAATAGGCTTTCTCTGAGTTATTAGCGTCACCATTCAGATATACGCCCGCTCCCTGATAGGCAGAACAGTTGGTTACCATGCTTCGGGTGATGAAGCCGGCTTCGTCAATATAGATGCCTCCGCCCTGGTAAGCCGAGCAGTCGTATACCAGGTTACCTTCCGTCTGTCCGTTCTTGCAGTAGATACCGCCGCCACGAGGTTTGGTGCTTCCGCTTTCTTTCATGCCCGGGTTACAGAATCTCACGGTGCAGTAACGCATTCGTGCATTCGGGTCGTTGATATAAACGCCAGCACCACAGTCTGGAGCGTATTTGGCTTCGTTCGTATCGTTATATTTACCTCCCTCAATGGTGAAGCCTTCCAGATATACTTCATCCGTAAAGGCTTCTTTTTCTTCTGGTTTTCCTTCTGGCAGGGGAGCAAACCATACCACATGATAGGACTCGCTGGTCTTTATGTTCCAAGCTTCATCACTATTGTTCCAGATGGCATCGTCTTTTCCATTGAATTTTAAACCTCTGATGATTGATTCCTTTTCCCATCCCCAAGGCTTTAAATTCTTGGCTTTCTCTATGCGTTTTGAACGACTTGTTTCATTTCCCTCAAAGGCACCATAAACGCTGATGCCATTCTTCATCAGCAGGGAAATCGGGGCTGTATTGTCGTTATGGATTCGTTGATTTACCTCATAGATTCCGGCTGCTACCCAAACTTCGCCTTTCTCGCCTGGCGTTGTTGCCTTTTCTGCCAAATCGTTGATGGCTCCCTGAATATCGTTCGTGGCATTTTCCCATGATGAGCCGTCGCCCTTTCCTACTTTCTGGGGTTTCACGTATCTGATGCGTCCTGGGTTCATTCGGGCATACTCGTAGGCACCAATGTCGATGGTGTTGGTCTGGTAGCGTGTTCTACCCATGATGTCGGTAGAGGTAGTTTCCAGTTTTTCGGCAAAGTTTTTGTAGAATTCCAGTTTTCCCCTGTTCAGAAGGGCAGAGGTTTCCTCAAAAGTGAAGGCGGTGCTGTATAATTGCTTCAGATTACTGCTGAACGAGAAGTCGTAACCCTGGGTTACGGCACTCTGCTTGAACCAAGGGGCTGGCTCTGTGCCGTGGTTCTCGTTGCTGATCCATACGTTTCCATTAGCGTCGGTATTGGCTTTGGAATCGGTTACTTCTACTTCCGGAAAAGCACAGAAATAGAAGGCAGGACGGGTGTCTTGCTTGCTGAGTGCCGTGGAATGCCAGAGCACGGTGTTGTAGACCGCTCCACCGCCATTGCTGCCTGAAGCTCCGGCTGTGGTCAGGTCTACTGCCGATACGGTGTTGGCTATTACAGAGCAGTTGACGATTTTCGATGTGCTCGAAAGTCGGATACCGCCGTTTGTGTTGTTGTTGATGTTGCAGTTGTAGACGGTGGCTGTTCCGTCTATCCACATGCCGCCACCTTCGTTCTCGCTGGTGCCTCGTTTGCCTGCTACATTATCAAAAAAGCTGCAATAGCTGATGGCAGACTGCGGGTTGGTGCAGGAATTATCTACATAGATGGCACCGCCGCGCATGCCGTAGTTGTTCGCAAAGTTACATTGCGAAATACGGAAGTGACGGCTGCTGGCATTGTTGTCCTTGCTGTTGTTCACCACGTAGATGCCACCGCCTCTGCCGTCTGAAGTAGAGTTGTCGCCCTTGGCATTACCTGCTGCGATGAGGAAACCGGAAACGATGGTTGGCTTGCTGCCGTCGTTTGGGTTGTCCTGTGTTACGCCCATCTGGAGTGTCAGTACATGGGTGGCATTGTCTGTGCGGGTGGTGTTTTCTGGGTAGATAATCAGCTGCTGGCTCGCCTTGTCGTTGGTGTTGATATCGCCCACCAGAGCCGTCTGATACTTCATCTGATATTTATGTCTGCCCGTAGGGAGAACGTTCTTGTAGGTTTCTGTTCCTGCAAAACCTCCATACATGGCAACGCCCGAACGGAGAACGAAGCCTCCCTCCGGTGCCTTATAGATGTGATCGGTAATGTCCTCATAGCCTTTCACCCAGATTTCGTCGCCTGCCTTAGCTCGGCTCAGCGCCTTTGTCAGGGTGATAGCGTTCTCCCATGATGAGCCGTCACCACTGTCTTTTGCCTCAGCCGTTACATGATAGGTCTTGCTGTCCTGTGCGAACAGGGGGTTGACACAGCTCAGAAGGATGAGGAGTGTTATGATTTTCCTGTATGTCGTATGTTGTATTCTCATGCTGAAAAGAGTTTTATATGTCGAATTTGTTGATCGTGATATTTGGCTCCTCACCGAGTTTACTGCCCGATATTCTTGCATTAATCTTGTACCAGCGGGCTGGGATAAAACCATCTTTCAGATTGCTCATGTCAAATGTCACGTTGTATGTATTGTTCCCTGCCGTTCCTTCTTTCTCTGTATCAAGCTGGAAGGTGATGCGAGGAGGATTGGTTCCGTCTGGGAAGGTATAATGATATACTCTTCCGTTGCGCTTGCTGATTTCCGAGGTGTTCAAGAAGGAGGTCTGTCCACTTACCGGAGCCATAGGAGATACATTTTTATGGTAAAGGGTAGGGAAGAGTCTGCCATATCCTGAACCGGAAACGGTTTTTTCTTGACCTACCGGTTCTCCGTGATAAGTAAAACCTTGTACTTTCACATTTGTGAATTTTTGCTTACCATCTTCGCCTTTCTCGTAGGCTCCCTTGGCATCCCATTGGATGTCAATCTTGGCAGCCAGTCTGCCCAGTACCATGCGCCAGTATTGTTTGGTGTTGATATTGGCATTGATGTTCTGTTCTACTTTTATTTCGCGCTCATCGGTAAGAATTTGCGTCTCTGAGTCCAGCTTGAGTGCATAACCTGTGGCTACGCTGATAAACTTGGCTATGTCTACGGCTCCGTCTTTATGAGCATAGTCGTTGCTAATCTGTAAGTTGTAGATATGCTCGTTGCCGTTTGTGCCGTCTTCTGTTATCTTGTTCAGTTCCCCCTCCAGCTCCAGTCCTTCTCCGTTACTGTAGGTAACCCCATAAACGCAACAGGTGCCTAGCGGCAGATACATCGTATAGGTGCGAAAGCCGTTGGCATCAGGTCCTGAAAGGGTTGAGGTGGCATGGGTGACGAGGGCTTTTCTGTCGAATTCGTCCTTGGTATAGGTATCGTAATATACCATTTTCTGGGGTGCGGCATCGTGTATTTCGTCGCCTTGGGTCTTTTCCTTATAGGCAACGATGATGGTGAGCCGGTCCCAGTCCACCTTGTCGTTGGTGTCTGCTCCAGGATCTCCAACGCGTGTGTTTGTCTTATCATCTGGCACAGAGAGGGTGAGCGAGATAGGTGCCAACGTGTCCATCGGTCTTACCTCGTTCTTTTCGCTTTCGCTGCATCCTGCCAGCATGATAAGCGATAGTATCGCAAATATGTATTTCGTAATATGATTCATTTATCAATTCTTAATAGCCGTTGAATTCTTCACTCTTCACTTAAATGTCAATATCGTGGCTTCCGCCTGGTTTCCAGTCGAGTTTCACGCTCACTCCTACGGATGCATTGGTAACAACCAGCGAACCGTCGGCTTTGAGTTTTGCCTTAATCAGTTTCAGTCTACCGGCTTTCAGCGGTTCGTTCAGCGTGAGAATGGTTTCTGTATATTTGCCGTTTACCTTGGCTATAATGTGGTAGCGCCATTCTGCTTTGCCGGATGGGAAACTTACGGCATAGAGCGCATCGTGAGTCTGGGCTGAGGCTGTTGAGGCTTCGTTGATTCGCTTGGCTCTCACGATGGTGTTTCGGGATGTTGAGTAAATACTGTCGTTTACGAGAAAGTGGGTTGCCATTCCTTCTACGAATCCCCAGAGCTCGGCAGGTTTCACTTCTTGCTGGTTGATGACTACCGCTGCGGCACAGTTCGCCATATAGAGGGTGGTCTGCAAATCGTGGTCGAAATCATTCTCGTTAATGGTGAGGCGGGAAGTGAACAGACCTATGTTGTGGCTGTCGACGGTATCTTTTTGCTCCTGTTCCAGGGCGAGAGCCTTGCAGTCATTTGCACCGGTAATCTTCACGTTTCTGGCGTTTCCGGTATTGGCGAGCGACAGGTTCTGGTAGTCGTTTCGCGGCAGATAGATGGTATAGGATACCGAGTTGGCATTCATGACGTTAGCTTCGTGTCGGTAGAGGTCTTTTCCGATAAAGAAAGACAAATCGTTGTCTAGGGCATGGTCGGTGAAGACTGTGCCTAGTTCCTGTTTCAGCCGGTTGGCGATGTGTCGCTCCTCGGTGGTATTGAGGTCAATGTCGATGAGGGTATGAATCTGTGTGTTGAGCATCAGATTATACTTGATCTTATAGTCTTTGCCACACTTGCTCATGTCTTCATCGATGCATGAAGACAATCCGGAAGCGATGCTCAAAGTCATCAGAGCTATCAGAAATATTCTATATGATTTTTTCTTTCTCATTTTCCGTCCTCTATTAGGATTATAAACAGCGAAATCTACCCTACTGAACTTTCGTAATTTGCGAAAGCTCAGTATGGTTGAATGATTAAATTTCTACATTGAATGTAATACCTTCCTTCCAAGATAGATCTACTGCGAGACCTACGTTGATCTTAGAGCTGCGCATATCAGGGATATGGTTGTAAGCCTTCTTCAAACTTTTTATGGTGAAGTTGGCGATGGTCGTATGATCTTTAACGAAAACATGGTCTAAAGTTTCACCAGTAGGCTGAGTGATGCCGCTTGTGGCTTTAGGATCCAATTCTCCTACCATATAGAACTTGCTGCCCTTTGGTATTAAACCTTCAGCACCAAAGAAATCACTTGCTTTGTTTTCTAACTCAATTGTGATATATACCTTATTTTGTGATGTAGCACCAGAATTGTCCTTGTTGTCCAGAACCAAAGTATAGTTTGGTTCTGGAGTTTCTGTTACAGCTGCTGTCAAATTTGTGCCTTTATTCATATCACGATCATAAATAGTGTATTTGAATTCATTTGTAGTAACAGAACTTGCTGCTTCAAAATTCCAAGAAACCTGCTTTGGCTGACCACCAATTAAAATACCTGTAATAGGGAAACTGGTATCATCTACGGTAATGCTGTTATCTGATTCATATTGCCCTTTGTCTTTAGCATTGTCTATCAATGTTTTACTTGCGCATCTTACAGTAGATTTGAGACTTGCAACTCCATATAGCACAGGTTTCTGTAAAGCAACAAAACGGGTACTGCTTTCTACTGCATCTCCATAACTAGACCAATCTGCAGTATTGCCAATCCACTTGTTATAATCAGGTAAGTCTTTGACTGCTGTGATTTCATTGCTCGATACCTTAACAGGAGAACTTACATAATATGCCAATTCAGAAGGATATGTGATGGTGGTATAATTAATGAGATTACCTGTACTTACTGTGCTGTTAACATTGACATATTCGAATTCTTTCTTTATGTCATTCCATTTAACCTTCGCTACACCATCTGGTAAGTTTAAGTTTCTTGGAAAATCTTTGGTTCCCAGATCTGGCAGTACTGTAGTACAATTAGTAACAATTGCTTTAGCCATTAACTTGTCATCTTCAACACCGGTACTACCATTAATTACGTTCTTTAAGTTCTCTATAAGGAGCTGGACTGATTTTGCAGAACCTGAAGTCAAAGCTATAAACTTATTGTAACGTTCCTTCAGAGCTTCGCGCTCGTTGGCAGTTCCTAAATCAGACTTATCTATTTCTGACCACTTTACGGTAGTTGTAGCCCCTGTCTTAGTCACACTTGTATTTGCAACAAGGTTCAATGCTGTCAAAATATCAGCTCCTTCTGTGCTGAAATCCTTATCTTTATTTACCTCGGTTAATGCAAAGTTGAGAGCAGATAATTCTGTAGCATCTGCAGTTGTTGTACTTTCATATGGATTGCTTAAATAACCAGCCTGAAAGTTGTTTTTTGACTTCTTGTCAGCTCTTGCATACAAAAGTAAATTCGTAGTACCTACAGGAATAGCGATGTCACGGTATACGTTTCTCCATTCATCTTTGCTAGATGCATCTGCAGCATCACCAATAGGGATAGCCTTCACTGATGTTGCAAAGCCGGTAGTACCAGGTTCACCTTTAAATGCATACATCTGTGTATTTACCATGCCTAAAAAGTTCGCGCTGTTATTACCTGTATTTTGGGTATTAACATCGGTCATACGTGTGGAAGCGCTTCTGTTATCCCCCTTGTAAGGGATATTAATGTAGAACTGGGTCTTTACAACCTGTCCTGTCGCACCGGAACCACCTGTTGGCTCAATTGAATCTGAGGAGCAGGAAACCATTCCTGCTGCACTTGCAAGAAGCATCGCACTTGCAAAGCTAAAAAATCTGAACTTCTTCATAGTCAAGTTATATTTTATTTGTTTTTATTTGTTTTCTCTGTCTGCCCGATGTTGTAAACCAGCGATACTGCCACCTTGGTCGGCATAACGAAGGTTTTCGTCTTCTTCTCAATGGCGGTGGCGCATCTGCCATAACAGTTGTATTTGGTATAGCGTGTGATTCCCAATCCCAAACCTACAGCTGCCTCCAGATTCCAACGGTTTTCCTTGTCGAGTGCCCAGTTGTAGCCATATACTATGCCCAGGGCTCCCAAGTCGCCTTGGAACCTATGCTTCTTGAGCTTCGGGAAAAGTCCCAATGGGAGGTGTACACCACCCACATTGTAATGTGAGTAGAGTAAATTGGCTCCAAAGAAGTGCCCCAGGAAAGGGCTGTCGAGCCAATATCGCATCTCTGTTTGTACGGCAATGTGCTTCAGTTTCTTGTTCTTGCGAAAAGTAAATGGGTTCCAACCTGTGGATAGGTCCAGCGACCAGTGGTCTGATAACCTCTTTTCCACTCCAATATTAGGTGTTGTGGTAGCCCAGTATGCTAAGTTCGTTTTCAAGCGCCAGTCTTGTGCTGATGCTGGTGTAATGAATAGTGCTGAAACAAGAAGGAGCAACATGCGCTTTCTTTTGTCTGTCTTCATTTGCTTGTGTATTGTTTTGTTGATAGAAAAGTGTCTATTTTATTGTTTACTATTTCTGTTTTTATTATTAATCTAATTATACTTTCTGCCACAAATATAGCGAAAAATGAGCAAAATGACTTTCAAAATCAGAAAAAACTGCCCTTATTTAAGGTTTGTTAACTATAAATTTATAAATTCACCCATTTTTGCCCCCCCCCCATTTTCGATTATTTTTACATTTCTGTCATTGCTATTTTAATCTCTTCTTTCTGAAATAATCCCCCTTAATATTTCCTGTTATTTTACTTTTCCCTTGCCCGATTCTATATCCAGTCCCGGACTTTCTTGCTTCGCCGTACCGATGAAACTCTTAATTTCCCGATATGCTTTTTTACTTGTTTCATCTTCTCTTTCTTCTACTAGTCTCATACGCTATTCGTTTTATTTCGAATGCAAAGATACGTCTTTTCTCTTTTTTACCTATGCGATTTGTGCGATTTGCGTGGATTCGGGAAATAAAGTGCGAAAAATATCATGGAATCATTCAGAAGAATATCTCCGAAGAATACGAAATTATCTCCGAAAGATAGCACAATATCTCCGAAGGATAAGAAATTATCTCCGAAAGATAGCAGAATATCTCCGAAGGATAAACCAAGGTGACAAATGTAGGTAATTCGATGACGAAGATATGGAAGCTGGGTTGTGGCAACGAGGTGAAGGGTGAAGGGTATATTTTAAATCTTATATTATATTCTTTTTTTAGGGTTTTCCCGATTTTTGACCCTAGGGTACCCTTTCATTTTTCCCTTGCCGCGCGTATATATAAAAAAGAGTTTTCAAACCTTCACCCTTCACCTTTTTATTTAAGGTTTTATGTGTCAAATAGTTACGGGTGAAGGGTGGTGAAGGGTGTTTTTCGCTTTTTTGAAACATATTTTAAGAATTCAACCCGTTTTTACATATTTTAAGTGTTTGTTTTCGATTCCGAAATGGGTATCTTTTTTTAGAGAGTCCTCTTTTTTTTATGATTTCTTTCTGCAGAAACTCCTAGAATCCCAGTCTAATCGGTATCCCTAATGTATAATCCGTTAAAATATTATCAGCGAAATAAAGTTAATGGCTATGGATAAGCGTAAACTTCTAAATATGAATTAATGTGAAATCATTAGCAATTTTTCTTCAAGCTTGTCCCACACGCCCTTTCAGAGCGTGTGGTGCAAACTTGCGAAAGTTCAGTTATTAACAATTATTATATTATGCGCTTGCGTATACGCCTAAGTGTGTGCACAGGCAAGCGCATATATACAATAAAGTAAGCAGCTAAAATCTATTGCGTGAAGTCTTTATAGATGTTAAAAATCGACTAAAAAAGCGACTTTTTTGCGAAAAGATTTGGTGGAATGGAAAATAGTTAGTACTTTTGCACTCGCTTTTGAGAAATGCACTTTCTCTTAGCGATTAAAGAAAGAGTTCTTTGAAAGATTTTATATAAACAGACAAGTAGTACAAGAAGCGGTTAACTTCTTAGAAATAAGAAAGTTGACTGGGTAAAAGAAACGAACCGTCAAGCAATTGACAAGTCAGGTTTACTAAGCT
>CAVHWE010000028.1:0-17976 GCA_963639495.1 bacterium | reverse complement strand
GGTATGTGGCTGTAGTGAGAGTGAATTGTGAAACGAGAATAGCTGATTCTATACGAATCAATCTTAATCACAATCATGTTTGGTTTGATTACTGGATTCCCAAGGTAAAAGTAGTTTATATAGACAAACGTTCCAATAAGCGAAAAGTGAAAGAAAAGCTATTTCTTTCCACCTTTATCTTTTGCAATGTTTCTCCGAGACAACTTGACAAAATCCGCTTCCGTTCGGATGTGTATAAGATGCTGACGATGCCAGGTCAAAGGAAAATATACCAAATTCCCGACCAGGTTGTTGCCAACTATCGATATTTTGTAGAGAATGATGAAGAGCCTGTCACTGCTGCCCCTGTTCCTTTGAAGAAAGGAATCAAAGTGCGAGTGGTAGCAGGTAGCATGAAAGGTGTGGAAGCATACGTACAGAGCTATAATGGCAAGAAAGCCGTCATCGGCAGCGAAATCAAGTATATCAGTGGTGCAACGCTTACGATAAGTAGAAATTTACTCGAAGTCGTTGAAGAAGGTTGAGTTGTAGAATGATCTTGTTGCATTAAAAAACTATGAGTTATCTAAGTAAAATGTTATAGTAAGTTATAGCAAAGCGGTCCCATCCCGCACAACCATGGCGAGGGCTTTGATGCCCCGCCAACCTTAGAGCGTAGCGGTTCTGAGCACCGGAGGGCGGTTACATCCCTAATCCCTATGGTAGGGATTTAGGGCTTGGGTATAGGGTAAGGCCCCCCTCTTCGCAAGAGGGGGACAGGGGAGTCGAAAAAATACAATACTAAGACAACTATGAATAAAGAAGATAGAAAAAATCCTTTGAAAATTTGGTAGTTTCACGGAAAACCCTTATATTTGCAGGCGATATTGAAATAAAAAATAAAGAATTATGGGAAAGATCATTGATAAGACGATAACAAAGATAGTTACAGAAGAGGGTATCTCTCTCTTCCGCCGTGTAACTAAGGTTTTGATGCCAAATGGCAAGTATCGTTATCCTGTAGATTATTTCGATGCAACTCCTGGAGTTGTTAAGGTTTCGAAAGAAGAAATGGATAAGGTAGCAATACCTGTTTACAAAAAGTTAATCTAATGGAACGGTTGATGTCTGATGGTTATCCTTTTATCTTTCAAATGATAGATAAAAGTGAAAGTGATGAGTATCTGATTCAGACCTTGCAATATCGGTTTAAGTCAGACAAATCCCATCATGCCTATATTGTAAGAGTTGAATGTTATAAGAAACACGCTTATTGTGTGAAGTTCTTCGATAAGGCAAACATCAACAGTAAAAATAAGTTTAGTCTTCGTTCCAATACTTTCGAGGTTAGAACGATACTTTATACAATGTTTCATATAATGTTAGATGTATTGAAGCGAGACGAAAAAGCTTCTTTCTTTTTTATTGGAGCAGAAGACGAAAAAGATCAAGATGGAATGGTATCCCGTCGTTTCCGTCTTTATCGTCGTTTCGTGCTTTCAACGGTTTCTGATGACAAGTTCGAGCATTTTAGAAGAAATGATTTGTCCTTATATATACTTGTTAATAAGGAATATGTATCAGATACAACTTCTTACGCTGATGAACTAGCAAATATTGTGCAACAATATTTATAAGATAACATCCTCATTCGATTGACGACCAGTGCAGAGCGATACTGCAATGAGGAACAAATTAATGATCACATAAGTCATAAGAACTCTGTGAAAATCCTTATAGTAAATAGAGAGCATTTTATAAACTGGAGTAAACATGACTAACGATGAAATTTTAAAGGCATATTTATGGCATATCAGTCTGTATGCCCACTTGTCAAGCGAACAAGACATACATGACGAACTTGTGGACAAAGCACGTAAGTTCATCGGACTCGATATCCGAATGATAAGAGAAGGATTGGAACACGAAGATGTACTCATGCTGATACTATTCGACATCAACGGACAAATCAATCGTTGCGATTGGTATGCAGCCGATAAGAATTTTAGACTATTCGATCAGATAGCCTCTAATAAACGAGTGTTGGGTTCACTTCTATTCGATAGATGGTACAAGGCATCTGAAGCTTATCATCGCAGAGGATTATTAGATAAGGCTATTTCTTGCACGATACAGGCTGAAAAATATGCAACAGGTCATGAGATGAAGTATATCATCCTGATGCAACGTGGAGAGATAGAAAGTTCTATGAAAAATCGTTATGAGTTCTCTGTCAATTCATTGTCTGCGGCACTTTATGAAGCAGAACAATTGGGTGACATCTATGTTGCTCGTGTCTATGACAAATTAGCACACATGTGCTCTCTTAGATATGCCGCCCTTGGAATGTACTATTTGCGTAAGGCTCAGGTCATTGCAAAGCGTCTTGGAGATGATTCGATTGCCTTGGAGAATAAGATGGCAAGGATAAATTCTTACTCTGTCCTAGCTATGTGGCATCCACAAGACGAAAAACTCTTTCTAGATGAAGCAAAATGCATTTTAGCTACGATAGATTACGAAAAGTTGCCTATGCTCCAAAATAAAATGTACTATAAAGAGCTGCAAGGAAAGATATACTTTGATGTCGAACCTTTGATAGAAGCATGCAGGTTTTACGAAAGTGTCAATTCCATCGATGAGATTTGCAGAATGTGCGATGCTATCATAGAGATAGGTGTTAATCATAATCAGGCAGCAAAGGCCAAACCATATATCGAGCTTTATCGTAGAATTGTGATAAAACGCAATAAAAAGGACGTAAGTTTAGAGCTAAACCATATTAATCAAGCGGAGGAAATAATCAATGGAATACTGGCAGAACAAGCGAAATGAATTGATAGGCAAGCTTTCAACCATTATGGACGTATTGGATAGGTTGGCTTATGGCGAGGAGAAATGGGCTTTGGAAAAATCCCCGCTTCGTATGCTCATGCCTAGTTATATTCAGGAAGGAATGTTCGAGATTGTCGAGGGACCTGATGGCAAGGGCAGACTTATTCCATGCAGCTTATCCTTCAATGCCTATTATCGAGGAGAAAGCGGTTATCACAAACCTTGCAAGCCTTCTCTTTATCGCAAGGGAATGACGGACGAGCTAATTTTCCATGAACGTTTGAAAGCTTGCGAGCTTGAGCTGTTAATAGAGGATTATCCTATTACCTCCATTTTCAAGAGCGGGCTACAGGTGAATCTAAGTAATGGGCAAGTTATTCCTTTGCACCTGAAGATTGATGCCGAAGCCTTGGCACAGCATTACGGTATCAAGACCGATTTGCTCGATTTGACGGTCGATAAGTTTGTCGCAGCATTCTTTGCTACAACAACTTACCGCTTTGGTAAGTATTATCCGATAGAACCCAAAGAACCTTCTTATGGAGTAATCTATATGTATTCAGATAATCCTTTTGGGATAGATGATATGTATAGCAAGCACATGCGTGCTGTTGGCTTGCAACCATTCTCTCGTCCAGGCGAACAAGCTGGGTTTGTGTTAAGGCTCGGTAAGGATGAAGACTTTCGTAAGAAGGCTTGTAGAAAGATTAAGTTCCGCCAAGACAAGGATATGTCATGGCTGATATACAATTATACAAACCGAGCCGATAAGCTATTTCCTGAGAGCATCTTGCAAAAGAAAGCTGATGCAATAATCAATAGTAAGTTTTATTCAGTCAAGGCGTTCAATCTTTGTAAGGCAAGGCATTTCCAAGATGTCAATGACCGGGTGCTTCTTGGATATTTAAAGAAATTACATCTGATGATAAAGGACTTTCCACCAGTTCGATTCTCTGATTCAGAGAAGGCTCAGGTACAGAAAGAATGGGATGAGAAGGGCTTGGATGAATTTAGAAAGAAAGTAATTTTCCGTCCAGTAATGGAAGGAGAGTAAAGAATAATCTGTAGCATCATGAACTTTCGAGCTATGCTTCTGTGTTACTATGTAGAGTAATTCTGCGAGGTGAAGGAATGCGCTTAGAAAAAGATAAGCTGCACTCGGCAATACGATACAAAAGAACGAAAAAACTGATAGGTGTAACTACTATATAGTATATAGTGAGGACGCTGTATTGGTGATATATATATTATTTGTAGAAAATGAAAAAATATTCTGAACGTATAGATTTTATTATAGATGAAATCTTGGATCAATATATGTATGCAGACAAGTCCTATCGTCCTTGGATTATAGGATTCAGTGGAGGAAAGGATTCTACAGTGCTGCTCACATTAACATGGTTGGCATTGAAAAAAATTAAGGAACAAACTCCTGTTCCATTCCAGTTGCGTCGCCCAATTTATGTTGTCTGCAACGACACTTTGGTTGAAAATCCTATTATCTCATCTTATGTGGATGAGGTGTTGGAGCAAATACAAAAGGCCGCACGTGAACAAGATCTGCCTATTTTTGTAAGGAAAACAATTCCTCGTTTGGAGGATTCCTTTTGGGTAAATGTTATAGGAAAAGGTTACCCTGTGCCGAATACAGCTTTTAGATGGTGTACGGAAAAAATGAAGATAAAGCCCACTGCACGTTTTATAACAGAACAGGTGGATGAATGTGGAGAAGCTATTGTCTTGATTGGAACTCGTAAGGCTGAAAGTGCAACCCGAGCTCGCTCTATAAAAAAACATGAAATCCATGGGCAGAGACTTACGCATCATACATTGTTGAAAAATACATTTGTTTATGCTCCAATTAAGGAACTGATGCTGGAAGAAATATGGTATATTATCAATGCCATACCTTCGCCATGGGGATATGATAATTCTGTTTTGTTCAATATTTATCTTAATGCTAGTGCTGATGATTATGAATGTCCAACAGTCGTGACAGATAAAAGCCACGGCTCTTGCGGACAAAGTAGATTTGGATGTTGGGTTTGCACCGTAGTGAAGGACGATAAGTCCATGCGCTCTTTGATAAAAAATGGGCATGAGTGGATGCAACCCCTTTACGATTTTCGAAAGCAATTGGATGAAGAGCGAAATATTATAGAAAACAGAATTCCTTTCCGGCGCGATGGACGACGTGCGGTCAATGACATGGGACCTTATATTTTTAGCTATCGTGCAAGTATCTTAAAAAGATTGTTGCAAGTTCAATATGAATTGCAACAGAGAGATCGCAATATAAAATTGATTTCTGATCAAGAACTTATTGCAATCCAGGTAAATTGGTATAGGGATTTTAATTTCATTTACCAAGTTTCAGACATATATAAATCTATTTATAAAGACTCTTTTGTAATGGACAATGAAAAGCAAAAAAATAAACTTGAAGCAGATTTGATGCGCAAAGTTTGTGAAGATAATGTGGAGGAAGGAGAGCTTATAGAACAGCTGTTGCTTCTGCAAAAAAGCAAGTCTCTCATGCAAAGGCGTAGAGGCTTGAAGAGTGAAATTGAAACTCGATTAGAAGAATTCGTTAATAAAAAGAAAATATGATAATCAAAGAAATTGAATTCAATAATTTCCGTATCTATAAAGGGAAAAATCGAATTTGCCTGACTCCAGAAGATGGTAAGAATATCATTGTCGTTAGTGGAAATAACGGTTTTGGCAAGACTACTTTTCTGATGGCTCTAGTTTGGTGTCTTTATGGCAAACAAATGGAGAAGGTGGATGAACTCTATAAAAGAGAAATTTCCGAAAAAGGTGGTTATGGAAGATATATAGGCAATAGCCTTAATTATCAGGCAGAGAAGGAGGGTGAAACTCGTTTCTCTGTTTCTATAACTTTCTCAGATGTTGTTATACCAGATACTGCATGTACGGAAATCACGATTACTCGCTCATATGACAATGCTACGGGTGTAGATGAAGAATTGGATATTTTAATCGATGGCAGAAGCAATGATTTGTTTGTTGGATCGAAGGAGGAGAAACTCAAAGAGGAAGAAATATTTATCAGAGACTATATTCTTCCTATCGAGATTGCTAAATTTTTCTTTTTTGATGCTGAGAAAATTGTGAGTTTTGCTCAGATAAATACTCCAGAACAACGACATGAATTGAGTCGTGCATATTCTCAGGTTCTGGGTATCCAAAAATATGATGATCTGAAGAATGAACTTGAACGCATTCAAGATGATTATCGCAAGGATTCGGCTAAGCCTGAGGATAGAGTAGCGTTTAATGGTCTGTTGTCTTCAATCAAGAATGACGAAGGCGAAATTAGAGATATTGATGAAAGCATATCAAGGAATGATGAGGACATCATGATTGCTCGGCATGATTCTAATGAATTACAGGAAAAATTGGTTCGAGAAGGGGATTTGATGTCTTTGGAAAAGTTAAATGAGTTACGTGAAAATGCTGAAGGACTTCGAACATCTTTGCTATCTTATGAAGCACAACTCAAAGACTTGTATAATCTTATTCCTTTTGCTTTAGCTGGAAATTTGGTTTCTGAAGTAAATCATCAGTTGGATGAAGAGACTGCTTATAAGAAGAACAAGTTGCAACAAGCTGATGTGAGGGATCAAACTGAGAATATTCTTAATGATTTGGAGCAGGCAAAAAAGTCTTTTTAAAGGGCACAGAACGAAGCGTATATAATGACCTGCACCCCAAAATCAGCTGAAGCCTTTGAAATATAATTAGTTACACGGATGTAGCACAGAGAGCACCACAAAACGAAACGTTTACATGGGTTTAATTTTGGTTTAATTATAGAGGCTTCTGGCTTGCGCTTTGAGTCGTAGGGTTTACTTAGGGTTTATGAATGGCTTACGTGGGGCTGATGGGGCTTGTGCATGGGTGGCAATCGCTACCCTTTATTTTTGCCCTTTTATGAATTTTTAAAACGCAAAATTATTCCATATAATGATTATTTGGTATATTTGCAGCGGTTTTTAAACAGATTATTATGGCAAAAGTTATACATGTGCATCTTATTGTGGGCAAACACAATGGCTTGAAAGACTTCTACTTTTCAAGCATATCAGCGGTTTACACCGTGTTGACCTCTGATGAGGTCGGTTGTACCAAGAGTTACTTGCTTCATGCAGGGTTGGCTGGTAATGGGTCGATAATCACGAAACGTGCTATTATAAAGCAATCTACGCTTATTTCTGGCACTCGCCAAGGGTCTATGAGGGAAGACGGTTAAAACGCCGTTAGAACGTTTTTTTGAGGGTATTCAAAACGAATATGGCTAAGGGGGCTTGATGCTCCCTTTTTTCGTGTGCAAAAGTGGCGTTTTTCGGATAAGGGTTACACTAAGGGTTACAGTTAAGGGTTACACTTTTGAGAATTAAGGGTTACAAAAGTGGGGTCGTTGGGGTACAAAAAGCTGAATAAGGAAACTAACCACTTTTTACGTTTAATTGTGAGGAAACTACCCCTTTCGGAACAACGATTTTTAAGCGTTACACCTTATTATATATAATATATAGGGGCATTTCAAGGACTTTGAGGGGTACACAGAGGGGGTGACACCCCCATATAGGGGTACATGGGGGTATTTCTCACCTTAAAAGAACTTGCTGATGCTTCCGATGACCTCAAAGATATTCATTATCCTTGATTTCGGGTACTCTTGTTCATCAAACTCAGCGGTATTGATTGGAATGAAACGGAACTTATCAGGGTCATTGGACTTGCGCAATATCTTAATGGTTCTAATATTGTCAAGCACCACGGCGTATATTTCACCATATTGCACATCATCAATAGTACATTGGCGAAGTGCTATGATGTCACCATGATTGATTTTTGGCTCCATTGAATGACCTGTAACGTTACACCACAAATCAGCTTTCTCGAATCCTCTGATGACAATATTGGTAGCTGGTACGCTAACCTGAGAATTGAAGACCTCAGTGAAGCCCCCAATGAAATCAACATCATAATATGGCTTGCCAACATCTGGGTCATCAGCGAGCTTTGGAGTGCTATTTGTTAAAGTTCCTTTATTAGGCGAAATGTTTTGCTCATTTTCTTTGTAGATAGATTCAAAATGCTTATCTGAACACCTATTTCTCATCATTTCTCCCTCACCAGTAAGCAACCAGTCGCCTGAGATATATTCGCATTTTGAATATATCAATTCTGTGTCAAATGAGCCTCGAAGCAACCATGTATTGATTGTTTGGGGTTTTACTCCTATCTTTTCTGCAAATTTCGACTTGATTCCACCAGAATAATAGTCGATTAATGCGTTTAAAATGCCTATTTTATCCATAATGCGTATATTTATTATTCATTTTGCGAAAATAATCGCTAAAAAATTTTGTAGATATATTCAAAATGCTTATCTTTGCACCGTGTTACTAATGGAACACGGTGCCAAAGATACAAAAAAGGCACGAGAAAGACGAATTTTGCATCTTAAAAAGATAAAACAAGATTTGTATAACGATTAAAATAGAAGACAATGAAAAAGTACATTGACGTAACAAAAGAAGTTCGCCAGGACATCATGGCAGCTTTCAAGGTCACAGGGAAAATGGTTTATTATGCCCTGAACTTTGATGCCAAGCGTGGCGAAAGTGAGAAGGCAAAGCGCATCCGTGTTTATGCCAAGCAGAAAGGTGGCGTTGTTATGGTTGTTACACCAGAGGTGGAAACCATCCATGATGCAAATGGCTATATGCGCCAATACTTTCCAAACGGAGCCATGATAGAGTGCAACAAAGCCAATGGCAATGTGGATGTGTTCTATAAGGGTCAGAAGATGAAAAGCTACGAGGATGTGAAAATCAAGGAACTTGAAGAAATCCAAAGCATCTATTCCTTATGGACACAGAGGGATGCCGACATCTGGACAAATCCAGAACTTCGTATGAAGTACGCAAGAGCTTGCGCAGCTAAATAAGGAGGTGAGAAATGGAATATTACGGTAACACACTTTGCATTTCAGCCCGTGAGCTTGTGAATGGCGGTATAATGACCGCATCCAATTACAAGCAGCTGTCTGCCAGGAAGCGCATCAATGTGGTGCGCAGCGGTAAGGGGCAAGGACGTTATGCCCTGGTTGCCGTTGACAGCCTTCCAACAGACTTCCGTGAAAAGGTGGATGAGCTTTATCCAGGTGGTGACACTGTAAGACTGGAAGGTTGGATAACTTCCAACTATGAGATAGACCAGGCAGCGGTGGCATTCTTCAATGACCGTTCAAAGACAGGTCTTGACCTCGCACAAGAAAAGGTGAAGGAATATGTGGTGAACGCCTCTGTTCTGAACACTTGCATCAAGCTCTATGACCGTGCAAGCGCATCCAAGAAACTTATGGGTGAAAAGTATGACTGGGAAAAGATGGCTACCACCATCAACACCCTCAAAGAAAAGTACAAGCATACCTTGCCATCCTCAACCATGAGATTCAGAAAGAAGGTAGCTGAATATAAAAAACTTGGCTATGCCTGTCTGATAAGTGGCAAGTTCGGAAACCAAAGCGCACGCAAGGTTGATCACAAGACGGAACGCTTGATTTTGGGCTTGGCAGTACTTCCTAACAAGCCATTCAACACAAGTGTCTTGGAACTATACAATTCGTTTGTTTGTGGTGAAATAGAGGTCTATGATCCTGAAACTGGAGAACTATTCAACCCCGATGATTTCACAGACAAGAGCGGTGAACCAAAGGTTTTGAGTGAATCGACAATCACCAACTACTTGAACCGACCGAAAAACAAGGTGCTAATTGAACATGAGCTTATGAGTTACACCACCTTCATGCACGAACAGATGCCGCACATGCACCGCCATGCAGGTGAGTTCTCTTTGAGCCAAATCACAATGGATGACGTGGACTTGACACGAAAGTTGAAAGACACCAAGCAGAGGGTTCACGCTTACTATGCTTATGATGTGGTCAGCCAATGTGTGATTGGCGCATCTTACGCAAGGAAAAAGGATGAAATCCTGGTGCTTGACTGCTTTAGGGATATGTTCCGACTGATAGAACGCAATGGTTGGGGTATGCCAGCAGGTATTGAGGTTGAGAATCACTTGATGTCGCAATACAAGGACGGATTTCTGCAAGCAGGTGTCGCATTCCCATTCGTTCATTTCTGTGCGCCTCAGAACTCGCAAGAGAAATATGCAGAGAACTTGAACGGTGCGAAGAAACGCAGCATCATCCACAAGAACCATGAAGGCATTGGCCGTTTCTACGGAAAGGGCAAGTGGCGCACGGAAAGTAAGAAAATCAGTGACGAGACAAACGAGCTGTATGAGGACAAAGAATATTTCAGCTATGACCAACTGATTGCCGATGATCGTCAAGACAGCTACGAGTGGAATCACAGCTTGCATCCGAATCAAAAGAAGTACCCAGGCATGAGCAGATGGGACGTTCTTGTTGCCAACATCAATCCGACCCTTCAACCGCTTGACAAACTTACGCTTGCAAGATATATTGGTGAGCGAGTGGAAACAAGCATCAGAAGGAACTCCACCGTAAGAGTGGCATACGAAGATTGGTGGTTGAGCAAGACCGAAAAGCTGGAACGACTGGAACCAAACAACAACAAGGTGACGGCATACTACATTCCAGATGCTGATGGCAAGCCACAAGAGGTGTTCATCTTTCAAGGTGACAGGTTCATTGACCAAGTGGAACGAGTAGAAACCTACAACCGTGTGATGGCAGAACAGACAGATGAAGACAAAGAGAAATATCAAGTGCAACAGAAGAAAGTTGCCTCATTCACGAAATACGTCAAGGACAATGCCATTGGCAAGGTTGGAGTGATGAAGTCGGATGTTCCAAAGGAAGAGGCAGAGGAAACCTTTGTACTTCCACCGCCAAGGATAGAAGAACCCGATGAAGCATATATGCCAGACATGAGCATTGAGGAAAGGGCTTTGGCAGACATTTAGACACCGTTCAAACATCATTATAATAAAGATTAAAGATTAAGAAAATGACAATAGCAGAAGCAACAAAGAAAAAGATTTTGGCAGCGATAGCAGCCAACAGATCAAACTATCCAAGTGACGCAAAGCACGCAACCGCCCTTGGACTTTCAACATCCATCTATAGTATGTTGAAGAATGGCCAGACAGAAAAGGCATTGAGTGATGCCAACTGGTTGAGCATTGCAAGAAAGCTGAATGTGGCCTTGCGCAACGAAATAGAGTGGAACGCAGCCCCAACAGAGACCTTCAAGTATATCACCAAGCAAATAGAGTTCTGTCAAGGCTCAGGGCAAAGCAGCATCCTTTGCGACATACCCAACATTGGAAAGACCTTCACGGCACGCTATTATGTGCAAGGTCACAAGAATGCAGTTTATATCGACTGTTCACAAGTAAAGACCAAGTTGAAGTTGGTTCGCAAGATAGCATCAGAGTTTGGCGTGGACAGCAAGGGACATTATGCCGATGTGTATGAGGATTTGGTTTATTACCTTCGTTCCATCGAACACCCTCTTATCATCCTTGATGAAGCTGGAGACTTGCAGTATGAGGCTTTCTTGGAACTCAAAGCCCTCTGGAATGCAACCGAACGTTGTTGCGCCTGGTACATGATGGGAGCGGATGGACTGAAAGAGAAGATAAATCGCTCCATCGAGTGCAAGAAGGTTGGTTACACCGAAATGTTGAGCCGTTACGGTGGTAGATATTCCAAGGTTACACCAGATGATGGCAAGGAACGTGATAAGTTCTTGCGCCATCAGGCAGAAGTGGTGGCAAGGGCTAACGCTCCAAAGGATGCCGACATTGCAACCATCGTGAGAAAAACAAATGGTGGCTTGCGCCGTGTATATACAGAGATTGAGAAACTGAAACTTGCATAACCATGGCAAAGCGAGCATACAGCCCCAGGGATATTGCAGCAAAGACATACGTCACCATTCCCTGGGGTGAGAAATGGAGCAAGGTGTTTGGCTATCCAAGCATAACAGAGACATGGTTTGTGTCAGGATCGAGCGCAAGCGGAAAGAGCAGCTTTGTGATGCAGCTTGCCAAAGAACTTTGCTCGTATGGTGGCGTTCTTTACCTGAGTTATGAGGAAGGTGTGAGCAAGAGCTTTCAAGACCGCATCAACCGCTACAAGATGAATGAGGTGCAAGGCAAGTTTCGTGTGGCAACAGACGACACCCTTGACGATCTGAGGGCAAGGCTTAAAAAACGCAAGAGTGCCAAGTTTGTCATCATTGACAGCTTCCAATATTCAAATTGGAGCTATGAGCAAGCCAAGACGCTTGCAGATGACTTCCCTCGAAAGTGCTTCATATTCATCAGCCAGGAATACAAGGGGCAACCGCTTGGCAAACCAGCAGCCCGATTGAAGTACATGGCAGGTATGAAGGTGAGAGTGCAAGGATATAAAGCATATTGCCAAGGTCGTGCCATTGGTGAGGCTGGTGAGGCATTCACCGTATGGGAGGATGGAGTAATACAAACAAGCAACGAAACATAAGGCGTATGGACAAATACAAGGATGGTGACACCATTTTCATCTTGATGACGGCAGAGCAATGCAAGTCGGTTATGAGAGAATGGCTTGAACGTGATTACGAGTGCGACTTGAATGTAATGCGCTCACAGAAGAATAAAGGCAAGTTTGTACTGAAAACAAAAAGTCTGATGTGGGCAAACAGAATCATCCAGTGGCATGGATATGAAAAAGTAACTTATCAAATAATATAGCTTATGGAAGAAGTGATTGAAAGCCTGGTGGCAATCATCAAGGACAAGACAAAGGATTTTACCTACCTGGATCAAGAACAGATGTTCAGAGACTTGTCTGGCAGATTAAACGATATGTCGCTTGATGCCATGAAATGTGAGTATCTTGGTGAGAGAAAGGAGGTGGCAGACAATGAGTAAAGAACGAAGGGTGTTAGAACTGGTTTCACCATCATGCCAAGTCACCCATGAGAAAATAGTGAGTCAAGGGCATGAATGTGGATATTGCCACGGCAATGGTTACTTCTGGGGACGTGACGCCAATTGGGAAAGCGTGAAAGTTCCTTGCCCTATATGCCAAGGCAAGAAAGAAATGAAAGCCATCATTGAAATAACATGGCTACCAAACAATGAAAAGACAACTAAAAAATAAACGAATATGAGTAAAATCAGTAATTGGTTCCATGCTATGCGTGAGAACTGCAAGAAAAAGGCTGAACAGAAACGTGCAGCGCAAGTGAGAGAAGAAGCCAGGTCAAGACTACAGGCAAGAGAGTTCAATGGCAAGATATTCCTTTGCTTCGACAATGTGCCAATACTGGAGACGGAAGACTTGACCCTTGGCATGGCTGCAAGCGTGAAAGCGGCACGCCAGTATTTTATGACTTACAGAGGTGTCGGCCATGAAGCAGCAAGTAACGAACTTTAGCCGTTTCTTTGCCTCATTCAACGAACTGCCTTGCTATTGTGGCAGTCGTGAAGAGTTCAAGAAGGAAATTGTCAGTCAATACACTTTCGGACGCACAGAGAGCTTAAAGGAAATGACTTGGCAAGAGTACAATGATTGTTGTGACGGTCTGGAGAAACTGAGCGGTCGAAAAGATAGATTGAAACGCAATCGCAGCATCTGCCTAAAGCTGATACAAGAGATTGGCGTGGACACAACCGACTGGCAGCGCATCAATGAGTTCTGCAAGCATCCTCGAATTTGCGGAAAGGAGTTTGCCAGAATCCGACTTGACGAAATGGAAGATTTCCAAAGAAAACTCAGAGCAATCAAGAAGAAAGGCGGTTTGAAAGAGAAAGAAGACGTGAACAATCCTGGCAGGATGGTGATGTATATCCCTTTGGATGGAATCCCTCATGCCTAAAAATACAACCCATTTTAAATGACAAGACAATGGAAGAGAACAAGAAACAGACAGTGGAAATGACAGCGGAAGAGGCAGAAGCCTTCAAGCAGTTTCAAGAGAAGCAAGCCAAGGAAAAGGCTGCTAAGAAGCGCAAGGAAGACCGTGAGGCTTACGCCCAGTTGGTGGACAGCGAGATTGAGAGTGCCATCCCCGAACTTCGCAGCCTGTCAGAACAGATGCTTGCAGTGAAGAGCAAGGTTTATGAGAACTTTGCAGAAGTCATCAACATCAAGGCAAACGTGTTGAAGCTGACCAAGGACACCCAGCGCACACACACCTTCACCCATTCAAATGGAAAGATGCGCCTCACGCTTGGTTACAACTGCATTGATGACTACCGTGACACAGTGAATGACGGCATTGCCATCGTCAAGCAGTACATCGAGAGCCTTGCAACCGACACCAAAAGCAAGGAACTTGTGGCAACCATTCTACAGCTATTGAGCCGTGACGGAACAGGCAACTTGAAGGCAAGCCGTGTGTTGCAGCTTCGCAAACTGGCAGACAAGAGCGACAACGACCAATTTAAGGAAGGTGTGCAAATCATCGAAGAGGCTTATCAGCCATCGCTCACCAAGCAGTTCATCAGAGCTGAGTGGAAGGACGAACACAACAAGTGGCACATCATCCCATTGAGTGTGACAGATGTAGAACAAACAGAAACTAAACAAGAAGCCAATGAAGACAACGACAACCAAGGCACCCAAGGTGGCACTGTGTAGAATGTGCCACGGCACTGGGAGAAAGGGCGAGGAAATTTGCCCACAATGTGAAGGAAGTGGACGTGTGACAGTGAGCTGTGAAATGACACTTGACATCCGTCCATATCATCCAAAGGTTAAACATACAACAAACAATTAGCCCCATGGGAAAGCGACGCGGACTAAGTTATCAGAAACGTGTTGCTGACATCAACAGGATATATGACCAGCATATCAAGGACGGTGTTCCAAACCGTGAGATATGGCGCAGGTTCATATATCCTGAGTATGCTATCAGTGAGCGTCAATTTTACAATATATTGAAAGCGTCTGCTGAATCAAAGAATGTGATTCCAGCAGACGCTCAACCGTATCTTGATTTTTGGAATGATGAGCAAGGAAAAGGCTATTATTAAGAGGATTCTGAATGACATCCGCGTTGACCTAAGTGACGAGTTTGACCAGAACTTTGAGCGAGAGGCATTTTTCAGCGAGGCATGGGAACGGCACAGAAGCCCCCTTCGACCAGGTGGGCATATTCTTGTTGACACAGGCACGCTGAGGAGAAGCGTCAGAAGCGAGATGAAGGAAACGAGCATCCGCTTCTTCACTGATTTGCCATACGCCGACATTCACAATGAAGGCGGTGAGATAGTGGTGACAAAACGAATGAAAGGCTATTTCTGGCACAAGTACATGAATGCAGCTGGAGCGTTGGCTTTTGCACGGCGAAAGGACGGCACACGGCGCAAGGACAAAAAAACACGGCACATCGGTGACGTGGCTGAGTTCTGGAAGTTCATGGCCTTGAAGAAAGAAGGCACGACCATCAAGATACCCAAAAGACAGTTTCTTGGTTTGTCACCAGAGGTGGAAAAGGCTGTTACGGACATCATCGAGGATAATTTGCAAGAATACCTCGGAAAGGAAATGGAACATTTTGAAAAACGATTGAAGAAATGAGAAAAGAGATTTACAAGATGCTTTGTGAACGTTTGGGCAATATACCAGAAATCAAGTATATTGATCTTTGGAACCACAACGTGGAGTTCATAGAGCAAGAAGATAACTGGGAACGTCCAGCGGTATTTGTGGAACTTTGCCCAATCAACTGGGAAGCCACGGTGGTAGGTATGCGCTATGTGACAGAGGCGAAAGTGAACTTGCACGTGGTGACGGACTGGGTGGGCAGCAGTGCAGCCAACAGTGACCAAAGAGAAGAGAGCCTAACAGTGTTTGACCTCTTGGAAAAGATTCACACAGCTCTGGCAGATGTGAACGGTGAACATTTCAGAGAGTTCGACATCAGCAATTCGACAACCAACCACAACCATGAGGATATTTTGGAAAACATTGAGACTTATAGTTATGTGGGGTACAGAGAACTTGACCAGTCCAAGTAAATATGATTAAAGCATCCGATGGCTTGACAGCTTCGGATGCTTTTTTAATGTCATTCGGATGCCGTTTGAACCTTATTGATACAAGCTCAAATCAAAAGCATCCTTCTTCTTCCATCCATCAGCCAAGGTGTTTTGCACATATTCGGTGGCTTTCAGATAAAAGTCGGCAAGTTCTTCAAGTGTGTCAAACGTATGGTATGACGGTTCATCCTCAGTTCCAAACTTGAACGTTACTGGCAGCGTCTTTCCTTCCGTTTGCACGGCAAGGTCATAAGCTGCCTTATAGTTGAACTGGTTTTCAGTGGAGAGCCACACAGCCTGACCCTTATATGTAAAGCCTGAAATGATGGCTTGGTCAGTCTGTTCGTTGTACCAGTCCAAGACGATTCGCTTGATGTCATCCACAGAAGGCTTGCCATTGGTAAACTCTGCCTCCATGTAGTTGGCCGAACCGTCCTCTTTAACTATGACATCCCAACGGATGCGCCATTTGTTCTTGACGGGGTTCACGCATTCAAGCAGTTTCACCACCGCACTTCCTTCTGTTCGTTTCATTAGCTAAATACGTATTTGGTTCTACCTTTGCCAAATGTCTCTGTTCTGATAGTTGTCTCAAAAGGCAAGCCATCTGGCAGTTCACTGATCTGTTGGAGAATATTCTTCATTTCCTCCGAATTGGTGAAAAACTTCTTTGCCTCACCGTTCTGTTCGATGGAGACAATGCAGCGGTCTTCGCCTTGCTCAGTCTTGATGCCAAGCTCGAAGTCCTTCACGATGATTGGTAAGTTCACTAATTCCCTGATGCTTACCACTGACCCAGGGAAACGCTTCTTGCCATCCGCTGGCTTATAAGAAACGTTCAAATCTTTAAATGATCTCATTGTTTTGCCTGTTAATTTATTAAACAATCTATTACAGTCGGCGTGCTTTGTCATGCCATAGAAACTGGCAATCAGCTCACGCCTTCTTTTCCTCGATTTAACCTCGTGCATTTTTCGGGCAAACTTCTGCTTGATACGCTTGCGTATCGCCACATGGTCGGGATATATGACATATCCCAAGAAGTCAATGCCCTCATCCACTGGGAACACCCTTTCATTTGGCTTTATCTCCAAATCAATCTGGTTCACCTGAGAGTGGATAATTTCACGAATCATCCATAATTCCGCTTTCGTTTTACCAAGCACAAGGCCGTCATCGCAATAGCGATAGAAATGAGCGACCCCACACTTATCTTTCAAATAGTGGTCTAAAAATACAGACAACAACAAGTTGCCGGTGGCTTGTGAGCTTCTTAGTCCAAAGCTGATGCCACTGTCCAGCATAGTAACAAAGGATTCCAACATAACAAGCAGCTTCTGGTCTTTGAACACACGGCGGTAGCACCACATGGCGAAGTCTTGACGAACATTCTCATAGAAATGTCTGATGTCAAACTTGTAGGCATATAGCGTGCCTTCTGGGTCGTGCTGCATATCTTGACGAATTACCTTCATAAGGTCGTGCGTGCCACGTTCCTTGATGGATGCTGCTGTTGTGCGTATGTAACGCCTTTGCAGATGTCTGTCCACCACGGACATTATAGCATGGACACCTATGCGGTCTTTCATCGAAAGAATCTGCAAGTTCCTTTCTTTGCCGTATTCGTGGATTGTGCGCTCACGGTAACCACTCACACGGAAAGAGCCATTGGCAATTTGCTCTGTTAGCTCCTTAATCACCTCTTCACGATGCGCAAGCAAGTAGCGTCCCTGACGTGAGCGTTTCCGCTTCTTGCCACGGAGAACTTCATCAAACGACTCTGACATATTGGAGTAGTCAATGATTTCTTCTATGATGTAACCTTCTCTACGCATTGATAATAATTTAATGGCCTTTCGGCCTTCCTGTCTCTGGGTCTGACTTCTTCGAGCCGTAAGAACGGCCTACCAAACTCCACCCAACACTTGATTTTTCAGCTTTCCCATATTGGTAGTTTGCTGAGGTTCGTTTCCCTCGGCACCATCTTAGGGAGCACGTCCCTTGTATGGTAGGCCGATTGATAATGTAATCAGTTTGTCCAGACGCGAGCCGACATTCGCATTCGCATTCGAGGCATCGTTATTCGCATTCGCATTC
>CAVHWE010000027.1:0-18392 GCA_963639495.1 bacterium | reverse complement strand
AATGACCACACTGGTCATGCTGGATTCAAAATATGCCCATTTTTAAAGTGGGCTCAGTTCATTATAGTCGTTTACCTGAGTAACAGTCATGCTAACACCATTCTCTTGACATTGTCATAGAGATAGAACATATAGTTGTTTTTTTCTAAGCACAAATTATTTTTTTACTATCCTAAAATATAAAGAAATATTTACCTTTCTCTCTGTCTTTTTTTTCTTCCTTGTACTGAAATGGTTTTTGAAAATCTCTATAATCTTTAGGTATATGAGACTTGGGAACCAACTCTAAAGTGTCTACAGCGTTTTTGGGATCAATGTCATTACGAATCAAGATTCTATTATCGGAAACAGAAATAATTTTATAGCGAAAGCGTCCAAAACGGATTGTGTTACGGTTTAACAAATTCCAACTTGGTTCATAAAGATAATGAGAAACAAGAAAACCATTATATTCCCTAAAACGCCAATTTGCTCGAAACTCGATAAAAACACCTTTGCTATCGACATAAAAATAGAAAGAATCCTCCCTACAAAAATAAGGGTGTCTTGTTTCGTCCTCATTCTGCTTACTATCTATATAATGCCAATATTGATAACTATTTCTTGTAAGAATTTTCTTTGTATCCTTACAAGAACATAAGATAGCCATTATACATAAAAACATAACCGTTTTTGCTATTCCAAATTCATTTTTTCTATTTTGTACCATATACATCTTCAAAATGAATATTTCGTCTAACTATTCTACCTAATCCTAGCGGTTTAATGATTGAATTTGCTTTTACCATTATTTGTATCAGTGCATTTGCGCTTTGTTCATTTTTATTCGCTTCATTCATTAAAACAATCATATTTCCTATCGTACCTGTTTGATATTTCTCCGATCCATTAGAAAAATTTGCATCAGCAAGTTGTTTCAATACTATTTGAGAATGAACAAGATATGTTAGAGGCACATCTGATTCTTTATGTAACTCCTCATGTCCAATTGTATTTGTCAAATTGTAAACTGTACCACCAAGACCATTGGTTGCCGTCTCTACAGGATAACCCAAGCCATCATAATACGTAACAGTCGTTATGGCGTGAGTTCCATCGACATCAAGCACGTCCTTAGTCAGCACATAGTTTTGAGTAGGACTTTGTGCCTTGACTGAAATGGTCAAGGCACAAAGAAACAACATGATACTTAAAGTTCTTTCAATTTACAATACTTTCAAGTCTGCCTTCTTAGTCAGATTTTTCTTAATATTCATAATTTACCATTATCTTCTTCAAATCCTTATCAGCCGAACTGCTGCCGTAATAAACCTCATACTTTCCTGCCTTGGAACGGACGGTATTGGTTGCAGCATCGAAGAGTTCGAAGTTTCTGCTATCCAGCGTAATGACAGCCTCAGCAGTCTTTCCTGCCTTCACCTCCACTCTCTCGAAAGCCTTCAAGCTCTTCAATGGTCCTTCGGTATCAGCAGGATCCTTCACATACACCTGCACCACCTCGGTTCCATCCTTCTTTCCTACATTGCTTACCGGTACCTTCAGCGTAATCTTCTCACCCTTCTTCAGGATAGAGTTGGAAAGTGTAGCATCGCCAATACGGAAAGAAGTGTAGCTTAAACCATATCCGAATGGGAAGAGCGCATCGTTCATATAACGATAGGTCCTGCCCTTCATGCTGTAATCCTTGAAATCAGGCAACTGCTCTGAATTCTTATAGAACGTAATAGGCAACTTGCCGGCAGGATTGTACTCTCCGAAGAGTACACGAGCCACAGCCTCACCACCTTCCTGACCAGGATACCAGGCCTGGAGAATGGCATCGCAACTCTCTGTCTCTGGAGTCAAAGCGATAGCCGAACCCGAACAGTTGACAAAGACAACCTTTTTGCCCGCCTCCTTCAAAGCCTTCAGGAAATTGCGCTGAACCTTAGGCAATTCGATGTTGGTGCGGTCACCACCCTCGAAGCCAGAAATCTCGATAGGCATTTCCTCACCTTCCAACTGTGGAGAGATACCACCCACGAAGACTACTGTCTCGCAATCCTTCAACTGCTTGAGCGAAGCCTGATAGTCGATAGGATTCTCATGCCCGATATTAATCTTCATATCCGCATTATAGTTTGGCATCTCATAATAGCGAATCTCTATCTTATACTCCTTGCCCTTCTCGGCTTGGAACTCGATACGACTCTCGGTAGTGCGCCAGATGGAATGCTCTGCCTTCTTCTCCCCATTCAGGTAAACCTCATAGTGACCGCAACCAGCCACGTCGAGCAACACCTTGTCAGTCTGCTTAGGACGGAACACGGTTTCATATTTTGCAGAGAAGCCCACCAGCTTCACATTAGGAGCGAAAGAATGCTGACCATAGGTAGTTACCTGCACAGGATTCTTTTCCTGGGTGATGGTAACAGGCTTACCTTTCATTTCACGATTGTTCCAGAAAGTGCCCTTAAAGCCCATCTTGCCATCCATGCTACACTGGTCGAAGTAAGAATCCAAAGTCTGATCGTTCACCAGGTCGCACCCTTTAAAGGTGACGACCTGTTTTTTCTTCAAACGACTCTTGATACCATCCAGGATGGTAATTGTCTGTCGTGGAGTACCATTATAGTTTCCCCACATCATCGGTTCGTTATCCACATTTGGTCCGATGAAAGCAATCTTCTTTACCTTTTTATCGAGAGGCAAAACCTCATTCTTGTTTTGGAGCAGCGTCATGGTCTGCAGAGCCATATCGAGCGAGAGCTGGCGATGCGCCTTGCTGCAAAGCACAGATACAGGAATCTTCGACCATGATACTATCTTGTTGTCATCCATCTCACCCAAGTCGAAACGACCTTCGAGCAGACGAATCACATGCTTATCAACTTCTTCTTCAGTCAGGGCACCATACTTCACAGCCTCAGGCACCGATTTATATATATAATTAAATCCACATTCTACATCGGTTCCAGCCAATACGCCCTTAGCTGCTGCATTTCTGGCATTGCTCGAAACCTTATGATTCTCCCAGAAATCAGTAACAGCGCCACAGTCGGAAACTACCAGGTACTTGAATCCCCACTCATTCCTGAGAATCTGCTGCAAAAGGCGGGTGTTGCCGCAGCATGGTTCATCATCCCAACGCTGATAGGCACACATCACCTCGCGCACCTTGGCATCCTGCACAAGCGATTTGAAGGCAGGCATATAAGTTTCCCAAAGGTCACGCGGTGTAACATCGGTAATATTGTCTGTATGGCGAGCCCATTCCGGTCCGCTATGAATTGCATAGTGCTTGGCACAAGCCCAGAGTTTGCGGTATTTCGTATCTTCAGGTCCCTGCAATCCGCGCACCACGGCACATCCCATCCTACTGGTAAGATAAGGATCCTCGCCATAGGTTTCCTGTCCACGTCCCCAGCGAGGATCACGGAAGATATTCACGTTTGGAGTCCAGACAGAGAGGGCATGGAAACGGGTTACATCTCCTCCCTTCTGCTGCAGTTCATTCCATTTGGCACGCATCTCATCAGATGTTGCATCAAAGACTCTA
This sequence comes from bacterium, assembly GCA_963639495.1. Classification (GTDB taxonomy): domain Bacteria; phylum Bacteroidota; class Bacteroidia; order Bacteroidales; family Bacteroidaceae; genus Prevotella. Next base: position 14,854 of record CAVHWE010000027.1, on the reverse strand, counting down.
TACACCATTCTGTCGTTAAACGAAGCTGCCATTCCGATAGGTTCCGGAAAGACGGTTACATCTCCCATGTTCGCCACACCATGCAGTGCCTCGCTCCACCACTGGAATCTCTTGATTCCCAATCGTGGGATAGCCGGCGAATCATCCAGCATCAGAGAAGCTTTCTCTTCCAAAGTGAGACGACCACACAAATCTACCGCTCTCTCATGAGCCGAGAGGGCTGGATTCTGATAAGGCAACTGCTGCGCTGAGGCATTGCCGGAGGACATAGTTACCACAAACATCAAAGCTGCGTATATAACATTCTTGTTCATTGTAATTACTATTAAGCTATTAGTATATTAAATTTCATCATGAATTTATTGTTGCCTGAAATTCCATTTAGAATTATCGCTGTTGAAATCGAAGGGAGCCAAGCCTGGGGTACAGTCGCCGAGTGAAACCAATGCCAGTTTCTCTTCTGTGCCTGGCACAGCCTTAGGCATGATGCGATAGGTGCCATCGGTGAGCTGTTCGATGCGCCAAAGCTGGGCATCTTCACCCGTAAATTCAGGTTTGGCGATGACATCATGCTGAGCGGTTGCGGTAAGATAGCGAGTAGTGCCTTCTATGCAGATTTTATAATAAGGACCACCCAGATAACCACCCTTTCCGGCAGGCATGATACTCCACTTCTGATGAGGACGGAACATATAATCGTTCATTCTTACCTTCACCTCGCCCTTAGGCCATTCTGCCTCTACCTCCTTCAAGGTCTGAGGTTCAATATTCTTCAGAGGCTTGGTTGGCTTGATCCAGAAAGGTTCGATATCCCGCTGCATTCTCACGAAATCTACGGCAATCTCCAGGGCATAGCCTCTTCGTTCCGATTCTATCTCGTAGGTTCCGGCATGAAATTCATCACCAGCCACAGGCCAGTCGTTCTTCCACAACAAAGGACGGATAGCCAACACGCTTCGTCCACCCTGTCTGAAATCAGACTCATAGTGGAACGACATCTTTTCTACACCTTCTTCCTCAATATAGCGTCCGAAGTGACCGGGACCCGTCTTCAGATTATTGGCTGCAATCACCATCTTTCCACCGCCCTGCAACATCTCTTTGCCCACATTATCTACGTATGGACCGGTTATCTTTCGCGAACGTCCCACCACGATATTGTAGGTAGAATTAGGACCATCGCAACAGGTGCCATGAGTGCCGAGAAGATAATACCAGCCGTTGCGGTAAATCAAATCAGTAGCTTCGCAGTCGATGGCGATATTGACGGGTTCGTTGCCTTCCATCCGCTTACCCGTCTTCGGATCAAGTTCTACCAGACGGATAAATCCGAAATAGGTTCCGTAACTGAGCCAGAGTCTGCCGGTAGTAGGGTCGAGCAACAAGCCCGCATCAATGGCATCACAGTCTTCATCATCCAATGAAGAAGCTACCACCACCGGCTCGGTATATTTGAAATCAGGCGATTTCGGATCGAGCGTTTTGTTCCACATCGTCAGGACATCACCGCGATGACTGCCTCCCAATCCACCACCCGTAGCACTGTAGGCTACAAGATAACGGTCGCCAATCTTCAACACATCAGGAGCCGCTCCTCTTCCGGGACGAACAGCACCACCCTGCCAGGTCCAGCCATCCTCCGACCAGATTCCGCCTTCACCCGTTCCAAAGGTATAATACTTTCCATCACACAGGGCAATGGTAGAAGGGTCATGAATGAAAGGTTCGCCCACCTGGGCTTCTGCCTCGTAAGCAGAGGAAGACAACAAGGCAACCAAAGCAGCGGCATAAAGTTTCTGCTGAGCAGCAACCGGGCTAAAATATCTGAAAAATATATTGTTCTGTTTCATAACTTTCTTTATTGATTGCACTACTTCACGTGAATAGACAGGTTTCTGACAGGCTTGCCCTGTCCGTCGATGAATCGGACACAGAAGTCGCTCATACCAGGACCATTGATGACTGCACCACGAAGGATATTCCTACCTTTCTTCAAGGTAAGCTTCTTAGAAACCACATCATCGCGAACCATTCTTCGGTCGCCTTCGAGCATCACCGCCTCCTCACCATTGAGCCACCACATGGAAGCACCATTCGAGCCAACAGACAAGCGGACGTCTTTCATCTCCTCAGGGCAATCGATAATGGTAACCGCCCAGAACAAGACACCATACTTGGGCTTCTTAAACGAAGTAGCGAAACGGAAGAGCTTCACATTAAACAGTTTACTGTCCAGCGCATGCCATTTCAGTTTTTCCTTGCCCACCTTCACGACGGCTCCATCCTTAGGAACTGTTTCCATCTGTTTAGGGAAATACTGCGTATGGAATATCTCCTTCAGATAAGAATCAGTAAAAACGACATTGCTCTTGACCGGCATAGAGATGGGCTCCAGGAGCAACCATCTCTGAATAAAGCCAGCCGCATTAGGCATGACAGCCTGCTTGCCGACTGGTCCGAAATAAGGATTGATGTCTTCAGGTAAATTCCTATTTTGGGCATCCGCAGTGGAATGCCCAAAAAGGAATACACATAAACAAAACAATCTAACTATTTTATTGAAAATGTTGTACATAGACTATTCATTATTATTGAGGTTCGATAATCTGATAACGGCCACTCAGATGCATGAAGGCGAAGAGACGCAACAGTCCGTCGTAGTAGCCATCGAAGAAGCCTTCTTTATCTGGCACATGCTTGGCATTCCAGAAATGACTGACGAATTCCCTGCCCTTCACATGATTGCTGACCAATGAAGCCGCAGCCGAAGTGGCAACAAAACCGATGGAATGGCGGAGTGCCTTAGGAGCCGTACCTGCCGGCAGAATATCTTCTACCATCGTTCCATCTACATTATACTGGTCCAGGAAAGAATCAATGCCCTTACTATACAGGAAGTTCTGCAGCGTATTGGCATATTTCTGCTGCCACTCCTTATCCTTGCAAGCCCAGGAATAATCGAGCGCTATGTTCATTGGAACACGCCATGAGTCATAACGGAAAGCATCACCCAACAACTGACCGGTCTTCATCAGACTGCCATCATAGTTGCAATAGTCCGGGTTCAAGCCCGTCTTCTCATTGATACACTTATGCAGGAACTCACGGCTTTTCTCAGCACACTCCTTCCAGAACTGGGACCGTCCGTCGTTAGCCCATTTCGCCCAAACCTCGTAAAAGGCAGGGAGATGGTAAGAAGGGTCGGTAAACTTCCCGCCCCAATGATCGGGCGTAAAGGTGATGAGCTGATGTTCGAGATTGATGAGCGGAGCTGTGCGGTCCATTCCCGCCTTCTGCATGCTGCAATCCAGAATATGCTGCGCTTCCTTCAGATAGTTGATGCCTGTATCATTGCCCCATCGGTTGGATGCAAAGATGAGCGAAGTTACGAAATAGAGTTCACCATCCGATGCGGCTCCCTGCGCATTTCTCGTTCCATCAGTCTTGCAGTTCCATGCAAAATAGCCCTTATAAGGTCCTTCCTGATGCTGCATGTATTTCTTGCTCCATCGCCAGAGGCGGTCGAAGATGTCCTTTTTGCCAAACTGCACGGCAGCCATCATTCCATACGACATACCTTCGGTTCTCACATCATTGTTCTTTATATCGCTGACATATCCCATGGAATCGCCCACTTCGAAATAGACCTTGTTCTTACCGTAGAATACATCATTGAACACTTCGTTCACCTTCCTGTCTATATCAGCCTGCTTATAGCCCATTTCGGCAAAGAGATTGCGATACTGGTGAGTTTCGAAAGCACCCTTTTCCCAAGGCAACGCATCGAAGCCCAGCCAGTCTACCTCTACGTCGGCTCCACTCTGCAAGGATACATGTAGAGCATGGACGCCCAGAGGAGCATGGAGCACCTGGGCACGGATATTCTTCCAGCCAGCCGACTTTGGAATCTTCACCTTAGCGATGATATTACCCTTCTTGCCATCGGCTCTGACTACGAGCACACCGCCCTTTGAAGACTTGGCACGAACGGTGATTTCTTCCACCTTCTCGTTACCGAAATCCACCTTATTATATATAAGAGCAGTATTCGATTTAGAGAAGAGAGTCTTCCATCCGGCAAAACAGTTGTTCTTATCCAGATAATCAATACCAATACCCTTGCCTTGCAGCGCAGAATAGCGATCAATCTGAATATGCGAACGAGCGTTCGTCAATCCCACACCTCTTAGCGTAGGTATCACCTTCTGTATCGTTCCGTCAGGATTGAAGTTCAGAGAGTCGATTCGCACCGAGCGGTTCTTGTCGAACTTAGGCGAATAATCATTATGATGATAGAAGAGATACCACTGTCCCTGATATTCCACGATGCTATGATGATTGGTCCAGCACTTCGTAGGCGACTCATCCATGATGATGCCCTTGAATGTGAAAGGTCCCATCGGATGGTCAGCCATGGCATAAGCCAGCGTTTCGGTTCCATCCTTTTCACGTACCCAAGGGAAGGTGAAATAATATTTGCCGTTACGCTCGAAGGCAAATGGTCCTTCCTTGAATCCCTCAGGCAATCCCTCTACCAGTTTGGGTTCCGAGGCAAGTTCCGTCATGTTTGGTTTCAGCTTAGCCATGTGCAAACCAGCTCCAGCCCAGTAGATATAAGCCTGTCCGTCCTTATCTATCAACACACAAGGGTCTATACCATGAACCCCCTCTATGGGTTTCCACATCGGCATAAACGGTCCTTCAGGCTGGTCGGCAACCGCCACACCTATTCCGAATCCCTTCTCCTCCCCTTTCGGAGCGGCAGGGAAATAGAAATAATATTTCCCGTCTTTCTCTACACAGTCAGGAGCCCACATCGTATAACTGCCGTCCTGTACCCAAGGTACTTTGTCCTGCGAAACGATGACTCCATGATCCTGCCACTCCGTAAGATTAGTGGAAGAGAAAACGTGATAATCTGCCATGCAGAACCATTCCTTCAGTTTCTCGATAGGACTCGGAATATCATGAGAAGGATAAAGATATACCTTCCCGTTGAATACGCGAGCCGTAGGATCAGCAGAATACTGTCCGCTGATAATCGGGTTCTGGGCCGAAGCTCCTGTCGATAACGCCAGCATCAAGGCACACATCCATGTTTTCATACGTAAATTCCTTTAAAGAAGAAAAAAAGGGAGTGTTTTTTTTTAAAACACCCCCTAATTGTCAAACAATCTATAGTTCTTTAAACTAAAAACACTATATTAACAAAACAACTTCATGATTACCAACCAGGATTCTGCTTCAGGTTAGGGTTCTTATCCAACACGGTCTGTGGATAAGGGAAGAACTCATGCTTGCCCTCCTTGAAACCTACCTTGAAATTAGTCTCAGGAGTGTTGGTCGTATAGAAACGGCTGTTTGCTTCTGATCCATGCTCCCAAGTTACATCCTGGTCGTCTGCCTTTGGAGCTCTGAAAACCTTATCAAACAAATGTGGCACGACTGTACCAGCCTTAGTCAAACGCTCCTTGACCTTTGTATCATTCCATCGCATGATATCGAACCAACGACAGCCTTCAAGCCAAAGTTCATATGACTTTTCTTTCATCAACACATCCATATCAACAGTTTCACTTACTGTCTTGGAACCAGCACGTTCCTGAATCTTATTGATATATTTCTTAGCTTCATCCAGATCGCCTGTCTGAATACAAGCCTCTGCATAATTGAGCAAAACCTCAGCGTAACGCATGACAAGATAATTATTCAAGCGAATGTTATCACCATATTTCTTGCCTTGAGTATCAGGAGCTCTCATTATTTGCTTGAACGCCAACCAGGTAGAGTTGCCGTAGAGTCCCTGAACAGGGTCATTGATGCCAATCTTGTCACTGGTTTTCTTCTGCTCGTCAGTCATATTATCGATTTCTTTCTTGCCGTAAGGCATATGATAAACCGCATCATCAATATGCTTTAAAGTAGCATTCAAGCGATAAGAGTGATCACCATCATTTTTATAGAACTCGTCACCAAACCACTGAGGCACGCCAAGGCCACCCCAGCCATCAACGCCGCCACAATAAACCTTGTTAGGAGAAACCACAAAGTGATCAGCACGCCAATCCCAATAGTTGGTCTCCATCCAGCTAGAACGCTGAATCATACCAGCCCAATTGGACTTACCTGTATTATACTCGAAGTTGATTTCAAATACCTTCTCCTCGTTGGCATCACCCTCGATATGGAAGTTGTCGGCATATTTCTCACCAGGAACAAGATCATACTTCTCCGAGTCTATAACCTTTTTAAGGGCAATTTTAGCCTTGTCATACTGCTTGGCGAAAAGGTAAGCCTTTCCGGCAAGAGCCCATGCAAAGCCCTTGGTTACCTTCACTGCTCCATCCTTGTCATCCTTACTTTTACGCTCATCCAAATCGTTGGCAGCATTCTCACATTCCTGCGCAATCCACTCTATCAACTGTTGGTGATCCATAGGATGCTCAGGATCCTTATCACAATTAAAAGGCTGTGCAGAAGCATCCAGAACATGAGTTACCAATGGTGGAGTACCCCAAAGATTAGCCAACAGGAAATAATCATAAGCACGAAGCACACGAGCCTCTGCGGCACAACGTTTCTGCACAGCGGTAGTAGCGTTGGCAAAGTGATCGAGTACAAGGTTACAGTCATATACAGAGTGATAGAGGCCTGTGTACATAAACTTTGGCACCTCAGCCTCAGCATCATAATAGAACTGATTGAGCATGATACCAAACGTATTATCACCAGAGTTGGAACCTGCTGCCAACACATCGTCTCCACACTCATTGACTATCAGTTTCAATGGAGTATAAATACCTGGGCCACCACCATCGTGGTTACGTCCCATCACATTACACATAAAGCTTTCGTATGCAGCAACGAGGGCCGCCTCTGCATCAGCATCGGTCTTATAGAAGTTCTCGGTAAGTATTACACCCTTCTGCTCAATGTCAAGCTGATCCTCACAAGATGTAGTGAGCGTCATTGTTCCTGTAGCAGCAAGAGCCAATATTGTTGAAAATAATATTTTCTTCATTGTTTTTGAATATTAAAGGTTAGAATGTTACATTGATACCAAATACCACCTTCTTGGAAGTTGGATAAGTACCATTATCAAAACCACGAGAGGCACCACTGTTGATAGAAGCAGTCTCCGGATCAGCACCAGGATACTTGGTGATGGTGAAGAAATCATCCAGTGAGCAATATACACGAAGATTGCTGATACCTGCCACGCTAGAGATAGCCTTTGGCAATGTATAGCCCAACTGAATCTGCTTGATCTTGAAATACGAGCCACTGAACACAGCTGCATCAGAACTGAAGAACTTCCAGTCTGTAGAAACCTTTTTCATATCAGGATATTTAGCATTGGTGCGGTCTGCTCTCCAAGAATCCTTCCAGTAGGTATCAATTCCATTGATCAACGGACGGTCTGCAGAAACCATCAAGTTGTAAATCTTGTTGCCAGCAGAGCCTGTTCCAAATACGGTGAGGTCAAAGCCCTTATATTCTGCATTAAGAGTAATACCATAAGTAAACTTAGGAATACCTGAGCCCAAATCCTGCTTATCTTCATCGGTTGGAGCTGAAGTTGTTTCGCCATTCTTATTATAATAGAGAGCGCTACCATCTTCGGCTACACCTGCATACTTGTAACCACGGAAATACCATACCTGATGGCCAGCCTCGAATGTAGGCTTAAGCTGGTTATTGAATCCATCAATACCTACTTCGGTCAAACGGCTTACAAGGTTAGAAACCTCCTTCACCTCATTCTTCAGAGTTGAACCATTTACGGTCACACTATACTTAAAGTCCTTGATGTGATCTCTCCAACCCAACTCGAAATCAAGACCAGAGTTAAGTACCTTACCTGTATTGACAACTCTCTTGTTTACACCAATCTCTGGAATAGGAGCGATTTCAATCAAGAGGTCCTTGGTTGTCTTACGATACCAGTCTAAGCCCAAAGTTAAACGGTCGTTAAGGAATCGCGCATCAAGTCCAAGGTCAACCTGTTCTGAAGTTTCCCACTTCAAGTCTGGGTTAGCAAGTCCGGAAGGCTTAGAACCTAAAGTCAGCTTACCATCTCCGATAGAAGGATTATACTGATAGAAACTCTGATTAAGAGCTATGGTAGAAGCATAACGATAATCGCTCAAGATATTGACGTTACCATTCTGACCCCAAGAACCACGAAGTTTCAAGAAAGAAATGGCATCACGGCTTATATTGTCCTTGAAGAACTTCTCATTGCTGATAGCCCATCCTGCTGAAACTGATGGGAAATTACCCCAACGTGCCTTCTTTGAAAGTTTTGATGTATCGAAAGCATCACGACGGAAGTTAACCTGCATGAAGTAACGGTTGTCATAGCTGTAAGATACACGGCCAAAGTAAGATAACTCTGTTGCATCTGAAGGAGCGTTACCTACATTCTTGGTTGCATCAGCCAACAAGTAGTTGATGTAATGGAAGTTTGGCTCATAAGATGTGAGTATGTTACCTCCTGTAGAACTGATGGAACTGTTATCCCAATGATTCTTGGTAAACGACATACCTGCCATGGCACCAATAGTGTGCTTGCCGATTGTTGTCAAATAGTTGGCAAAGTTCTCCCACTGATAGTACAAACCATTATTGGTATTCGCTTCAATGGTATAGTTTTCACTATGTGCCATAGATGTTAACCAATATGGAGTCTCGTAGTTATGATAGTTACTCTGAGTGATACGATAACCTAAGCGAGAAGTAAATGTAAAGCCCTTGAATGGCTTGATATTGGCAGCAACGGTACCACGTACATTGATACCAGAATTCCATGTATCATGACGGTCGCGCTGATAGAGAGGGTTACCAGTAGCATCTTCTACATATTTAGAAGTACCATAGTAGTCATTGTTATGGCTTGGATCTCTTGGAACTGGGCCACCGGCTTCTACCTTTGCCTTCATGCCAGGAGCCAAATCCTCCACATTACTGATATAAGCTGGAGTCAAAGGATCGATAGAAACCACAGAGTTCAGCAATGAACCATAACCCTTGGTCACGCCTTTGGTCTTCCACTTTTCAAAAGATGTATTGGTAGTAATGTTCAACCACTTGTAAACATCATAATCGGCATTGATCTGACCAGTGAAACGCTTATAAGTATCCTTGCTACCTTTAACGATACCATCATTGTTCAGGATATTCAAGCTGGCGAGGAAACGGCCCTTGCCATTGCTTGCCTGCACGGTGAGACTATGCTGGTGAGCCAAGGAATTCTCAAATACCTCGTCATACCAGTTGGTATTCTGTCCATTATAACCGTTTTTCTGGAGCAAGGCATCATCAATATCACCCAAGTACTTATGATACTCAATATACTCAGGAGCATCAAAGATATCAGCCCTCTTTCCCAACGACTGGATGGTGAACTTGCTGCTGTAAGAAATCTGAGCCTTACCGCCATTGGCAGCACCCGTCTTGGTAGTAATGATAACGACACCATTACCTGCCTGCGCACCATAGATGGCAGCAGAAGCGGCATCCTTCAATACCTCCATGCTCTCGATCATAGATGGATCCAGGTACTGGATATTATCCACCTTCAGACCATCGACAATGAGCAACGGACCGATATTACCACTATTAGAAGAATAACCACGGATACGGATATCGGCAGCCTCACCCGGACCACCCGAGTTGATAATCTGTACACCGGCAGCCTTACCCTGGAGGGCAGCACCGGCATCGGTAGCAGACAAACCCTTGATGTCATCGCTCTTGATAGATGCAACTGCACCAGTCAGGTCGCTCTTCTTCTGAACGCCATAACCGATGACAACGACATCATTAAGAACTTTAGAATCATCCTTCAAGGTAATGGAAAGTGTTTTACCAGCCTCAGCTTTCACGGTCTTAGGTTCCATACCCACATAGGTAATAGTCAATGTTGCATCAGGAGCAGCATCAACGCTAAACTTACCATCCAAGTCGGTAACAACACCCAGTTTGCTACCTTCTACTTTAACAGTAGCACCAATCACAGGTTCTCCACTTGGATCAGTCACTATACCTTTCACTATGCTCTGAGCCGAAACTCCCAAAGGAAGCAAACAGAGCAGGAATAGCAAAACAAACGGCTTTTCAATCATTTTTAAATTCTTCATCTTAAAAATAGATTAATAGTTTTACTTTACTAGTCAGTTGTTTAATATTACATTATTATATATACATCCTAAATTCTCTAAAATTTCATTAAGGATGCTGAAACACGTCGCAAAAATAGATAAAAACATTAAAACGCATTTTATCTCAAGTAACAAATACTTTATCACATATAACATCTACCCCAAAAGAGACAAAATGAAACATATTCTGAAACCTGAGACAAAAGAATCACCTTATTATATAACAAAGGGAAAAGTTATTGATATATGAGACAAAGCACGTATGGAAATCTTTTCATAACTTTGCAAACAGAACAGAAGATGAAAATCAATCTAATAATTTAATTAAATATAAACTATGAATAGATTATCAATCTTAGCATCGATGCTCGCGATGGCGTGCCTACCTATGATGGCACAGAAAACGGGCAGTAAGGTTCAGGAAAAGCCTGATCCTAATTTTCAGATTTATCTCTGCTTCGGACAGTCGAACATGGAAGGAAATGCGGCTATCGAAGACATCGACCGAACGGGCGTGAACCCGAGATTCCAGGCTATGTATGCCGTGGATGATGAAAAGGCGGGATGGAAGAAGGGACAATGGCACACCGCCGTGCCGCCACAGGCAAGACCCTCTACAGGACTGACTCCTGTTGACTATTTCGGAAGAAAGATGGTGGATAACCTGCCAGACAGCATCAAGGTGGGAACCATCACCGTGGCCGTGGGCGGAGCCAGCATCGACCTCTTCGATAAGCGTACCTATAAGGCTTATCTCAAGAAACAACCCGACTGGATGAAGAACTTTGCATCCCAGTACAACGGAAATCCATACGCCCGACTGATAGAACTGGCAAAAATAGCCAAGAAGCAGGGTGTTATCAAGGGCATCCTCCTGCATCAGGGCGAAACCAACAACGGAGATGCCAACTGGCCTAACCGGGTAAAGACTGTATATAACGACATCTTGAAGGATTTGAATCTGAAGGCAGAAGACGTACCTCTGCTCGTAGGCGAAACCGTACAGAAGGATATGGGCGGAAAATGCTGGGCACATATCGCCATCGTTGATGATATTGCCAAGACCATTCCTACAGCCCACGTCATTTCTTCAAAGGGCTGTCCACAGCGTGGCGACGGTCTACACTTCATCGCAGAAAGCTACCGCACCATGGGCAAGCGCTATGCAAACATGATGCTCGCCCTGCAGGGAATCATTCCAGACAGCAACTATCCGCGTGTAGATAAGGACCGCAGAGCTTATGTAAAGCTCCATGCTCCTGAGGCAAAGAAAGTAATCTTCGACATCTGCGGCAAGCAATATGAGATGAAAAAGGATTTGGATGGCGACTGGTACGGCGTGAGCGATCCGCTGGTAGTAGGATTCCACTACTATTTTCTGAATGTAGATGGCGTGCAGGTTGTTGACCCTGCCAGCGAAACCTACTTCGGCTGCTGCCGTGAAGCAGGCGGTCTGGAAGTTCCAGAAGGAGCAGAAGGCAACTACTATCGCCCTCAGCAGGACGTAGCCCACGGTCAGGTTCGCTCAGTATCTTACTATGCAGCCTCTCAGAAGCAGTTCCGCCGCGCCATGGTTTACACCCCTGCCGAATATGAAACCAACACCACCAAGCGCTATCCTGTGCTCTATCTGCAGCATGGCATGGGCGAAGACGAAACGGGCTGGAGTAAGCAGGGAATGATGCAGCACATCATGGACAACCTGATAGCAGAAGGCAAGGCTGAACCTATGATTGTTGTCATGGAGAGTGGCGATGTAAAGAAGCCTTTCGTTGCCCGTCCAGGCAAGAATGTAGATGAAGAGCGCAGCCACTATGGAGCTTCTTTCTATGATGTGATTATCAAGGATCTGATTCCGATGGTTGACAAGACATTCCGCACTTATACCGACCGCGAGCATCGTGCGATGGCTGGCTTGTCATGGGGCGGTTGCCAGACATTCAACACGGTATTGCCTCACATGGACAAGTTCTCTGCCCTTGGAACCTTTAGCGGTGCTCTCTTTGGCGTAGATGTAAAGACCTGTTTCAATGGAGTTTTTGCCGATGCAGAGAAATACAACAAGAACATTCATTATATGTTTATGGGCTGCGGTTCGGAAGAGAACTTCGGTACCGAGAAGATGGCACAGCAGTTGAAGGATCTGGGCATCAAGCTCGATGTTTACGTATCACCAGGCACTCATCATGAGTGGCTCACCTGGCGCCGCTGTTTCAAGGAATTTGTTCCTCACCTCTTTAAATGGTAAACAAACTATCAGACATAATAAATCCCAGAACCGCTTGGAAGAGCGATTCTGGGATTTTTTTATATACTTCTTGCCATTGAATTCCCGCACTGAAATTACGTCACGACGTATCTTTTACTACGTCCGGACGTAACTTTTGCTGCGTCGGGACGTAGCAAATCCCTCAAAAACACCATTATTTTGCTGATTTTATGCCAAAAGTGGTAATAGGTGGCAATAAGGTGGCAATAAAAACACCCCTTATTACCACCCGTTATCCTCTAATAATCAAAGAGTTAAGTATAAGTGTGGCAAATGTGACATTAAATTAGAAAAATATACACATGTAATACTACAGAATACTGATATAGCTCAGTCAGCTAACTCAAGTAGTTCATCCATCTAACTCGCTCTAAATTGGACTTTGATTGAAAATCAAGAAGTTGGGCGTTTGCCTATATTATATAGGTAACAATATGGAAACGAGCGGACTTCTGCTCGTTTCTGTATTTTGCAATATGCAAAGAACGCCTCAATTCGGGGACAAAGATACGATATTTTTCTTAATATCCCATAATTTGCAAGAAGAGAAACATAGAAATTAGGACTTTTTTACATGAAATCTCAAACTTGTGAACATAACCCCATCATAAAATGAATAGCAAGTATTCCTGCTGAGTTTATCAAATCAGGGCCATTGTTGTTGATGACGACTCTACCATCAGCTCATATATACCTTTCCGACACAAGCATATATTGTTTTCATTTGTACCCCGAGTGTGTACAGTTTCAAACCATGATTTACATTCTAACCTAAAAAACTGAAGCCGTGACGATTTGTGTATTTTTGCCAAACTAACTCCAGTACATACAACAGATGTAAAAGATTTCTGCAAAATTGACCGAAATCATAAGAAAAAAACACCAAATCAGCAAATTTCTTAAAGATTATATCCGTTTATTAAGATTATTTTTGTATATTTGCAGCATTAGTTTGGTGGTAAAGCCTATTGGCCTGCCACGTGACAATAGGACTTTACGGAGCAAGCCTATATCACAATTCTTCTCCGTAGTAACAGTCCGTTCTCTCTCACTGGTCTCTCCCTGCGCGGCAGAGGCATACGTTTTTATATTTTTCAAACACTCCAAATTGACAGCGCATGAGAAAGTTTACTTCTTTGTTACTGTTAGGCTTCGCTCTCGGCAGTTTCGCGCAAACGCCCGGAGGAGTCAGCGGAAGCGAACTGTGGTTCAAGACTGCGCCATTGAACTCAGACCTGCAAGGTTATTACCGTTGGCAGGATTTCTCTGGGGATTCCATACGGCTGATGCTATTGGACAGCCGTGGCGTCAAGTCTGAACTTACTCTTCCGAACAGTTCAGTCCATTACTTCAACTTCAATCCGAGTCTCTGGCTCGCAGACGGATTCCGTAGTCTGAGTGCCAAACTCAAGCACGGCGACCTCTCACAGGCTACCGTCATCGGTGTCTTTTCACCGGAACTGGCAACCATCGGCAAGGATATGGTTGTCTATGCTCTTGACGGCCGCAAGGGCGACGGAGCCATTCTGAGCAAGGACAAAGCCGTAAGGGGTAGAGGTGTTGAACCACTGGACTATGGTTCAGCATCGGGTGAAGACCTGCTTTATCAATCAAGTGATTCTTTGTCCGAGAACGGTTTTAAGGAAAGCGCTCTGCGAGTTGTGTCCTACTTCAAGGTAAGCAATCCTTCAACAACATTGTGGGGAGACAACTCCAACACCACATTATTCATCGGAACCCCTTCCACCTCTGGCAGTTTCGGTACGGATTTCCCGACCTCGCTCTTCGGTAATGCTTCCATCCGGGGATATGCCCCTGAGCTTATTGTTTTCAGCAGGATGCTTACACCCGATGAGCGCAGAAAAGTGGAGAGCTATCTGGCGGTAAAGTACGGCATCACCCTCAAAGGCTCGTATCTTGACAGCGACGGAAACCTGACTTGGGACATGGCGGAGAACCAAGCCTACCACCATAGGGTCACAGCTGTTGGAACCGACACGGCAGGAAGTCTCTCCCAACCGCTTTCCGCAACATCATATGAGGAAAGTCCGGTGTATGCGGCCTTGAAGGAGAACGGAACTTATCATGACGCAAATCCATACAACCCTTCATCCGCTTCCCGTCTGCTTGTCATGGGACGTGAAAACGGCAATCCGATGCCGGACAGAGGCTTTACTTTCTGGGGCGACGATGATGTGGCACTTGCAACATATACCTCACCTACAGATTCCCTGTGGCATGTCATGAAACGTACATGGATGGTCAAGACCAACGTGCCGTCAAAGCCCGACAGTACAGTGGCAAGATGGACTGCGCAAGGACTTGAAGTGTCAAGGAATGGCTTTACTGACAATATCATCCAAGAGAAAGCCGCTTCCGGAGCTTATGCCACGACCCCAGCCCTTGTTGGAGGTGGCGGTGC
>CAVHWE010000026.1:13058-18530 GCA_963639495.1 bacterium | reverse complement strand
CCTTGCTTCCTTCGTCTATTCCCGCGATCACATCGTCAAGGAGCTTTCCGGCAAGCGCGCCGTGATTACCTACGGCGGAACGGTTGTCGCGGCGGTGAACGTCGATGATCTAACGCTTGTTTAACACACGCACAACGCACGGTATGCGTTACACAACGCGCGCCGTGCGTTAATTGCGCTATGAAAGGGGGACGCAATGAAAAACAAACCTTCGAGTGGGAAGCGGGTGGCGAAGCGCCGCTTCTTCAAGGCTGACGAACGCTTCGCAACGAAAGCCGTTATTGTGATCGCAATTACAACGGCGGCTTTCATCGTCGCACAGTACGTTTCATTCCTTATCACGCGGCAGGAACAAACCGTTCTGATCGAATGGTATTTCCGCGCCGTCGTGATTGAATGTGGCGCAATGATGATGAAGCGTCTTGCCGAAGTAATCGTCGGCAGGATCAAGAAAAAAGAAAAAATCGACATAACAGAAAGCGAGGATACAAACAATGACTATTGATCTTACCAGCATTGCAAACGCCGTGATCGCTCTTATCGCGGCTATTATTACCGCCTTCGTGATCCCGTGGATCAGAAGCAAGACGACCGCCGCACAGTTTGAGAAAATCAAAATGTGGGTAACGGTTGCCGTCGAAGCCGCCGAACAGCTTTACACCGGAAGCGGCAGGGGCGCAGAGAAGAAAGCATACGTTGTTGAATTTCTGAATAGCAAGGGCTTCAAGATCGACGCGGAAACGCTGGATAAACTGATCGAAGCCGCCGTCTTTAATCTTCCGGACTACTTCACTATTTCCGGCATTCCGGCGGATACAGACAGCAACAAAGAGTAATTGACAGCGCGGCGGATCGCGCTTCCCCTTTCAGCCTTCCGCCGCATAAAGAAAAATCCCCCGTGCGGGCTTTCGAGCCTTCACGGGGGATTTTTTTGTTTGGTTCATTCCTTCGGCGGTTCGACCGACGCTTCCGGCGGCGCGGCGGTTTTCCCTTTAATGAGTTGATACAGCTTCTTACAGCCGATCGCAATTCCCTTGAACAGAAGATAATAAATCTTGTAAAGGGCATAGCACAGATAATACAGACACCAGCCGACGGCGATCATTGTATACCACATCAAATAAAACATTCCGACGAAGCACATCAAAAGAAGCCAGTACCACCAGTTCTTTTTATTTACGCGGATACCGAAGCCCAGCCGGAAACCGGACATCTTCTTCAACGTCTTTGTAAAGCTGACGAACATTAGAGCAAATCCCCCTTCTTAAATGTAAATTTTTAAGGCAGAATTCGCCCATTCTGACCTTTAACACAATTATACGCGCTTCGTGCGCTAAAATCAAGAATAAAGCGGAATATTTACACACCGTTTGCAAATAATCAGAATGAAGAGGGATCGCGGCGGCAATGAAGATATATGATTACAACGGCAAGAAGAACATTTGCGGCGACCGATTGCGCGAAGCGCGCGTCGTCCGGCGGCTACGGCAAGAGGATTTAGCCGCGCAAATACAGTTGAAGGGGATCAATATGGAGCGGGACAGCATAAGCCGAATTGAAATCGGTACGCGCTTCGTATCCGACTTTGAATTGAAGATATTTGCGGAAGTGCTGGGCGTTTCGGTACAATGGCTTTTAGGCATAGACGAATAACGGCGGCGGGGTGATCCCGTCGCCGCTTATTTTTTCTGCTTTTTTCGCGAAAGCTATTGACATATACGCACGTATATAGTATAATAATAGACAGAAAGGAGGTTAAGACGTTGAGCAAGAAAAAGCAAAAGAAAAGCGGCAATAAGAAAGACCAGCCAGCAAGCACAATCAATCTTATTACCGCGATCGTAAACCTTGTAATTGCAATTCTTCTTCTGATAGAAAAGCTGACAAGGTAACGGGCAGGGGGAGAAATCCCCCTTGCCTTGATAAGTATAACACAAAAAACGCTTAACGTCAATGGAGCATGGATACAGCGATTTATATTCTTGTGGCGATTAGCATTGCTTTGTCGATCGTTGCTATCGTCTTATCCTTGAAGCGGAGGAAGTAACAGAATGAACGAAAAGGACTATTCAGCGCAGAAAAAGCACATTCGGACGCATTACGCCCGCTTCCCGCTTGATCTTCGCCCGGAAGTGCTGGAGGAATTCAAAAAGGCTTGCGCGGACAACGGGACAACGCCGACAACGGAAATCAAGAAGTTTATTGCGGCGTATTGCGAAGCGGCGCGGGATAAGTAACTATCGGCAGGGGCGGCAGAAATGCCGCCCTTTTGTCATATTCGGAAGCTGGAGGAAGGAAGAATGCACAAACACTTAACATGGACAGACCGCCTAAAAATCGAAAAGGGCTTGAAAGAGGGTTTGAAGCCTTGCGCGATCGCTGACCGTCTGCACGTCCACAATACAACGATATACAGGGAGTTGAAGCGCGGACGCTATACGCATTTGAATTCCGACTTGACGACCGAAGAACGCTATTCGCCGGAGATCGCCGAACAGCGTTACCGTGAAAACCTCAAAGCCAAAGGCGGCGAATTGAAGATCGGCAACGATTACGAATTATCCGCCTTCATCGAAAAGAAGATCGGCGAAGAAGGCTATTCCCCCGCCGCCGTCGTCGGAGAAATCAAGCGGCTGGGGCTGACCTTCAAAACGGAGATCAGCGAAAAGACGATCTATAATTACATCGACAAGGGCATATTCTACGGGATCAGCCGCGAGAGCTTGCCGGAACACGGGGAGCGGAAGCGGAAGTATGACAAGGTGGAGCGGAAGAAAGCCGCCCGCGCGCCGCAGGGCGAAAGCATAGAGGAACGCCCGCAGGAAATCAACGATCGGCAGACCTTCGGACATTGGGAAGGCGATTGCGTATGCGGGAAGAAGCGGACGAAGGAAACCTTGTTCGTTCTTTCGGAGCGCTTGACGCGGAACGAAATTATTATCAAAATGCCGGATCAGACCGCCGCCAGCGTCGTGGCGGCGCTGAACAAATTAGAACGCCGCTTCGGGAAGAAGTTTTCACAGATATTCAAAAGCATTACGTTTGACAACGGATCGGAATTTATGGATTGCGCCGGAATTGAAAAATCCGTCTACGGCAAAGACCGGAAGCGCACGAAGGTTTACTATTGCCACCCGTACAGCGCATACGAGCGCGGCACGAATGAGAACATAAACAAAATGATACGGCGGTTCTTGCCGAAAGGAACGGACTTCCGGAAAGTAACCGCCGCATATATTCAGCGCGTCGAAACGTGGATCAACAATTACCCGCGCGAGATTTTAGGCTTTGAAACGTCCGGATCGCTCTTTGAAAGATACGTCGCCGAAGCCGCTTGAAGCCTTCTGAAAAAATATTTTAGTTTTTTCTGCTTTTACTCTTGACTTTTGCAAATGTTGAGAGTATCATTAAATGCAGAAGAAACCGTTACGGTTTTTCCTGCATTATTTTTTTATCCGAAGGCAGGCGGAAGGAGGTTAAAACATTGAACGGATACAGTTATTTGACGCTGGAACAGCGCCGCGAGATCGAAAGAATGTATGCAGAGGGTGAACGCGTTGTTGACATTGCCGCCCGTCTGAAAAGGAGCGCCGCCGCTATCTACGAAGAGTTGAAGCGCGGCTATACGGGAGAGTTTGACGGCTACGCCCGCCCGAAGTACAGCGCCGATCTTGCACAAGCGACGGTGCAAGAGAATTTCCGACGCAGAGGAAACCGACGCGGCGCGAATTGCTGAAATACGAAAGGAGCTATTCAATATGAAAATGAAGAGGATCGCAAACAACGTGGCGCTTCAAACGATCGGCTACGTAATTAGCGGATTTACGAACGTGTATATCTACGTTCGGGAATGCGGCTATCAGAAGCGGGACATTTACAGGGGCTTGTATAAGCACTTCGCCCGCGACGAAATGAACAAATACGCATATTGCAAGATCACGGAGCTTCGCGCCGACGAAAACGTGCTTTACATCGGCATTGAAGAGTAACGCGGGAAAGGAGCTATTCGGAATGAGTACAACACGATACAAAATCCGTTTATGGGAATACGACGGCGAAGCGTCCGTCGCAAACGCCGTTACCTTCGACAGCTTCGAGGAAGCGGAAGCGCGGTTCAATGATCTTCGCGTTTCGGAGGAAATGCCGTGCGTCGAGTTCATCAAAGAGCGGATCGCGAACGGGTGCATTATCAGCGACGAAGTTTTGAACGTTCGGCAGTTCGCTTCGGTATTTGACGCTATCACGAAGGACAAGCCCACGCTGGCGGGCTTCCTTCGTTCCATTCCCTGCATTGAAGCGCCGTGGGACACGGCTTTTCAGAAGCGTTATTGCTCTTCCTGCACGGCGGAGAATTGCGACGCTTGCGCGAATGAGCAGTTCCGGAACAATCCGGAATGGTGGCTTTCCCTTCCGGCGGCGGAGGTGGAACAATGACGGCGGATCGGGCGCGCGGAGCGCTTGCCGTCCTGCAAGACGCGGACGGGAAGTTTCTTTGCGAAGTGCCTTGCGGCTACATAGTCGAGCCGACCGCCAGCGCCTACCATATCCGGCGGGAGCGGGTGCGGGCGCAACGTCGGCGGCGGGCAATGCTTCGCCGTCGCGTCGCCCTTACGGTTGCATTGCTGACCGTCGCCGCCCTTCTTGCGGCGCTTATGCCGTGGAGCGGGAGCGGCGCGGCGGACAAGCCGAAGGACACGACCGCCGGAACGCTTGAAGAGGTACACCAGCCGACCGCCGTTCTTCTTCCTTCGAGCGGGACGGTGGCGGAATATGTGCCGAACGCGGCGGAGGTTGAAGCCCTTGCAAAGCTGATCTACGGCGAAGCGGGGATCGTTCCTTCTACGACGGAGCAAGCGGCGGTTGTATGGTGCGTTCTGAACCGCGTTGACGATCCGCGCTTCCCCGACACGGTGCTGGAGGTTATCGAAGCGCCCTATCAGTTCAGCGGCTACGATCCCGAATATCCCGTGAAAGAGGAATTCGCCCTTCTTGCGGCGGACGTGCTGACACGATACCGCGCGGAGCGGGACGGCGAAGAAAACGTCGGGCGGGTGCTTCCGGCGGAATACTGCTTCTTCACGGGCGACGGGCGGCGCAATCACTTCACAACGGAATGGAAAAGTACGGATTGCTTCGGCTGGACGCTTGAAAGCCCGTACACAGATTGAAAGGAGCGGCACACAATGAAGGACAACAAAAGCGGCTGGCAGTTCCCGAAGGCGCTTGAAATCATCAAGTGCAAGGAAGGCAACAAAGAGTTTATGAAGGAGCGTCCGGCGCGTCGCCCGTTCGGAAACACCGTGCTTATTTGCGAATATCCGATCGACGACACGGCGGCGGAAGAGCCGAACGCGAAGTTGATTACATGGCGGCTTGCGAAGCGCGCCGCACGGGACTTCTTGCGCGTTTCCTTTATGCCTTCGGCTATCGTATCGGCGGCGACGCATGGCGGGAAAACCGCCGTCCGCGTCT
>CAVHWE010000026.1:11121-12638 GCA_963639495.1 bacterium | reverse complement strand
GATGAAGATTAAAAGTATCGCCGCTATCTGCAAGAAGAACAAGAATATTGCAATCTTCGAGCGGTACAGCGACGACGGCGACATATTAACGCAGTACATCGGCGACGGATCGGCGGTTTATCCGGTTGTCGGGCTTCCCCAGCTTGACAAAGAAAGCCTTTTAACGATCTTCGACGTTCCGGAGAAAGACCGCGATAATTACTTCGTGAAAACGCTGGGCGTTCCAGCGGGTATCAGTTTCGAGGACACAGACGAAACGGAAAGGCACGTCGAGCGGGAAGGAATTTCGATCATCTATTCCGGACGAACCTTGAAGCCGATCCGCACAACGCGCGGGCTGGTATTCATCGAAAGCCGCTATCTTTCGCCCGTCGCTGACGTGCTGGACGTGCTGGAGCTTTACGAACGCCGCACGACAGAGGGAACGCCCTACATCGTCGCGAAGGCGGGCTTCCTTCTTCAAGCGGTGACTATGCCTTATGACGTTATCAATCAGCAGTTCGTGGAGAGCTTGCAGGGCTTAACGCGGGAATGCGAATTTTCCCTTTCTGAAAAGGAACGCAGGGAGCGCGAAGCCCGCGACCGCTTCACATTCACAGAGCCGGAACAATGTTCCTTGAACGTCGATCCGGACACGGGCGAGGTTGTCGAGGAAAGCGAGGTGGCGGACGAATGAACGCGGCGCTTCTATCCTCTAAAAATATGTGCTGGTGTACGCCGCAAGACTTCTTCGACAAGCTGAACGCCGAATTCGGCTTCGTGCTTGATCCGGCGGCGACCGACAAGACGGCGAAATGCTCTTTGTATTACACGCCGGAAACGGACGGGCTTTCACAAAGCTGGGATCGCGGCGGCGCGGTATTCTGCAATCCGCCTTACGGACGCGAGATCGGCAAGTGGGTTCAAAAGGCTTTCGAGGAAGCGCGGGGGGGTATCCGATTGTTTTACTTATCCCAGCGCGGACAGACACAGCATATTTTCACGATTACATTTACGGGAAAGCGGAAATCCGCTTCGTGCGCGGGCGGCTACGGTTCACGGACGACGACGGGAACGCCGCCGATCCCGCGCCCTTCCCGTCAATGGTAGTTATCTATAACGGGGAGCGGGTGAAGGAATGAGCGATAAAAAGAAATGCCCGTTCTGCGAAGCGATCGCGCTTCAACGGTTCATTGAAGAACACCACAGCAAGCCCGCAGGGTTCGGAATGGCTTTATCCGCCGCGCTTGTTTCCTACGCAGTAGTAAACGGGCGCAAATGCGGAAGGACAACGGATTACATGAGGGACGGCAAGGGCTACCCGCTCAATTATTGCCCTTCGTGCGGAAAGCGGGTGAAGAATGAATAACCGACAGGAAAAGCCGCCCTTGAAGTGCTTGCTGGGCATTGATCCGGAGAAAACGCAGAAATGCAAGCCTTCGGAATGCGCTTCTTGCGGCTGGGAAGCGGCAGAAGCCGCGCGGCGGCGGGAGTACGTGAAGGAACACGGCTTGACGCTATGCGCCGACGGCTTCCGG
>CAVHWE010000026.1:0-10236 GCA_963639495.1 bacterium | reverse complement strand
TATTCAACGAGCGGGCGCAGACAGCGCCGCAGGAAAGGAGCTATTCAATATGAAAGAGAACAAACACGGCTTCGAGCCGAAACAGGAATTCACAATGGGCGGGATCGCTTGGACGGTCATTCAGACGGGCGCGGATTGGGTGAAGTGCATTGCTTCCGATTGCGTCGAGGAACGCGCCTTCGATGAAGGGAACAAGAACGACTTTGCCGCTTCTTCCCTTCGCGCCTATCTGAACGGCGAATTCTTGCGCCGTCTGATTAAGGCGGGCACGCCGGAAGAAATGTTCGAGTATTTCAACATCGACTTGACCGCCGACGACGGCTTGAAGAATTACGGCGGCGATCGCGTCCGGATCGGGCTTATCACTTGCGAGGAATACCGCCTTTTGCGCGGCAACATTCCGGCGCTTCCGGATCGTTGGTGGTGGACGGCTACACCGGACAGCCCGATAAATTCTTTCGTCCGCAGCGTCTATTCGGACGGCTCTTTGGGCTACAGCATCGCGTCCGACGGCCTCAATGGCGTTCGCCCGCTTTGCAATCTCAAATCTGAAATCTTGGTATCGTACTTAAACGGCGAGAACGCAGAGGAACAGAAGAAGCGCGCCGAAGCCGTCGATATGATGAAGCGTATTGCCGCCGCGTGGGACATCGACGTGGAAGAAGTTTTCGGGAGGGCTGACGAATGACAATGTATCAATTCATGGTGAACGCCTTTTATATGCTTTGCGGCGTTGCTTGCGTCGCCGCTTCCGTTGTGATCGTCTACATCGTTTTGAACGTGCTTTTCAGAGCGCTTCGGAGGGGCGGCGGGAACAATGGCAGATATTAAGATCGACGAAGAATTGCTTTTGCGCGCAGGGCTGGGGATCGGCTACGCGTTCGCGCCATTCTTTCGGGGCATTTTAGAAGGCGTTGAAGATTACACGATCGAACAGGCGGCGCGGGAAATGCAGGAAGAACACGACGCGCAGGAAGCCGAAGAGGGCTTGAAACGTCCGGTTGAAAAAACGCTGATCGGCGATTGCCGGAAGTGCTGGTGCGATCAATGCGCGAAGCTGGAACAATGCGTTCACTTGCGCGAAGGCGCGCTTCCGGACGGGGTACGCCCGTTCCCTTGCGTCGGGTGCGCGGACGGAATGCGCTTCAAGCCTTGCGAAGAAGAACGGTGCGCCGATTTCGAGCAGGGCGCAGGATTTAATAACGGCTGACAAAACAAAAAAAGAGAACGTCCGGTTGCGACGTTCCGGACGTTCTCTTTTCCTCTTACATAGCTGTAAAAGGAGCTATTCAATATTGAAATTATAGCATTTTACGGCGCTTTTGTCAAGGAAGGGCGGCGGGATTATGCAGAGGGTTAAAAGACGTATTTTTTCGGGCGTTGTATGTGAACAAGAGGTTTACACCGTATCCGATCGAGCGAACATCAAGAAAGCTGAACCGCGACCGCGCTTCAAGGACGACGAAGAGCGCGCGCAACACCGGATCGGCATATCAAAGCGGAAACACCAGCGGCTGGTTAATGAAAACTTTTCGCCGCTTTCCTTATATAGTACGCTGACGTTCGACGACGACAGCGAAGTTCATACATTCAGCGAAGCGCGCAGAATACGCGACAATTACTTCCGGCGGCTTCAAAGGGCTTGCCCCGACGCGAAGATCATTATTTACATGGGGCGCGGCAAGTCTACGAACCGAATTCATTTTCACATGATTTCGGACGGCATACCGGAAGAAACGATCAGCGGCAAGTGGAACGACGGATCAGTAATCCATATTCGGCACTTGCGCGAACACAATTATTATAACGGCGTTGACTACGGGCAGGATTACACGGGGCTTGCGGATTACCTCTTCAACCATTGGACACCGGAACAGGGCGGACACCGTTGGAAGGCGACGCGCAATCTTCGCCAGCCGGAGAAGGAAGCGCCGACGCTTGCACTTCGGACGTATACGGAAAAGAAAGCACCGATCGCGCCGAAGGGTTACAAGCTGGTGGAAGCCCGCGCGACGAAGTGGGGCTACATATATTATAAATATGTACGCGAACCGGAGAAACCGAAACGCCGGAAGAAACGCGAATAGCGGGAACGCCCGAAGGGGCGCAATAAAAAGCCTTGTAAATGTGTAAAGTTTTACGACCAGCGCTTTTCCTTCCGGAAGATTGATTTTATTTATTCCCCGTCGCCCGCTTTTCAGAGATCACGAACGCGCGCATTGTCAAGGGTGCGAAGCACGGCGAAGCCGCTTGCCCTTGATAATGAAAGCGCGGGAGTGATAAAAGCGGGAAGGCGGCGGGGATATAAAATCAATCGTGAAGGATCGGTTCAGAAAACGGATCGAGGAAGCCCGCCGGATCACCGATAGATTTATTCCTTTAAGCCCGTTCCCCCCAGCGGGGGGCGGAGGGGGGAGAAAAAGAAAGAAGGTGAACAACGTATGCTTGAATTGAACAAGCTGTATAACATGGACTGTATGCAGGGAATGAAAGAGTTTCCGGACGGCTTCTTCGATCTTGCGATCGTTGATCCGCCTTACGGTATCGGCATAGACGGACAGAAGAAGCGCGTATGCGGCAATCCGAAGCATAACCGGAAAGAGCATATCCGGAAAAGCTGGGACAAGGCTATTCCCCCGCCCGAATACTTCCGCGAATTGGAACGCGTTTCAAAAGCGCAAGTGATATGGGGCGGAAATTACTTCGTTCCGTATCTTGAACAAGGGCATAAAGGCTGGCTTGTATGGGACAAGGGGCAACACGGCTTGACAATGAGCGATTGCGAATTAGCATATACCAGCTTCGACACGCCGACGCGCGTTTTTGTATGCAATCGCGTTGAATTGCTGAACGACGGGACAATTCACCCGACGCAAAAGCCCGTGAAGCTGTATTCGTGGGTTCTTTCCCTCTTCGCCCGAAAAGGTATGAAGATATTGGACACACACGCCGGAAGCGGAAGTTCCTTGATCGCTTGCTATCGTCAAGGCGGGCTTGATTTCGTCGGCTTCGAGATTGACGAAGATTATTGCCGCGCGGCAAATGAACGGCTGGAACAGGAACAAGCACAAATCCGGCTTTTTGATCTCTTGGAGCAGGAAGAACGGAAAGCGCAAGCAACGCTTTTTACGAAATGAAGGGAGGAAACACAATGCAGGAAAAAAGGACGCTATATCTTGCCGGAAAGATCACGGGCGATCCGTATTATTTCACGAAGTTTTACAACGCGCAAAAGAAGCTGGAGGAAGGCGGCTTCATCGTCGTAAATCCGGCGCTTCTTCCGGCGGAGGGCTTCACGTGGGAAGCCTATATGCGTATGTCCGGCGCTATGCTTGCAGAGTGCGCCGAAGTCTGTTTTCTTCCGGACTGGAAAGAGAGCAAAGGCGCGAAATATGAATTCGGCGAAGCAATGGCGCAGAACAAGCCGTTTTTCTTCTTCGCTGATTGGGAACGGGAGGGATCACAGAATGCAGAAAAATAAAATGCCCGTTCCGACGGAAGCACAAGAGCAAATGACGCTGTTTTCGTGGGCGGCTATGCAAAGCGGGAAATATCCCGAATTGAATTTGCTTTATCACGTCCCGAACGGCGGGAGCAGACACAAGGCGGAAGCGGGACGGCTTCGGGCGGAGGGCGTGAAAGCGGGCGTTCCCGATCTATGCTTGCCCGTCGCGCGCGGGCAATATCACGGGCTTTACATAGAGCTTAAACGGCAACGCGGCGGCAGGACAAGCGATCATCAATCGGAGTGGCTGGACGCTCTTTCGGCGCAGGGCTACAAAGCCGCGCTTTGCTACGGCTGGGAACAGGCGGCGGGAACAATTATCGAATATCTAACCGGAGGTGGCACACATGACTAAAAAGCAAACAGAGCTTTCCGAAGAGTTGCGGGAAGCCGTATTTGAAGCCGCGCGCGCAGGGGCGGCGGAAGCATACACACAGAACACGGGGTACGTAAATTACTTCAAGGCAATGGAAACATTGCTGTATAACTACAAGAAGCTGGCGGCGCTTGTAGCCGATGAAGAAGCGTATTGCGAAGTTGAGTATCACGCGGGACGAAAGACGTTTTCAACGACACCACAGGCGAAAGGCTTTATTCAGCGCAAGACGGAAGCGGAGATCGTCGAGGAAATGCGAGAGGAAAAACAAAAGCAGTTCAAAGAAACGAAATCCGGCTTTGACAGCTTGACACGCGCTATTTCTCTTTTCAAGGGGCATAAAGAATTCGTTGTGATCCGGCTTTACTATTTCGGCGAGGACATCAACGGCAATCCGCGAGAGGGCGGAACGGCGACGTGGGAAGAGATCGCGGAAGAGCTTTCCGACGCGGGCATTCTCAAAGAGATAAAGACGGCGCGCCGCTGGCGGAATAAGATCGTCAACGATATGGCGGTATGCGTATTCGGCATTCCGGCGGCGGTATCAGCGGCGACATACCGGAAAGCCGTTGACAAATGACCAAAACGCGACCAAACAATGCACCTTGTCCGCGACGCTTACGCGTGATATAATAATTACGCTGAATTATTGCGAATTGAATAGCGCGGGATAAAGCCTTTTGTGTGAATGCACGGAAGGCTTTTTCTTTTACTCTTTTGCACAGACTTTTCCACAGGAAGGAGGATAACCGCATGAAGCCGTGGGCGGAAAGGTTTTACAATTCGGACGCTTGGCGTTCATGCCGCGACAGCTTCTTGAAGTCGAAGGGCTACTTGTGCGAACGTTGTTCAACGCCGGACGATCCAGTAACCGCAAAGATCGCACATCACAAAACATACTTGACGAAGCAGAATATCAACGATCCATACATAGCGCTTTCATGGGATAATCTCGAAGCGCTTTGCCAAGATTGCCACAACAAAGAACACCACCGGAACGACAAGAAAAAACGGTACGCATTCGACGAAGCGGGAAACCTCATATCCCCCCCTATTCGCTCAAAGTTTAGGGAGGGGGAAACACCGAGGGCGGGAGATTAAAAATACTCCGCAGGCGCGCGCATAACGGGTGTACGCGTTTAAGGGGGTGTGGGTTGACCGGAAAAGGGGGTGATATTTATGGCGACAAAGAAGGACTTGACGAAAGAAGAAAAGATCAAGCGGGAGTTTTCCCGATTGAAGCGCATTTTCAAAGACTTGGACAAAAACAAGTTGCAGACCGTCGAAAGCCTTATCAAGAACGCGGCGTTCATGGCGGTATCCCTTGAAGAATTGCAAGAGATCATCAACGAAGAGGGCTACACCGTCGAATACCAAAACGGCGCAAATCAGAGCGGGACGAAGCAAAGCGACGCGGTGAAAACACATATCGCCATGACAAAAAATCACGCCGCTATTATCAAACAGCTTTGCGATCTTGTACCGCCGGAGAAGAAAAAAGAAAGCCGTTTACAGGCGTTACGGGACGAATAAAAATGCCCTTTTCAAATTACATTTACGAGTATTTCGACGGCATTTCTTCCGGAAATATAACCGTCGGCAAGTGGGTTCGCCTTCTGTATGAATACATCGTGAAGGGGCTTCAAGAAGGGCTTTTCACCTTCAACGCGAAGAAGGCAAACAAGGCAATTCGGTTCATCGAAAACTTTTGCCATCATTGCGAAGGGCGCACAGACCTTTTGAAGCTGGAGTTGTGGCAGAAAGCCGCCGTTTCCGTTATGTTCGGGATCGTCGAAGAGGACGGAACGCGCGTCTTTCGTGAAGTGTTTATTGTGATCGGGCGCAAGAACGGCAAAACGCTTTTTGCGTCCGCCGTCATTGCGTACATGGCGTATCTTGACGGCGAATACGGCGCGAAAATATATTGCCTTGCGCCGAAGCTGGAGCAAGCGAACATCGTTTACGATAACTTCTATCAGATGATAAAAAAAGAACCGGAGCTTTCCGACCTATCGAAGAAGCACCGTTCCGATATTTACATCGAGGAAAGCAATACCGCGATCAAGCCGCTTGCGTTCAACGCGAAGAAATCCGATGGCTTCAATCCGCATTTAGTCGTGAACGATGAAGTCGCGTCGTGGCGCGGCGACGGCGGCTTGAAGCAGTACGAAGTTATGAAATCCGCGCTTGGTGCGCGCCGCCAGCCGATGATCCTTTCGATCTCAACGGCGGGTTACGAAAACGACGGTATCTTCGATGAATTGATGAAGAGATCGACCGCGTTTTTGAAGGGCGGAAGCAAGGAACGCCGCCTTCTTCCCCTGCTTTACATGATCGACGACGTGGAGAAATGGAACGACCTTGAAGAGCTTAAAAAAGCAAATCCGAATATGGGCGTTTCCGTTTCGCCGGACTTCTTCAAAGAGGAAATCGCCGTCGCCGAAATGAGTATGTCGAAGCGGGCTGAATTCCTTACGAAGTATTGCAATATCAAGCAGAATTCTTCCGTCGCGTGGCTTGATTACGTCGTCGTTGACGGCGCAGGAATTCACGCGAAGCTGGAGGATTTCAAGGACAGCTACGCCGTGGGCGGCATAGACCTTTCGCAAACAACAGACTTGACCGCCGCTTCCGTCGTGATCGAGCGGGACGGCGTTCTATATGCCTTCGCACAATTCTTTATGCCCGCGAACCGCCTTGAAACGGCGCAAGCGATCGACGGTGTACCGTATGACATATTCGTGAAGCAAGGGATCGTCAAACTATCCGGCGAAAACCACGTCGATTATCGCGACGTTTACGAATGGTTTTCTATGCTTCGGGATCAGTACGGAATATATATCTTGAAGATCGGGTACGACCGCTATTCCGCGCAATATCTGATCGACGACTTGAAGAACGCGGGCTGGCAGACGGACGACGTATGGCAGGGTGAAAACCTTGCGCCCGTGATCCGTGAGTTTGAAGGCGTTATCAAGGACGGCAATTTCAAGATTGCCGACAATAACTTGTTGAAGGCGCACTTCCTCAACGTCGCATTGAAGCACAACATGGAAACGCGGAAGTTCCGTCCCGTGAAGATCGAACAGAGGGCGCGAATTGACGGCTTCGTTTCCGTGATCGACGCGCTGACCGTGCGGCAGAAATATTATAACGAAATCGGCGAAATGCTTAAAAATGCGGGGTGATAAACAACATGGGAGTTTTTGAAACTATCTTCCGGAAGCCGAAAGCCGACTTGAAGGCGGAAGGCTATTTCAAAATGCTAAACGGGTACACGCCCGTTTTCAGCAACGCGCCGGAAAGTATTTACGAAATGGAGCTTACGCGCGCGGCGATACATTCGTTCGCGTCCTTCGCTTCAAAGCTGAAACCGGAGATCAGCGGCACGGCGCAAAAGAACCTTGAACGGACGTTGCAGTTCAAGCCTAATCCGTTCATGGATACATCGAAGTTCATTTACAGGATCGCGACGATCCTTTCGGTGAATAATACTTGCTTCATTGTTCCGATCGAAGATGAATTCGGCGGGCTGATCGGGTATTATCCCCTGCTTCCTCAACGGTGCGAAGTTGTCGAGTACAACGGCGCGCCGTTTTTGCGTTATACGTTCGGGAGCGGGCAGAAAGCCGCGATCGAATTTGAACGCGTCGGCGTAATGACACAGTTTCAGTATACCGACGATTTCTTCGGCGAGAGTAACGCCGCGCTTCGTCCTACAATGCAGTTGATCCACACGCAAAATCAAGGCATTATCAACGGCGTTAAAAATTCGGCTTCTATTCGCTTCTTGGCGAAGGTTGCAAATATGTTGAAGCCGGAGGACATCACGAAGGAGCGCAAACGCTTCACGGCGGATAACCTTTCGGCGGAAAATCAATCGGGAATGGTGATCTACGACGCGAAGTTTGCTGACGTGAAGCCGATCGAAAGCAAGCCGTTCACGGTCAACGCCGCGCAGATGGCGCAGATCAATGAAAACGTGTTTAACTACTTCGGCACGAACGCGGGCATTCTGCAAAACAAATACACGGAGGACGAATGGAACGCGTATTACGAAGGCAAGATCGAGCCTTTCGCGATCCAGCTTTCGCTTGTTATGTCGAATATGACGTACACGGCGCGGGAATTGTCCTTCGGGAACGCGATCACGTTTACCGCGAACCGCTTACAATACGCAAGCAATCAAACGAAGCTGAATATCAGCACACAGTTATTTGACCGCGGCTTGCTGAACCGCAACGGCGTTATGGACGTTTGGAACATGGCGCACGTTGAGGGCGGCGAGAAATATTATATCCGCAAGGAATACGCGGAAGTTTCAGAATTGGGAAAGGAGGTTACACCAAATGCCAAAGACGAAGGATCGGGAGTACCGAACAATGATCCAGCCGCTATTGATCCCGACGGCGGCGGAGAAGCGAATTGACACGGACTTCTACGTGGAAGGCTACGCAACAACGTTCGACAAGCCCTATTTGCTGTATGAGTGGGACGGGAACAAATATTACGAGCGGATCGACCGGAACGCCCTTGCGGGTGCGGATATGTCCGACGTAATCATGCAGTATAACCACGAAGGAAAGGTGCTTGCCCGCCTTTCCAACGGGACGCTGGGCGTTGAAGCTAACGATAACGGGCTTTTCACGTTCGCGGACTTGTCGAAATCGCGCGCGGCGCAAGATATGTTCGAGGAAATCAAGAACGGACTTGTTACGAAAATGTCGTGGGCTTTCCGTGTATCGGAAGATAGCTACGACCGCGACACACGCACACGCACGATCTTGAAAATTGCGAAGGTTTACGACGTTTCGGCGGTATCCATTCCGGCGAACGCCGATACCGATATTTCGGCACGATCCTATTTCGACGGAGTGATCGAGAGGGAACAGCAGGAGCGGCTGGAACGCCGGAAGAAACTTTTGAAAATCAAACTTATGATGGAGGTTTAACACAATGAGAATTAAAGAAATCGAAGCCCGCCTTGCGGCTATCAAGCAGGAGATCGAACAGCGCGGCGACGCTATGACCGCCGCAGAGATTGACGCGCTGGAGCAGGAAACCACCCAGCTTACCGAAGAGCGCGCCGGACTGATTGCCGCCGCCGAGAAGCGCAACGGCATTCTTGACAATATCGCGAAGGGCGCGGGCATTGTTTCCCGTTCCTTCCAGCAGAACAACGGCGACGACCACGCCGCGCCCGATGATCCCTTCGGTACGCCCGAATATCGTTCCGCGTGGCTGAAAAACATTCGCCGCCTTCCGCTGAACGACGCAGAGAAGCGCGCATTCAGCAACGCCAGCGGCGCGGGTGCGGAGGTTATCCCGACGCAGACCGCGAACGAGATTATCAGCAAGGTAAAGACGCTTGCGCCTATGCTGAATGAAGTTACCCTTCTGCACGTCAAGGGCGCTGTAAAGTTCGCGATCGAAGGCACGAACAACGCCGCCGCGATCCACACCGAGAACGCAAGCATTACCGCCGCCGCCGACACGCTGACCACCGTTTCCCTTTCCGGTTACGAGATCGTCAAGCTGGTTCAGATTTCCGATACTGTAATGACTATGAGCATTACCGCGTTTGAAAGCTGGATCGTCAATATGCTGGCGGAAGCTATCGCCCGCAAAGTCGAAGATTTGCTTATCAACGGCACGGGTTCTTCCCAGCCGAAGGGCATTGACAACGCGAACACTTGGGGCGCGACCAACAGCGTTACCGTTGCAAAGACGGGCGCGCTTACCGCCGCGAACGTCCAAACGCTGATCGGGTTTCTGCCTTCCGGCTATGACCGTAACGGCAAGTTCGTTATGAACAAGAAAACCTTGTTCACCGACTTTATGCCGTTGCAGGACAACAGCAAGAACCACATTGTAACCGTTCAGAACAACGCGTACTTCGTGTACGGCTATCCCGTTCTTCTGTCCGATTACGTCACGGATC
This sequence comes from bacterium, assembly GCA_963639495.1. Classification (GTDB taxonomy): domain Bacteria; phylum Bacteroidota; class Bacteroidia; order Bacteroidales; family Bacteroidaceae; genus Prevotella. The sequence goes on along the minus strand of CAVHWE010000026.1, from coordinate 414 downwards.
ACGAAGCCTTCTTGGGCGACTTCAAGAAGGTTTGCGCGAACCTTGCTGAAAATATCGGCGTGAAGAGCGCCTACGACATCGACACGAACAGCTACAAATATAGCGGTATCGCGATCTTCGATTGCGCGCCCGCTATCGGCGAAGCCATCGTGAAGCTGGTCAAGGCGACCGCCTAAAGCGGGAGGGCTGACAAATGCTTGACAAGGTAAAGCTGGCGTTGCGGTTGAGCGGGACGGCGCCTGACGGTGAAGTTTCCGATCTCATAAATGCGGCGATCGCTGATCTTCGCCTTGTCGGTATCAACATTCCGGCGGAAGCGGGATCGTCCAGTAAAACGCTGGGCGATCCCCTTCTTGATCGGGCGGTTGTGCTTTATGCAAAGGCGGAATTCGGCTTCAATGACGACGCGGAGCG
>CAVHWE010000025.1:0-19151 GCA_963639495.1 bacterium | reverse complement strand
TTATGGAAATTAATAGATAGAAAAAGGGTGCGTCATAGACTTATGACACACCCTCTTTTTCATAGGAATGCGACACCTATACAGAGGAATGCGACACCTTTTTTGAAAAAAAAACACTATATTTGCACCATGAAAGAATTATTAGAAACCATACCAAGGATAGAACTCGCCCTGATCATCATCGGGATGGCGGCACTCATGTTAGGCATCATCTTCGGATATCTTTTTATTTCTGACATCGGTATTCATCATGCTGTTAAACCTCTTGTATTTCCAGGAGTGAGTTTTGGCTCAGATGAATGAACTGGCTTGATGGTGTAGTCTATCCCATCATAGAGGAAAGTACCCTATCCTCTTGAAGAATTTAAGAACAGATAAACGAAATAAAATATTTTACATTATTCATTAATAACAAAACGTGTATGAAACAGAAACAATTACACAAACCGTATCGGCTCGTCACGATGCTGCTGCTCGTGATGGCGATCCTCATGCCTTATGGGGGGGCATGGGCACAAACGCAGCCTTCGGAAGGAGATGGCAGCAGTGAACATCCGTTCCTCATTAACACAGCTGAGGAACTCAAGTGGTATGCCAGCTATGTGAATGGCGAGAGTGGCGACAACGTGGTGCACACCACGGCGTGTGCCAAACTTATGAACAACATTGACCTTTCTACCGTGTGTGGCGAGGGCAAAGGCAACTGGACGCCGATTGCTAAATTTGGCATTTACACGTATGATGGTGAATATCATTTTGATGGAGTCTTTGACGGAAACGGCCACACAATATCCAATCTCTATATAAATGACGAGAATGGTTCAAATTTAGGGCTTTTTGGATATATAAAACCAACCGCATCAAGTGCACCTGCATCTGTCAAAAATTTGAAGATGGCCAGCGTTCAAATAGTTGGCGAAAGTTATATTGCCGCAGTGTCTGGTTCGGGCAGTGGTGTCACGTTTGAGAATATAGAAGTTATAAGTGGCAGTATTGCTGGTACAAGAAATATTTCTGGCATAAGCAGTTGTGTTGGAAATGCAAAGAACTGCATAAATCGTGCCGATGTGACGGCCAGCAGTATGTATGCAGCAGGTGTTATTCACTATATTGGAAAAGTGTCCAATTGCAGTAATTATGGTAAAATAACTGCAGGAAGAGGTCTGGCTGGGGGCATTGTTTCAAATGGCGATGGATTTGCAAAGTTGACAGATTGTGCCAACTATGGTGATATCGAGATTACACAGCCAGTAGCTAATGACTGTGGAGTTGGCGGTTTGCTCGGTTATCCATGGTACGTAGAAATCAGTAACTGCGCAAATTTCGGAAATATCTACCTCAAAGCACAATCTGAACTTGTGGGCGTCATTGTTGGCAAAGGGTTACTTGTAAAAGCAAGCGGTATCTTGGCCAATACTGGCAATATTTATGTTGGCGGTACGGCTCAGACCGATGTGCCTGTGTTGCAGTCTGGCATTAGTTGGGAAGATAACAAAGTTAATAACACTGCCAATTGTCTCACCCCTACGGCAGAGCAGCTTACTTCGGGTTGGCTTACCTGGCAGTTGCAGCAGAACTGCAGCACACAAACGTGGGGACAGAACATTAGTACCGACCCTAAGGACAAATATCCTGTAATAGGCGGCAGTGTGTTGTATGCAGCGGGACCTTGTACTGGCGACCACTCGGCTGCAACCAGTTTTAGCAATAACCCGTCCTTTGTGACTCACAACCTTACGCATCACGATGAGGTGCTTGCCACCTGTGTTGCCGACGGTACTATTGAATACTGGAGTTGTGCTGACTGCGGCAAACAGTGGAGCGACGGGTCAAGACAACACATTGTGACAGACTTGAAAGTTAAAGCGCTCGGACATGACTTTAATGACCAGAACGAGTGCACCCGGTGCGGGGCAAAATTATGCTCCGAGGGGCACACTAAAGACCTGCAGGTTGATGCAGTTGAAGCCACCTGCACCACTGCGGGTAACATTGGCTATTATCACTGCTCGGTGTGCAACAAATATTATAACACCGAAACTAACGAGCAAATAGAAGAGAACAGCTGGATTATACCAACCAAGGAACACACTACCGATCATGTGTCAGCACAGGCTGCCACTTGCAGCAAAAAGGGTAACCACGAATATTGGTATTGCAGCGGTTGCAATACATACTTTAAGGAGGAGACCTGTGAAAATGCCTACACTGATGATGCAGATGCTGAAACGGGCGTGTGGATAGATATGATTCCACACACCCTACCTGCCGAATTCGATGAGAACGGAGTGAAATATTGCTCGGTGTGCGGACATATTGAGGGCGAAGCACCAACGCTTGTGGCTGATGAGGCATCGCCGTTTAATGGCTACTACGCCTTCAGCAAGGCAGGTCATTTGGTGTGGTTGCACAATCAAGTGCAAGCTTATGACGCAGTGACAAATCCCTCTCCAATCGAAAGCATCAAGTGCTATCTGGCAAACGACATCAGTTTGAAAGCTGTTTGTCACCCAGCCGATGCTGCAAACAACGTTGCAGAGGCTAACTGGAATCCTATTGGTGGCGAAAACCACTTCAAAGGCATATTTGACGGCAACGGACATACTGTCAGCGACTTGTACATCAATAGCTCTGGCAATTACCTCGGGTTGTTCGGGTACGTAGATGGTGCTGAAATTAAGAACGTCACTGTGCAAGGAAACGTGACGGGCTTTTATGAAGAAGGAAATGAACAATCAGGGCAATATGTGGGTTTGGTGTTAGGTTTTGGCGCATCAAATACAAAACTGGAAAACTGCAAAAGTGAAGGCAGCGTAACGGGATACAAAAATGTAGGTGGCATTGCCGGAATCATGCCATATAACGGCAACGTTATTACTTCGTGCACCAACCGCGCCACAGTGACGGGCTCAGGTCAAAACAGTGAATACGTTGGCGGCATAGTCGGTTACGGGCAAGGATTTTCTTTGTGCGCAAACTTTGCCGACATCACATCCGAAGGCGACAATGTTGGCGGTCTGGCTGGCCAGTTAAACCCCAACAGCAAGAGCTTGGGAATGAGCAACTGCATGAATGTGGGCAATGTAAAAGGAAAGCAATATGTGGGTGGTCTGGCTGGTGCATGCTATGCTCCACAAAATACCAACAATTACAGCATTGGCCGTGTAGAGGCCACCAACCAATACGCAGGACTGCTTGTGGGTAAATATGGAAATGACCCGAGCAAGGCTTTTGCAAATACATATTATGTAGAGGAAGGCCTTGTGGTTGAAAATGGAACGGCTACTGTAGGCAAGTACTATGGTGATGGTACAATCTCAGCGTCGGCGCAGGCTGTTCATCAAGCTGACGTGGCTTCGGGCAAATTGGCCAGCTTGCTGGCATCAGTTAACAGCACCTGGGGACAAGACCTGGAGCAAGAAAACACCTATCCCGTGTTGAACGGCAAGACAGTCTACTTCTCAGGCAGCAAGTTGTGCAACGGACATCTGCTGAGCGAAGCGTATACCAACGACCAAACAAAGGAGACAGCTACGCCCGCCCACTCTCAGGAGTATGAGGATGGCGGTTTCTGCACGGTGTGCCACGAAAGCCGCGAATTGCACGGCAAAGGTACTGCCAATGATCCTTACCTTATTTCAAACGTGGCGCAGTTGGAATATTTGCGCGACCAATCAAACTTAGGAAATGGACAGATTACAGCACACGCCAAACTGGTTAATGACATAGACTTGGCTTATGCTTCAGCATCAAGTTGGATACCTGTTTCAAAGTCAAATGCCTTTGCAGGCACGTTTGACGGCAACGGACACTGCATAAAGAACCTGTATTCTTCGTTCTACCAGGGTGGCTATGTCGGATTGTTCGGCTTCGTCGATGGTGGTACTATCAAGAATCTCACAGTTGAGGGTATAATCGAGTCGTCATGCGTAGACCAGGGTATGATTGCTGGTTATTCATACGGTGGCAATTATTATAATTGTGTGGCCAAGGGCCGTATCAACACAAGTGGCAGTGCTGACTGTGTGGGAGGCATAACAGGTTGGGTTACAAGAAAAAGCTCTTCCGTAACCGTTGTGCGGGGCTGTGCAAGCTATGTAGATATTGTATCAACCGGCACGTTCGTAGGTGGCATCATAGGTAAATCTAACAATAGTATCATCATGGAAGCCTGCGCCAACTATGGTAATGTGACGGGCAAAATCAATGTGGGCGGTTTGATGGGATACACTGACCCCAAAACCGATAGTCGAATCACAAACTGCTATGTAGGCTCTTGCAAAGTGAGAGGGACAGAAACAAACCCAAATGTGTTCTTGACTTGCTATGAACCTTCGGGCAGTCTGTCAAACTTCGATAAAGTCTTTTATTCAAAAGACGCCAAGGTGTTTGCATCAGCCGATGCCACAGAGCCTGAGGACCTTGCCAGTCGCATTGCTTATGGTGAGTACAACACATCGTCAGCATTTGTAGGTTTGTCGGCAGAGCAGATAGCTGGTGGCGAAGCTACTTATCGTTTGAACAACGAGACGACGGTATCGCCCGTCTGGACACAAGATCTCAATCAAGCAAACAGCCAACCTGAGCTTAACGGTGATGCCGCACTCTACACAGTGTACCCAATGGGCTATCGCCATGGCAGCACCGTTCTCTCGTTCTGCAACAACCAGGATGACGAAAACACCCTCCACCTCGAGGCCGACAATAATGGTAGCCACGACAAGGCATTCAGTTATGTGTCAGATGGATACCAAAGCTGCACGCACTCAGCTACATGCCGTGAGTGCGGTCTTATTGTTGAATCTGAGGCATGCAGCCGAGATAATGACATCTGCACAAAGTGCAATTATGGTGATTTGTTCGAACTGGCAGACGGCGTGGCATACACCCTTGCCAATGGTGCAGAAGTGTATGAATTGAACTATGCCCGCAATTTTGGTGGCACGAACTGGACAACGTGGTATGTGCCGTTTGAACTGAAGCTCACACCGGAGCTTTGCAAGAAGTACGCTTTCTCGCGCATCAACAACGTGCACCAATATGACGATGACAACGACGGTGTGGCCGACCGCACCATTGTGGAGAGCTTCAACCAAGCCGAAGGGGTGACCCTCAAGGCCAACTATCCGTACTTGGTGCGCGCCCTGACCGATGCCGACAAGAAAATGACCATTAACCTGACCGAAGTGGCTTTGGCCAAGGCCGAGAGCAAGCACATCGACTGTATGAGCGTGGATAACACCTACACCTTTACCGGTATATACAATGGAATGGGTGATGGCGGCAACACGCCAAATTCGCCTTTGTCACTCTTTGATAACTCTGTCGGAAACAAGTGGCTCAACTTCCACAGCCTGCCGGCTCAGCGCCACCACCTTGTAATCACACCGCGTGATGGTAGTGCCCAGACAGTGGCTCCTGCACGCATAATGTTGCAAGTGATTGGCGATGAAACGGCGACTGGCATAGTCAACATCTATAGCTACGACAAGCGCTCTTCCGAGACTTACGACCTGTCGGGCCGCCGTGTAAGCAGCAACCAGCGCGGACTGCTTATTAAGAACGGCAAGAAAGTATTCGTAAAATAACCCTTTAAAACAGATAACAACATGAATAATAAAAAACCATACATGGCACCAGCCATGACGCTTATCCACATTGAAGCGTCGACCATGCTCGTTGGCAGCAATGTAACAGAAACCGAAGTGTGTCCGGGTGAATATGCACCCGACCCACCCCAAAAAAGTCGCGGCGATGGGCTTTGGGACGCTGAGTGATACATATTAATGAGGGTGTGTCATAAGTCCATGACACACCCTCTTTCATCCGCACCTCACGGGAAACGGCAAGGGTCTATATGCCACGATGAACAGGTGGCGTATAGACCCTTGATTATATGGAGATATTCGTAATCTACATCTCCGCTTTCTGTTTTTTATGAATTGCTCAGATTCTTAATGATTTCCAAAGGTAGCTGGGTAGCTTTGGAAACCTGTTCGGCAGAAAGTCCCATTGCCAGCAAACGTTGAGCTGTTTCTGTGTTGGCCTCATGTTTGCCTTCAACTCTGCCTTCTTCCATACTTCCGGGAAAAGTTGCTGAAAAAGTTTTATGGTTGCATGCAAGCACATGAAGAAGAATACTCAAGTGGTTCAGTCAAGCAACTCAAGTGGTTCAATCAAGCAACTCAAGTAGTTCAGTCAAGCAACTCAAGTAGTTCAGTCCGCGAGTTCAGACGTCTCTGTTAGCTGATGCAGATGTCTCGATAAGCTTACAGATACGTCTCCGTTAGCCTACGCAGTCATATTCGTAACCCGATGCAGTCATATTCGTAACCCGATGCAGCCATATTCGTAACCCGATGCAGCCGTATTTGTAACCCGATGCAGCCGTATTCGTGAATAAGTTTTATGTAATCATCTATCATCCATCACGATTTGGGGTTATCACTCACGATATTCTCACTACACATTACCAGTCAGTAGGCGATCCTCCGGATTCCTGTAAGATGCAGACAAAAAGGGTTCGACTGCTTTATCGGTATAGGTAAAGGGAGATAAAGAAAGGTCAAGTAAAGCTTGTTGAAATGCTTTGCTTGACCTCTTTTCGTTTTCGGAAATTTGTATATTGTTTTCTTATTCTTTGTAGTTCTGTGTGATATTACCATTATTGTTTATCACGCTCTGAGGGAATGGGAATATCCACATTTTACTGTCTGGAGTGATGGTATAAGTCTTTCCAGCAAGTGTGCGGCTATAGTTCTGCTTCCAGCCATCGCACTGGTTCCAGCGCTTCTTGTCTATGAAGATATTGACAGAGTAAATGTCCTCATTCATGGTCACCTGCTTCACGTGCTTGATGGCTTCATCTATGGTGCTGACTGTGCCTTTGAGGGGCTGATACCTGGCTGGATCGATGCGGTTTACGCGCACCTTGTCGAGATATTCCATGGCTGTATCGTAGTTGCCTTTGTGGGTCTCGCATTCGGCGATGGTGAGATACATTTGGGTAGAGCGAAGACCGCCATCATTCCAAAACGAGTTGAGATCATAAGTAAAATTGAAACCAGTTTCACCCAGCATACTTACTCCGGCATCCATCATGTAATCATACATCATATTCATATTGCTCATCTTGTCCTTATAGGCATGTCCATCCTCAAAGTTTGCCATGGTAGTAGGGGTGTAAGCATTGAAGCTTTCAGAATTTCCATTTAAGAAATAATCCTCATCGGTTCCTTTCTTGCCACGATTGATAACAGGATAAGTCCCGCCTGTTATATAACCTTGGGTACTACCAAGATATGAGGTATTATAGTTGTTAATAGTGCCATTGATGGCGATAGCCTGCTTGGCCACTTCTTCTGCCTCGTCATACTTCTGCATGTTGAGCAATGCCAATGCCTTTACGGCATAAGCTGTGGGTTTACTGAAGCGCATTTTGTTAACGGCAGAGTTAGGAAGGCCATCCAACTCAATTGCTTCATTGGCATCCTTGAGTATCTGCTGATAAACTTCCTCAATCGTACTCTTAGGTTGAGCAGTCTGGATATCTTTATCCTCTGTCATCAGGATAATTCCTGGATCTGTAGCAGCTGTAGCTGGATTGTAAGCCTTGGCAAACTTGTTGACCAACATATAGAATGACCAGGCTCTCAATGTCAGGGCTTCGCTTTTCAAAAGTTTCTTGTCTGCTTCCGTACCAGATGCGGCATCAATCTTTGAGAGAATTGGGTTGGCAATCGTGCCGATGTAGCCGTAGAAATTAGTGTAGTCTTGATCACTGGGAGTCAATTCTGCCATCTTGTCCATATTGGCTTCATCGTAAGTCCAGATGATGACGTTGCGGGTCTTAACTGGCTGACTGATGATTGTTGCTACATTGCTGTAGGCATATATCATATCACCAGCCATTTGTCGCATATCAGAGGAACATCCCTCATACTCTTTGTTGAGAAGCATTTCTAATTGGTCGGTTGTGGTAAGCAAGTTCTTGCCCTTTGGCTCCAATTCCGTGAAACTCTCACAAGATGAGAACAGCAATGCTGTGATTGCCAGTAAACTGTATATTGTTTTTTTCATTGTGATCTTACTTTTTATGTTATATGATTCTAGAGATTAGAAACTGATGTTCAGACCAAAGATGTATGAACTTGGATTGCGGAGTCCAAGAGTCTCTGGGTCAACATGCACATCGTTGGCTACCCATAGATACTTAGGATTGTCTATCTGGAAGCGGAGAGAGAAGCGATTGATGCCTGTTCCTCTGAACCACTCCTGTGGGAAGTCATAGCCCAATACGATATTTCTAATCTTCAGGAAGTCTGCATGATGAATAGCATTATTGCTATAGGTCGTTTCAGAGCCAGTCGCTGTAGAGGCATATCTGCCAATGCCTGGAATATCTGTTGGGTGTTCTGGTGTCCATGCATTCAGGAAATAGCTGGCGATAGCGGTGCTCCAGGTGCTTGAGAATGTTTCATTATGCGCCAAGGCTCTCATCATGTGACCGCCATAGTAAGCCATCAGAATGCTGAAAGAGAATCCGTTCCATCTTACGCTGTTGTCCATACCCATGATAACCTTTGGCTCGCTCTGACCAGAGTATTCCAAGATGCTTATACTTTTGCCTGTTGCACTGTGAGATTTGCCCCCATCCTCAATGTAGAACAGAGATTGACCCTTCTCGCCTTCTTGGTCGCTGATGCCAGCAAAGCGGTATGACCAGAGGGCGCTGGATGGCTTTCCTTTGACGTATGGTCTTTCAATCAACTGGGATGCGCTGTTTGATGGGTTCTCTACATCGGTTACAATATTACTGTTGTGTGACATGGTGAAGTTGGTGGTCCAACTCCAATTCTTACGGCTTGCCCCTCTCAGCCAATCATAAGTAATCTGCAATTCTATACCACGATTGCGCATAGAAGCCATGTTGACGAACATAGAGGTGAAACCCGTTGTTGGGTCGAGGGTGCGATAAGAGAACACATCCTTTGCCACCTTGTTATAATAATCGATGGAACCACGCAAGCGGTTGTCGAGCAATCCGAAGTCGATACCGATATTGGTAGTGCGGCTCTGCTCCCACTTCAAGTTAGGGTTGGCAGGACTTTCGATGGTGCCGTATGGCAAGTTGGTATATTGATTGAGTTCTCCTGATGTAGCTGTCATATAACTGGTTGCACCTTGATAGATGTTACCAGTCACACCATAGCTGGCACGGAGTTTCAGGAAGTTTACCCATTTGATATCCTTCATGAAGTCTTCATTATGAATCAACCATCCTGCACCTACAGACCAGAGTGGCGTGCCGCGGAACTTGGCGTTCAAGCCATATACATCAGCATAGTCCTTACGGAATGAACCGAACACATTGTATTTCTCATCATAAGTATAGGTAAGGTTGAAATAACCAGAAGCATACTTGTGGTGAGTCTCAGGAACAACTCCCATTCCTTCATTGATATAAGGATCGAATACAAACTGGTTTGCAGGGAAACCACCTGAGGCGCCAAAGAAAAGAGGTGAATAGTTCATGGTACTCAATGTTCCAAAGTCTATTGTGTGGGTAGAGCTTGTCTGCAACTGGTCGTCATAACCCAGCATTAAGGCCTTAGAACCTGTCAGTTTGGTTTCACGGAATTCCAAGCCGGCAATCGCCATGATGTCGTGCTTGCCAAAGGTCTTGGCATAATTCAACTGTCCACGTGCTGTCCAATAACGTCCGTCACTATTTGTAGTACGGAGCAGACCGCCAGTGGTAGGAACGTAGTTCTTGATAGTGCCATCTGCAGATTGATAATAATAAGCATTACGCATGGTACGCATCACATGACTATCTTGTGTTGCATTCCATTCTACGGTGTTATGATTGGTTTCATATACAAACTGGGCATTGGCAGTCAATCCGTCAATAATCTTGAAGAGCAAATCTCCATGATAGCGCATATACTGACGGCGGGTAACCTGGGTGTTATTGTAATACTCATCCACTGGATTGGAGCTTAAATCCTCAAAAGGAGAACCGAAGGTCATGTAATCATTGCCATCATACCAATAGTGTTGTCCTTTGATGCTTCCATCAGCATTATAGAATGGCATATAGGCTGGTTGTTTCCAGATATCGCTATAGTAGCTATTGTTGTCGTAACCTACTTCCTTACTCTTGCTATAGATACCATTGATAGTCATGGAGGCTGTGAGCCACTTGGCTACATTGTATGAACCCTTATACTGGGCATTGAACTGATTGGCGAAATGATTGATCAGTCCGCTGTTGTCATACTTATAGTTGATAGTCAGGTTGTTGGTGAACTTATCGCTGCGGCCACGAAGTGAGAGGTTGTACTGCTGCATCACTCTCTGCTTATATACAGCATCTGCATACTCCTTGGCATAGTTGTTCTTCTTGAAAGAAGCCAACTGGTTCTGCAAATCTTCCTCGGAAATTTCTCCCTTAGCTCGCTGGTAATAGGCATATTCGATAGGAGTTACTGCTTGGGTACCCATAGAGATTGACTGAGCAGTAGTACCGATAGGGTCAGCCACTTCACCATCATTATGGAAGAAATAGTAGTCCCAATACTTGGCCTCGGTATCCACCTGCTGTTCTGGAGTCATATAGAAATTGTCGGCATAATCTACGTTCTTCTTCTCATATACCGTGAGGTTGGCTGCGAAGTCGATGTCTATCTTGCCTGCCTTCTTGGCATTCTTGGTGGTTACTACGATGACACCATTGGATGCACGGGCACCATAGATGGCATTGGCTGCGGCATCCTTCAATATGTTTACGCTCTCGATGTCGTAAGGGTTCAAATCGTCGATGTTTCCCTCTACAGGTACGCCATCCACAACCAGCAATGGGGTGGTCTCGGCATAGAGAGAGGAGGTTCCACGGATAGTCATCTTTCCATTATAAGTGGAAAGACCTGCCACGCGACCTTCGAGGTTGTTCATGATGTTGGTGGTGTAACGCTCGTCCAATTTGGCTGAGGTGATGGTGGTGACAGAACCTGTCATCTTAGGTTTGGAAATCTCCTGATAACCTGTTACCACAACATCAGAAAGCTGATTGTCGGTAACCATCTGTATGTTACGGCTTAAAGGTGCTCTACCGCTTCCCAGACGCAATTCTGCATTGCTCATACCGAGGTAGCTGAACTTTAAGGTGCAAGCATTGGCTGGCACCTTCAAGGTATAGAAACCCTTGCTGTCGGTGATGGTGCAAACCTTGCTGTCGTCGATGCATACGGACACACCAATCAGCGGCTCGCCACTTTCATCGGAGACGACACCGGATACATTACGTACTCGTTCACCTGCTATACGGCGAGTGATAGTCACGATATTACCCTCAATCTCATAACGGCAGTTTACCTTGTTCATCACCTCGTCAAGTACTTGGCGCAACGGGCGGTTGGTGGCATTCACCGTGATGTGTGGCAACTTGGCTGCCAAATCTGTACTGTAGATGAAGTTCAAGCCAGTCTGTTTCTTGACTTCAGCGAAGAACTGTTTCACGCTCATCGACTTTGCATTGATAGTTACCGTCTGGTGCTTTGGCTGCTGAGCCATAGCAGTACTGGTTCCTCCACATAGGGTTGCTCCTACAAGCAGGGAGGTAGCGAAAAGGATTCGTTTCATTCTTCCAAATTCTTTCATTCTCTCTTGTTATAAAATTAAACCAATATTTTTATAATTCTATCGTGATAGTCTTGCTCTTTGGCATCAGACAAACATGGCTATCGCAAGCCTGATAGTTGACTATAAAGGTAATCTTACCCGATTTGCCTTCTATCTTCTGACGGAAAATCTGCTCACCTTCAAGGATGATAGATTTAGAGCCTGCCATAGGTCTGCCAACAGGTTTCTGAAGTTCGCCTACCAGTTTGACATCGCCTTCTGCCTTGAGGTCATAAGTCGTTTGGATATAAGGGTCCTGATCGCTTACCTTTGCATAGATGTGATAGCCTGGATATATCTTCATGCGGATGATGAGTTCCTTGTCTTTGCCCACAGCGCTGACAGCGGATGATAGGGCAACAGGCTCTTCTTTGGTTGCTTTCTCTTGGATAGGAGCGATGTTGCTTTCATTGAAATCGTAGAATTTGAGAACGCTGTAGTCATTGCCTGGAGTCTTCGGATCGAGATCATTGACCAGCCACAGCCAGCCTCCGCTCTCAGTAAAGAAGAGTTTGCTCTGATATTTATTATACCACTCTCGCCATTGCTTGGCATTGTCGTAACGGAGCAACGTATAGCGATAGAGGATGCGCTTTGCCTTCTCTATGTCTTGACCTTTTTCCCACATGGAGATAGCTTTGTCAAGGATACGCTTGTCGTTATTGGCGATGCCGATGCTCTTGGCATCTTCATCGAGCTTAATATCATAATCGTTCAGATTGCCATAGAAATATGGGCGATTTTCGGTATAATAGCTTGAATATTTGTCAACATCGGTGCCAAACATTTCATACAGTTCTCCTGCCCTTTCCTTTACATAGTCAATATAGGATGGAATGGGTTGAGGATTTTCTGCCATTTTCATATACATCTTGTCTGTTTCGCTCATCTTGCCGCCAGCAGCAACCACCTTTTGAAGTGAATCCGCCAGATGCTTAATCTGATTGTTGAAACCTTCAATCGAGTTTTTGTAAGCTTCGTAGTTTTCTTTGCTTACGGTATATTTGTGCTCATCAATTGTAGTGCGGGTAGAAATTCCCTCATTGAGTTTGCGGGCAATGATATGATGACCTTTAAACTTGTTGATATAAATAACTGCATTGAGGAAAACCGGCTTAGCTTCTTCTGTCATATCTGCAGGAGACGCAGAGAAACCCCAATGCAAGAAGTTGGCATGGCGACCGATGGCGATGGCTCCATAGCTCTTGGCACTTTCGCCACCCGATATGATTTCTGTATCAGGAGAATCCAGATAGCCCCACTGGCGAGTAACCAAACCTGCCTTATAACCCTTGGTGTTGCTATAGTCTTTATTCTGTACTTTCCACATCGGAATCATATCTGGAAGCTTCTCCTGGCACATTTCTGCATATTCCTTTGCGCCTGCAGGAGTTGGGCGATTTGTGGTGGTTATCTTCACCTTATAAGGACCTTTGAAGATGGCACTCTTGGTATTCATGTTGTAAGCATGACCAAGAAGGCAGAGACAATACCAGTCGTTTTTCACACCGATATAGCGACCTGTTGTCTCGCTTTCGTCTGCGATGGTGATGACAGGACGGTCAAAGTTCTCTGGGAAATACTTGGCTGGTATCAGCTTGCTGAATCTGTCATTTTCAATGATTGTGCGACGTGGCTCAATAGGAGTTGGGTCGCCATCAATGATGGTTACATCATAGTCGTATGACATCCTGTAGTTGTAGTCTTTTCCTTGTACCGTTTTCACTGTAGTGAAATATGTTTCAAGAAAGACTTTCCAGGCGGCAGTTCTTGTCACGATACTCTTGGCATGAGCTTCCTTGTCATAGTCTGCTACTCCAAAAGTCTCTATGTCGGAATGACCTCCTACATAGAGTACTTTCAGATTCGTCTTTTTGGCTGTGGCAGCCATTGTTGCGATGCACGCTAACAAGGCTATTGCCATTATTGATAAAAATCTCTTCATGTTGTATATAATATTAATGTTTATATTCTCTGATGTTGATGATGCCTTCCTTGGCAGTTATCTTCAATCTTGTGATATTCTCTATTGCATTGAGAGTCTGTCCCATCGGTTCGTATTTGTCAATGCTGCCTGTGAATCGCAGTTCTTTCATGTCTTCGGACGAGAACTCCACCTTCATGTTGTACCAATGGGAGATAACTTCCATCAGATCTTGCAGCGTGCAGCCGTCGAACAAGAAGTTGCCCGTGTTCCAAGAGGTGTAAAGATTAACATCCACTTGCTGGATGTCTGGTGTCCTGCCTGCTTTCAGGGTTGCCATATCGCCTGGTTTCAACAGGTATTCTTTACCGTACTTGCTGCTCACACCAACTTTACCTTTCACCAGAACAACGCTGGTTACACCTTTTTCCTTCATCGTGTTGACATTAAACTCGGTACCATAGTCGTGTACTTCTCCGTTGGCAGTCTCTACTATGAAAGGTCGTTTCTTCGAGTCGTTGGCCACGATGAAATAGGCTTCTCCCTTGAGCTTTACCTTACGCTCGCTGCCTACGAAGTGATTAGGATAGATGAGGGTGGTATTGTAGTTGAGATGCACGTAGGTTCCGTCGTCCAGTACCATCCAGAATTCCTTGTCTTTCTTTGTTATCAGGGAGCTTTCTGTTATTTCGTCGCTTCCAAAGAAACTGCTTCCATCCTTACTGTCAGCTACTTTTTCTGTTTGTGCCAATGCACTCTGTGCATCTTTCACCTTGATGGTTTTGCCGTTGATGGTAAGTGTAGCTCCATTCATGTCATTCTGCTGAACCCGTTCTATGGCTTGATGCAGTTCTGCGGTGATGACGGCTGGTGGGGTGGAACCTTGATGTCCGAAATACATCCATGTACCCATTAATATGAGGGCGATAGCTGCTGCAGCGGCTATGCGTCGCAACCAGATGATGGTAGCAGCTTTTTCATCATTTCTATCTTCCTGTTCCTCTGCATGTTGGAGAGATGCTTTGAATGTAGCTTTTGCTTTCTCGGCATCAATGCTCTTGTAGAGATGGTAGCGTTGGAGAAAATCATCTTCATTCATGAGATGCTCTATTTTGTCTTTTAGCGACGCATCTTGCTCTACTCTTGATAAGAGCTCCTTGCCTTCTTCCTCTGAGATTTCGCCAGTCAGTAATTTACTGACGAGTGTATTGATATCAATATTCTTATTCATATTTTCTAATACTTTTGTGATAGAATTATTCTCTGTATTTACTATTATAACACACTTGGGTGCGTTTGTGGTTACAAAAATCAAGAAAAAAGTGAAAAAAAGTTGCATTTTTTAATTTTACTGCATAAAAATGCGTATCTTTGCACTCATGAGTGAGAAAAGTGATATTGAACTTGCAATAATTTGCCAATGGGATAATCAGGCCATCGAGTTGTTGTACGATAAATATTATCGTGCCTTGGTGAGTTATGGTTGTCAGTTTGTGGAAATGACCATTGCAGAAGATATCGTGCAGGATCTTTTCTCTGTTCTATGGGAACGTCGCCCTTTTTTCAACAGTATTTCCAAGTTTTCCGCCTATTTATATAATACGGTGCATAACTCTGCTCTCAATTACCTGCGTCATCAAGCGGTACACAACAACTATCGGCAGAGTATAGTTGATAATCTGCAGGAGTTTATGCTGGTGGATGATACCTTGGATATTTTTAATAAGGAAGAAATCTATCGTCAACTCTTTGCTGCGATAGATGAGTTGCCTCCTCGCCAAAAGGAAGTCTTTCTTCTTTGCATGGAGGGGAAGAAAAACAGGGAGATTGCAGAGCAACTGGACATCTCCGCTGAGACGGTGAAGGTACAGAAGCGTCGTGCGATAGCTCGATTAAGGGATAAACTTTCTCCTATGTTAATTGAAATTATTCTTGTTCTGATAAGAAAAAGTTTTGATGCCTAATTACTTCTCCGTTCAGCGTCTTTATGCGGAACTTTCTTCTGGGAGTATAGTTTATTCATATAGAATTAAAGTGTTTTCTATATGCTTATAACAAATAATAAGCGGCATTCCTTGGATATGAATGCCGCTTATCATATAATTCAATATTTTTCTGAGTCATCTATGAAAGATTTGTCTTCTCGTTTTTCACAATCTTTCGGCCTTCTCTTATTTCAGATATTCTCCGAAATCAGTCAATCTCATATCGCCCTTCTTCAGGAAGGTATCGTGCATGGCGAGGGCAGCACGCATGCTCTGTGGCTCGTGGCCCTTCTCGGCAAACTTCAGATACTCACGAAGCATAGGGCGGTAATCCGGATGGGCACAGTTTTCGATAATCTCCTTGGCACGGCGCAATGGGCCTTTGCCACGGAGATCGGCTACTCCCTGTTCGGTAACAATCACATCCACATCGTGCTCGGTACTGTCCACATGACTGCACATAGGAACAATGGCTGAAATGCAACCGTTCTTGGTGGTACTTTGTGTGGTGAAGATAGAAATGTAACCATTGCGCTCGTAATCGCAGGAACCGCCGATACCATTCATTAGCTTGCTGCCGCAGATATGGCTGGAGTTCTCATTGCCGTAGATATCGCACTCAATGGCGGTGTTCATGGCGATGACACCCAGACGACGGATGACCTCAGGAGAGTTTGAAATCTCACTCTGGCGGATGGTGAGATGCTTCTTGAAGTAATCAATATCATCATACACCTCTTTCAATGTATCGTTTGTTACGGTGAGCGAAGAGCAGGAAGCATCCTTGATTCTTCCCTCGCGCATGTATTTCACTACAGCATCCTGAACCACCTCGGTATAAACGCTGAATACCGGCACGTTAGGGTTCTGTCCTAATGCCTCAAGAACGGCATTGGAAGTTACGCCCACTCCGCTCTGCAAAGGCAGGAACTGAGGAGGAATATGTCCCTTCTTCAAGTCGCTGACCAGAAAATCAGCCACATTATGTCCCATCTGTTCGGTCACAGGGTCGAGCGGTTTGAAGGCACGCGCCTCCTCCGGAATGTTGCATTCTATCACACCCACAATCTTATGTGCATCAATCTCCACATACTCCTTACCGATTCTATCACCTACGTTCATGATAGGGATAGGTGTGCGGAATGGGCATTCTGCTATCTCATATACATCGTGCAGATAGCGGGAAGCTGGACTGTGGAAGGTATTCTTCTCGATGAGCACCTTCTTGGCAAGGCGGACGATGGTAGGAACGATGCCGCCGGCAGAGGTAAGGAATGCCTTGCAGGTGGTTTCGCCTTCTTCCAAATCAGAAACTTCGATGATGGCAAGGTCTATCTCGCCATAGAAACCACGGCGCAGGCGCTCAGCCATGTGGCCGAGATGCATATCCTCGTAGTCGATTTCACCGAGATTGGTATGGGTGCGGAAATCCTTGTTGGTAGAAAATGGCGCACGGAACTTGATGGCATGGGCTGCTGCCATGTCACCTTCGATACTCTGCGAGGTAGAAGCACCCGTGAGGATGCCCACCTGGAAAGGTCTGCCCGCCTCGTGCTCAGCCACGGCTCTCTTGGAGAGTTCGCGGAAGGTTGCCTTAGGCACGCCGTTTGGTGTGAAACCACTCAATCCGATTGTATCTTGATCGTTAATCATCGCTGCCGCTTCGGCAGCACTCAATCTTGTATATGCCATTTTCTTCTAACTTAATACTCATTAGCGGAACTTATAGCCGCCTTCTTGATAATTGATAACTGTTTGCGGCTGCAAAGTTACACATTATTTTCGATATACGCTAATAATTTGATAATTTTATGCAATTAATTGGCAAAAAACTTACAAATAGTGAATAGATATACAGGAACTGCTTACTTTATGCAAAAAGATAGCCGAATCAAAAAGCCTGATTGTACTTCTCAAATTCCTTTTTCTGTCATTCCATGCCCAATCTGTGCGCTTAAAGTGGCTCTAAATATGTTAAAATTACCACTTAGAGCCACTTTCTTACCAATTCGTTTGGCTTTAAGTGGTATTTTTTGTATATTTGCAGCCAAAACAAGCAGATTGTTTAATCCATTCACTATATAACATTATGACAAAGATAATAGGAAGGAAACGTGAGCTACAACAGCTCGAAGAGGCATACAAAGTAGAGGAATCGCTGTTTGTTGTCGTATATGGTCGCCGTCGCGTAGGCAAGACTTTTCTTGTAAGAGAGGCCTTTGACGACAAGTTGGCATTTTATGCCACAGGTGTCAACCAGGAAAACAAGGATGTACAGCTCATGTATTTCTACCATGCGCTTTGCAAATATTCTGATGCACCCCTTGCTCTGCCAAAGACCTGGCTAGAGGCATTCGATGCGCTCATCAAGATACTGGAAGCATCCAAGGAGCAGAAGAAAGTGGTGTTCCTTGATGAATTATCATGGATGAATGGAGTGGACGGCTCTTTTCTTACCGCCTTGGAATGGTTTTGGAACAGTTGGGCTTCGGCAAGAACGGATATTTTGCTAGTTTGCTGTAGCTCAGCCACTTCGTGGATTATCAACAAGGTTTTCAACAATCATGGTGGATTATATGGTCGAGTGAATCGTCGCATTCATTTGCATCCTTTTACCCTCCGAGAGTGCGAAGAGTTTTATAAGGATAAAAAGATTGCCATGAACCATTACGACCAAGTAATAAGCTACATGGTGTTTGGCGGTGTGCCTTATTATCTCAGCATGCTGGAATCAACCAAGAGCTTGGCGCAGAACATCGATGAGTTATTGTTTCATCCCGATGGTCAACTCCATCGAGAATACGAGAATCTGTATCAAGCCATGTTCCGCAATGCAGACAACCACTTACTGATAGTAAAAGCCATGGCTGCAAAGAGCAAGGGATTGACTCGCAATGAGATACTGGAAGCCACAGGCTTGCCAAATGCGGGGAGTGCGACTAGAGTATTGGATGAACTGGAACAAAGTGACTTCATTCGCCGCTATACCTCGTTCGGACAGAAGAAGCGCGACGAGATGTATCAACTTACTGATGCATACACCTTATTCTATTTTCATTTCCTGCAGGATGGCAAGAACAACGACAAGCAGTTTTGGCAGCATCATCTGGGCACACCAAAGATAAACTCATGGGCAGGTTATGCCTTTGAGCAGGTTTGCCTGGCTCATGTGGAGCAAATCAAGATGGCGATGGGAATCAGTGGCATGGCTGTATCTACTTCGGGATGGTTCAGCAAGGGCAAGGAGCAAAAAGCTCAGATAGACCTGGTGCTGGATAGAGCTGACCATATCGTAAACCTCTGCGAAATCAAGTTCTCTACCCGGCCTTATACAATAGATAAGCAATATGCCGAAACGCTACAAAATCGCCAATGGATCTTTGAACAGGAGACAAAGACTCGCAAGAGTTGCCAGCAGGTTATGCTTACCACTTATGGTTTGGCAAAAAATCAGTATAGCAGCATCATACAGAGAGAATTGACCATGGAAGATCTGTTCCATTGATATTTTCGAGGAATTTAATAACATTTTGCGAATGATTTGTCGGATATATCAGAAA
>CAVHWE010000024.1:0-19285 GCA_963639495.1 bacterium | reverse complement strand
TAGCTTATTTAACTGCAAAATAGAGCAAGATATTGATAAATTTACTATCTTTGCGCTATGAAACTAAATAATGAACAAAAGAAAGCCCTTTATGAAGAGGGTTATAAATTCTGTTTTGATGTTGTCAAGCTCATTCTTGGTGGTGTCATTTTTGCAGGAATTATGCAAGATAATATAGATAGAACTAGGTTGTATGCTTGGGGCGTTTTCTTTATGGTCTTGATAGTTGCATTAGGAATGTATTTTATAATAAAGTCTAAAAATAAAAAGAAATAATTATGGATTTAGTTGATTTTTTGGGTCTCGTCACTGCTCTTATAGTCGTTCCTGGGCTTGCTTTTATTCTTTGGGATAATTACCAAGAAAAGAAAGTCGGCGCATGAAAGGATTTGTACACAGCATAGAGAGCTTTGGTTCTGTAGATGGACCAGGCATCAGATTTTTGATTTTCCTGCAGGGGTGTCCGATGCGCTGCCAGTTCTGCCATAACCCAGATTCTTGGAAGACGGGAGTAGGAGAGGAATGGAGTGCCGATGACCTTTTGGACAAGGCAGAGAGATTCAAGAGTTATTGGGGAGACAAGGGTGGCATCACCGTAAGTGGTGGAGAAGCCCTGATGCAGATAGACTTTCTCATCGAACTTTTCGAGAAAGCCCATCAGCGTGGCATCAACACTTGTCTTGATACATCAGCGCAACCCTTCCGAAAAGAGGGTGCTTTCTTCGATAAATTCGAGCGTCTGATGGCCGTTACCGATACTGTTCTTCTTGATATCAAGCATATCAACGATGAAGAGCATCGTAAACTCACCCGCCATTCTAATGTAAACATACTGGATTGTGCACGTTATTTAAGCGAGATACACAAACCAGTATGGATTCGTCACGTCCTGATTCCAGGTATTACCGACAAGGATGAATACCTCTATCAGCTGCGCGATTTTCTTTCTACACTCTCAAACATTGAGCAAATAGATGTCTTACCCTATCATACGATGGGTATCTACAAGTATGAGAAACTAGGTATTGTCTACCCGCTTGAAGGCATAGATCCTCCTACTAGTGATCGCATTGCTCATGCAGAAGCAATCTTGCAAGAGGCACTTTAGCCTCTTGCAAGACTGCTTAGATGAGCGTCTAGCGAACTGGTGAGACGGGCTTTGATGATAGGCTTTGTGATGTAGTCGTTTACTCCAAGCTCATAGCACTCATCAATATTATCCTTGTTGCTTAACAGGGAAACCACGATGATGGCCATTTCGTTTTTCGAGTATTTAGAGCGTACATGGTCTATTACGTCCCACCCATTTACATGTGGCATCATTAAGTCGAGCAGTATCACGTCCGGCTTGAATGTGTCAATCAGTTCAATGGCTTCTTTTCCGCCATTGGCAGTTTTCACGTCGATGTCAAAGTCCTTTATCATTTCAGAAATAGTTTTAATATTTTCTGAAATATCATCGACGATTAGCACTTTGTTCTTTTCCATTTTTCACTGGTCTATTTTATGTAGGTTCTTTCCGATCTTGAAGATCTAGTTTCTTGGCTTGTGAATGCCGTAGATGTCGCACATGAATCCTTTATCAGTGATTAGATTGTTCATATCGATACTGTCGAACATCTTGTGATGAGTACCGATTACCACAATCTGATACTCTTTTTCCAGAACTTTAGGATCATCTGTCACCTTGATGTTATATTCTTCTTTTACTTCCTCTACATCTACCAATGGATCGTAGAGTGTGGTTTTGTAACCTGCTCCTACCAGGTTGATATAGAGATCGGCTACTTTTGTGTTTCTGATATCATCGCTGTCTGGCTTGAACGAGAAGCCGAGAATCAGCACGTTAGTCTCCGGAGCCTTGAACTTTCTGCTTTCAGATGCATTCTTTATCTTTCCTGCCATCCATACCGCCATCTGCTCATTAACCTCGCGGGCTGTAGAGAGCAGCGATGGTACCACGTCAACCTCCTGTGCCTTGTTAATCAGGTAGTATGGGTCTACCGCGATGCAGTGGCCGCCAACGAGTCCTGGAGTAGCTGGCACGAAGTTCCATTTTGTGCTTGCTGCCGCCGTTACGTCTTCAATGTTGATGTTCATCTTGTCGAAAATCTTTTCCATCTCATTGAAGAAGGCTATCTGCACGTCTCTCTGGCAGTTCTCCAGCAGTTTACATGCCTCTGCTATTCTGATACTCTTCGCCTTGTAGGTTCCATGGGTAAGTACTGAAGCATAGAGACTGTCGATGATAGCTGCTGCTTCGGGTGTAGAACCGCTGGTAACCTTTACGATGTTCTCGATGGTATGAACCGTATCGCCTGGGTTGATGCGCTCTGGCGAGAAGCCTACAAAGAAACTCTGGTTCAACTTCAATCCTGATGTAGATGCCAGTAATGGGGCGCAAACCTCTTCTGTCAGACCTGGGTAAACGGTACTTTCGTATACCACGATATCACCTTCTTTCAGAATCTTTCCAACCTCAGCAGTTGCATTGCGCACGCAGCTGATGTCTGGTTTGTTCGATTTGTTCACCGGTGTAGGTACAGCGATGATATACACGTTACACTTCTTCAGGTCATCAATATTGCTGCTCAGCTTCAATCCCTGTTCCAAAGCTTTGGATACAGGTCGGTTGTCTTCTTTCGCGCTTTTGATTAACTTGGCTACCTTTTCAGCTTTGATGTCATAACCCCATGTATCGTATTTCTTTGAGAATAAGCATGCTAGTGGAGTACCAACATACCCCAATCCTATTACTCCAATCTTAAACTCAAAAGACTTGTTTACCATATACTATATTGTTTATGTTTTATAATGTTATTTCTTTTATTGGGAGCTCCCTGCTGTATGTACGTTACAGCAAGTAACTCGGGTCTTTTAGATACCTTCAAGCTGAGCATAGCGCGAAGTCTTCTCAGGGTTCCATGCGTCCTTGTAAGAACGGCGGAAGAAGATTTCTTGCAGATGAGCCGACAGACGGGCGATACGCAGGAAATAACCTGTATAAGGCGACATCAGTGGCAGATATCTGTAAAGAAACCACACGTCTTTCTTTCTTTCCGAAACCATCAGCACCAGGATGAAGGCAAGCTGCGAGAAGCATACTCTGATAAAGTAGCCCAGCGCCAGCACCTCGATGATGTGCGTGTTGAACGTGATGGCGAGTTTGATGATGTACCACAACCACAGGAAATTGAGGAAGCAGTCGAAAACCACACTCTCCATATTGGATAACCAGTTAAGGATACTCCAGTTCTTGGTAGGCAACAGTATGTCGGCATGCTTGCGCAGACGGAATCTCACGAGCGAGCGCGACCATCTGATGCGCTGGTGATACAGCTTATACCATTTGGTAGGCACATTGGTCATGCAGATGGCATCTTCGGCAAATTTCACCTTATATCC
The DNA here is from genome assembly GCA_963639495.1 of bacterium. GTDB lineage: Bacteria > Bacteroidota > Bacteroidia > Bacteroidales > Bacteroidaceae > Prevotella. Next base: position 15,880 of record CAVHWE010000024.1, on the reverse strand, counting down.
GGCTTTTCTGATCTTCTGTGTCAGGTCACCGTCCAGTCCCGGTCCGATATCCCAGAAGCCTATTTCCTTCAGCGTCTTTCTTTCGAAGGCTCCGAATGCTCCCGAGATGATGTGGTAGATGCCCAGTTCGCTGGTTACGATACGTCCCACCTGTATTCGCTTCAGGTATTCGAAAGCCTGCAGCGATGAGCAGATGGTTTCCTTATAGTTGCGCACTTTCACACATCCACCTACGCCTTTCACCATTCCATCGATGTAGAAGGGTAGTAGAATCTTTTCCAGCGCATCGCGGTCGAGCGAAGAGTCAGCATCCAGACATACGATGTACTTTCCTCTTGCCATCTGGGCTCCATAGTTGCTGGCGGCAGCTTTACCGCCTCTTGTTTCCAACCTCAGGTAGTGGGTGATATACCCGGCTCGGTAGAGGTCGTTGCAAATCAGTTTGGTGTCATCGTCGCTTCCGTCGTCTACCACGATAATCTCGTAGTTCCGGTAGGTTTGCTCAGCCAGCGAATTCACCATTTTGAATATATGTTTGCCTTCGTTCTTTCCCGGTACGAGGATGCTTACGAGTGGATTCTCGCGGTATAGGAAGAACTTGGCATATTCTTTCTCTTTATCTATCCGGTTTCTCTTCATCAGTCGGTTTCCTATCACGAGATATTCCAGTATGTAATATCTTGGCATCTCGATGAAGAAGAGGAACCAGTAGGTATTCACGATACTGCTAAACGATAGCGTGCTGATCCAGTCGAAGAAATCGTTCAGATGTTCTGCTATGCTAAACATACGCTTTTCCCTTTCTTCTTAATGGTTTATCTCAGCACGGTGAGTGCTAAAATTGCCATGAGTATGAGTATACCTGCTATGGTGACAAGGATGGCAACGAGTTTTTTGTAGAACACGATGCGCTTCTGTATCTTGTCGTTTTCATCTTCCTTCGGTTCCATGTCGAGCAACTCTTCCTGCGGTTTTACCGCTTTCTCTTCTTCCTGCATCAGAGGTTCTTCTGAGTAGCGACAGTAGTCGTCTGGAGTCATATCCACATATTGCAGTTTGTTGAAGAACTCGTCATAGTTGTTGGCGATGGTCTTCGTCTTGGTTTCGAGCATGCAGCAGATAATCTCATCAGGTTCTATCAGGTTTGCCAGCTTTCTGATGGCTACCGACATCTCCTTGCTCAAATTCTGCTGTGCCTCTTCCACCGTTTCGCCCTGTTCATAGAGGGTACAGGATACATAGAAGATATTGTTGTAGTAAGATACCTTGTGATTGGAGAAGAGTCTGCAGAGCCTGCCCTGTATACTTTCCTTTATCTTGATGGTATCTTTGTTTCCATCTATAATCCATATCTTTCCTACCATGACCGAGAGTTCATCCTTGCGGTAGGTTTCCATCAGCTGACGGCGCAGTCGGTTTATCAGCAGGTAATATTCCATGAAGTTATCATAGATGTTCACCATGTTGTTGAACATGATGTTGCCGTTGGTCAGCGCTCGGATTCCTTCTTCCGTTATCTCGTAGTCTACTACATCTCGTGGCACCAGGGCGTTTACCGGATAGGTGCTCTGGCAGTAACAGCAGGTTGACTTGGTGATAGGCGAGGTAAACGAGTTCTCGCAGTCGTTGCAGGTATATACCACGGCTGGTCTGTCATAGTCAACACCGATGTGGCGCAGTTTCTTGTGACACTTCGGACAGATGAGCATACCGCCCACATTATAGCTGCTCTCCGGCGATACGTTGGCGCAGCTGAAGTGGTGGATGATGTTCTGAATCTTCAGGTTCGAACTTCCGCACTTCGGACAGCACTCCGTATAGAGCAGGTGAGAGTGGTTGCACTTAGGGCAGAGGTGCTCCTTGAGCAGGAAGCGGTGAATGCGCAGTGAACCGAACTCCACCATAGAGTCGATGAACATGAACAACTCGTTGAGATGGAAGAGACCCATGCTGTGATAGTGCTCGAAGATTGGGTTGATATATCCCAAAGACGATTTTTCCAGCAGTCGGTGTCCCATGATTCGCTGGTCTCTTGAGAGCAGGTATCTCAGGATATTGGCAAAGAGCTGGTTGGGCTGAGTAGGGCGTGCAGTTTCGCTTTTCACGCCAAACTTCTGTCTTGCCATCTTTATTCTGTCAATGATCTCGTATACCTTTTCATTGTTCATGTCGCTCACATAGGCATCGATGATATAGTCGATGATCTGTTCCTTTCCCGATACTGCCGTATTGACGAATATCGGTTTGTAGCTACATTTCCACGATAAGATTGGACTGGCTCCATACAGTATGGCATGGAACGCACGATCACTCTTCGTATTGATGTAAACACAATCGAAGTAGTCGGGTTGGATATCTGGTGTCGAGTCGATATCTATGTAGCTATCGATAGTGAGCACCATGTCTCCACGTTTGTTTCTTCTAAGTCCAATCATTCTTTATTTCTTTTGTTCTTGATGATTATTGGTGTCGCTCGAAATCATGTTGCTTCGCTTCACGTTTTCGTTCTTGCCCACTGGGATGGTATACATCGGCAGCGGTTTCGGATCGATCATGGCACCAATCTTGTTCACTCTGATTCTTACTGGCAGTCTGTTACTCATTACCCATGCCGGAACTCTCTGGTTCGGGTTCAGGGTGAATACGGCAACCACTGCGTTGGCATCATGCGAGAAGTTGCTCTGCAGATGCTTCGGAATTTCCTCTACTCTCAGACCTACCATCTGCAACTTTGCCTGCAGTTCCAGGTCTTTGTTGATGATGATGTCGGCATCGTCAGGACTTTCCATATACTTCACCATGTCGTTGGGTACGTATGCGATGACGCCCAGATGACAGTCTGCATAGTCGGTATGCTGGATCACCATCACTTCTTCGCTCTTGAATACCAGTGCCTTGTCGCTCACATTAATTTTTGTGATGAAAGCATCGGCAGGTGCACAGCAGTAGTGTATCAGTCCCGGGTTGTAGATGCTGGTGTTAGAGTAAGGCATGGCAGCATTTGCCGTGCCTGCACCTCTGCGGCTCATGAAGTTATAGGTGGTGTTCTTAGCTTGTGCATAGATTTCCACCTTGTTGGCCTGCTTTCTCAGTTCCTCTTCTACCTCGGCAATCTCTGCATCCAGGGCATTGCGTTTGGTGTTGTCGGTAAGACCGTAGTAGATATCAGAACTTTCTGAGGCTTTCTGTTTCCTCAGTTCAGCGAGGCGGGTACGCAATACAGGAATCTCCTGCTGTGCGAGTTTTGCCTGTACCTCCATGTCGTGAGTCTCCTTTACGGCAGAAGGCAGGATGTTCGGGTCGTATTGGGTTACAATGTTACCTAGCAGCACATAAGAGTAGAGTGTATCTCCCTTATGCACCACTTCACCCATTTCTTTGTTTACCTTGAGGATGTAGATGTCGTCTACGGCACTGATACGGTTTTCGTCAAGGGTGATATACCCGTCGAATGTAGCCCATATCATACGAGTGACAATATAGTAGGCGGCAAGCACGATAACCAGCAGGAAGATCAGGGCAAAGATGATCTGCTGTCTGGCTAGGCGGTGACCCTGCGTCTTCAGCAAGTCAGCCATCGCCTGTTCTTGTGGCGTGCCGTTATATTGAAATTCATTCATATTCTCGTTTCCTTACATTCAAAGTTCTATTTCTTTGAAGATTTTATTGTTGTCATAGATGCTCGCGGCTTTCTCGATATTGATGATAGCGAGTGCGCGGTTCTGCATCAGTTTGTACATGCGCTCCATACTTTCCAGGAGTCCTGTATATTCGTCCATACGCATCAGATAGTTGTATCCCTGCTTCTGGTTCTGGTAGGCATAGCGGCGCATTTCTATATATTTGCCGGTCTGGTCTATATGAAAGGCCTCTGTGGCTATCGCCTTGTTCAGGTTGTCTATCTTCTTGAGCAGGATGCCTACCGACTGTTTGATTTCCTTTACGTCGGTACCGCGGCTGCTGCGTATGATTTCCTTCTGTGTTTCCAGTGCCTGCCGTTTTCGTGGAGTTTCGTTCCAGATAGGAATGGTAAATCTCACGCCCACGTCGGCATTGTTCGAAATCTTGTTGTTGCTCTGCCAGTAGCTAGACCATCTTGCGAATGGTGTGAGTCGGGTAGTGCTTAAATAGTTGGTCAGTTTGCTGTCGTTGTCAGCAATCTGTTCTTTCACCATCATGATGCGTGCATCCAGACTTTCCTGGTTCAGATGGTTCCAGAGGGCTGTGGTGTCTACCACAATCTTGGTTGGTTTGATGCGGTAGATTGGCTTATTGCTGATATCTCTGTCAGTGCAGAGCACGGAGATGTCATATTCAGCCTCCAGCTTATCGTTCATCACTTTCAGCATCTTGTCGTTGCTGATTCGGTCTTTTTCCAGCATAAACTGGTACGCTTCGTTCATGATGTCGAGGTTGTCCAGTCTGTGTGCTATGACAGTACCGATATAGAAATTATATTGTTCGGTCAGCTCATCGGCTGCCTTTTCATAGATGTCTGCAGTTTGGCGCTTTTTTATTTGCAAGCGGTCGAGTTCATTGGCAAGAGCAATCTTTGTTCTTTTCTCCTTGCCTTGGTAGAACTTCGAGTTGATGATGTTCCAACCCAGTTCGGCTTGAACCTTCATCTTATATTTTGATACCTCTTTTGCGTCGTCTTCATCAGAATCGAAGTACGCGTCAGGTCGGGCATAAACCTGTCCGGTCACTTCCAGACCGTTGTGTCTGTTGAGCGCTAGGTGCTCATGTGCAGTTTTCGACCAGAACAGAGAGTCTGTCTTGTTGATATCAGCGTGATGCTGTTTATTGAGTCCCAGTTCTATGACTGGTGCTTTCACCCATATAGGGTTTTTGATGAGAGTGTCGAGTTGTGCGAAGCGCTGTTTGAAGTGTCTCAGTACATTATCGTTCTTCAGATTCTCATATACGAGCATCTTAGGGCTGAAACTTTTCGGCTTTTTGCCTTTCGTCTGAGCCATAGCGCTTTGTGCTGCCATGAGAAGGAGCAGAACTGTAGTTGAGTATAGTATTATTTTTCGCTTCATAATGAGTTATTAAAACACGATGAATGCAGCTGCAAGCTGTTGCAGCTGCATTCATCTGGTGTTTCAATTTGTTATTGTTTCTTATTGCCTTGCGGCAATGTCAAATCTTTACTTTCCAAGGTTCAACTGGAAAACCTGCATGCGGCTTCTTCCATATGCAACATAAATGTAGCCATTGTAAACAGTCAAGTAGTTGGCTGATTTCTCAACGGCTCTATGAGCAATAACCTTATGCGTGTCTTTGTCGATAACTACGATTCCGTATGAACCATAAGCAAGGTAAACATAATTGTCATCTACGAAACAACCATTGCAGAGAGCCTTCCATTTACCTTTGGCGTTCTTCGGACTTGGCATCTGGTAGTGCCACTCTTCATTGCCATTCATATCATAGACATAGAGACCTGCAGCGCCAAGACAAGCGTAAATTTTGTTGTCTCTCAAGTCAATTACATTCTTGCCATTGTTTGGCTCAATGTTTGCTTTTGTGCTGATGGTTTTTGTATTGCTGAAATCTTCTGTTTCCTTGTCGATTATTTCGATGGTAGCAGGAATAGGCTTGTCACCTTCGTTCTTGCCAACTCTTTCGTTTAAATAGAGTGCAACAATCTTTCCATTGCCAATAGCCAGGTGTTTTGCCTTGCCTGGCTTCTCATATGAGTCGACTTCATTCATTGTTGTTGCATCATAAATAGTATATCCTTCGGTTGTCGCTACGATGAGATGGTTGGTTTTGTCGTTGTATACTACACAATTCTCATCATATCCCTTACCTGTATACTGTTCTGTTGCAGGATGAAGTTGAACAAACTGTAATGGCTCTTGGTAAGTCACGATTTTATTTCCGTCTTTATCTATTTCACCTGTAGCAATCTCTTTGGATTCTGTAGCTAGCATGTGGTCATCGTTGATGGTCATGTAAGCTAGCATAGCTCCCTTTTTGTTAGAACTTCCAGGTAAGAATACTTTATTCTCACCACTATTGAGTTTTACAGCCAACAAATGATTGAAATCAAGGTCTCTTGCTGAGTCGTACAAGTATTGTTTCAGTTCTACCTTGTCGTTCTTGACAGGAGAGATAACTTCTATACAGCCGCCATGACTATATTCTGCATTATCAGTTTGGTTTTGGTTCGTATGATATCCCATATAGAGATAACCATCACGAGGCATGATTCCTGTAGCTGAAATCTCATGAGTATGGTCAGGCTCGATGGTTGTTATCAAATCCAAGCCTGGCTGAGGGTTCGGAGTAGGCTGTGGCTTTGGTGTTGGAGTAGGTGTCGGCTCTGGTGAAGGAGTAGGGTTCGGGTTTGGATCTGGTTTAGGGTTCTTATTCTCCCAACCTGGATTTCCACAATCCGTGGTAGGATTGATAACCACTTCACTCTTTGTTACACCATTTGTAGTGAACATGTTGGCATCTTTAAACTTAACGTTTACTTGGTTTCCACCTACATAAAATGCTCCATCAGCAACCAATTGCGGATTGCCTGTTCCTGTCGTAGAGAACATATCCACCAAAAAGTATTTTTCTCCTTCGTCGTTTGTCTGCTCTTCGCCATTGTTGAACAAAAATCTATTTGCCTTGATGACAGCCTTGGAACCATTGCCTTCCAAAATGCTATGGCTTGTATCATTGTTGTTTGAAGCGTAATCTCCTTTACAATCGATATAGCTTTGGTCTGAAAGAATAACTGTTCCGCCTGAACTTTGTACCATACTTCCGCATTCCAAGTACTTGACACGAAGTGTTGTACCAGCATTGACGTTTATTTCGCCATCTACTTTTGCACCACAGTCGCTCCATAGTTGGGAGCCATTAGTGAGCATAAGTTTCGGTGCTTTTAATTTACCATCTACATTAACTCTAGCAGGCTTTCCATCAATAGCATCTAGTTTAAAACCATCTCCGTTATTATTATGACTTGTTAAGTCTCCTTTCACGTTTAGAATGCTTGCCCCCAAGTAGAGTTCGCCTTCAAGACTTCCGCCAATATAGCATTTTGAGTGTATATCAATTTTTTTATCTGGATATACAAGACTTCCAGTTGTTCTGAATTTGCTTGCTATATAGATATTTTGATTTTGGAAATCTATAGTTCCATAATTATCTATTTCGTTGAATTGAGGAGTAGTACCCCGGCAAATAAGTTTACCTCCCTTATGAACAATAATTTTGAATTTTAGATTATTCCATGGATCCCAATCAAATTTAAATGTTGCTCCTTTTTCTATATAGAATGTTACTTGGTTTGATGCATGAACGCATCCATTCCAACTTGATATATCTACAGTTTCTTCACCTGCTGAGATTTTGTACACTCCATCATTTATAGGGGTATTCCATCCGGCTTTACCTCTTAAATCAATTGCGTCAGCTGGCGTCTGAGGTTCTGCTGGCATATCTATTACGTCAGCAAAAAAATCGGAGTTGCTAGTGTCGATAGTTCTACTCTTAGCAACTGAAGAAGTTCCTGTCTTATAATTCAAAACTCTACTAGCGAGTGTTTGTGCATCAGTTGTGGATACAACTGCGCTACCAACTATCTTTGGATTCATAGCTGGGGTAATAGGGGTGTCTATACCATTATTATTGCTATCACTACAAGAAGCGAGGAGCATAGCTGCGAAACTAAAAGTAGCAAGCTTTATATTTATAGCCTTCATGTTATTCATATATTATTCGTTAATACTTTAGTCACTTTTTACGCATACCTTATAGTTTAATAGCTAGTTAATTTAGCCTTTATAAGGTTTGTCCTCCCTCACTCTAGCTTGAGAGTGGGGGAGAACAAGATTTATTGTTTTATATTACTTTGTAGTTGTAAGAGTGTAAACCTGGATACGGCTCTGGCCATATGCCACATAGATGTTTTCACCCTCAAGAGCTACGTAGTTGGCTGACTTGCCATTTGCAGACTTGCGGTGGCAAATTGTCTTACCTGTATTCTTGTCAAGTACAACAATACCATAGCTACCGCATGCCACATAAACTTTATCTCCGCCAACTGCTACACCATTTGCGCAACCCTTGACTTTACCATTATTCTTGCTTGCTGCAGAGAATGTAGGGCACTCGAAGAACTTCTGGTTAACATTGCCACCTGAAATCTTTGCAATACCATTCTCGCCTTTGCAAACGTAGATGTCGTTATTTGTTTCATCCACAGCGATAACCGCCTTGTTGCCCTTAGGGCTAACAGCTCCAACTTCGTATGTTGTACCGTTCTCCATGTCGCTGTTATCGTAAACTGACAATTTTCCGTCTGCTGTCAAGGTATAGAGTTTGCCATTGGCTGTTACAACATGCTTTCCAACAGAGTTACCGTTGTTGTTCCAGTAGTTGAAGTCTTTGTCGAAGATGGTAAAACCATTTGTTGTTGCAACAACGTGGTCTGTACCACTCTTTGCTACGCAATTTGCGTCAATGCCGCTTACCTTCTTGTCGATGGCGTAGAGAGTAAGGTTGTCACCCAGGTTGGCACCATTTAAATCAATAGAACCCAAGAAGGCACCCACTGCTGTTCCTTCAGCAGCACCGTTGCCCTGCTGGCTTCCAGCGAGGAAGAGCTTGCTGCCGTCAACAATCAAGTGGTTATAGTCGATGTTGGCAGCTTTCTTATTAGCTTCAATGGTCAACTTCTTGCCGTTCAAGCTAGCTACCTCAATACTACCGCCAACCTTATGATCGCCATTGGTATGGTATGTTACATAGAGCTTGCCATTTGCAGGCTGGATGCAGGTTGCAGACTCGCCGTCATTTGGATCCTCGTCTGAAGCAACCAAATCAAGTTTTTGGGAAGAAACCAACTGTGAAGCATCACCTACCCAGTGATAACCATAATTCTCGTTGTTTTTGTCCTTGTACTCAATCTTGGTGTTTTCTGTTGTCTTGTCGTAGTCAACGTAAGTTGCACCAATGGCAAGATCCTCGAATGAGTTCAACTCGGTTGTTCCATTGTAGTTCTTTGTAAATTCAAGCAAGAAAGATGCGTTCTCACCACTTGTCTGCAAAGCCACAATATTTTCTGCACCATTGTTCACGAACTTGTCTGCCTTGATGACAGCAACAGCATTGTTATCTTTCAACTCGATTTGACCCTGAGCACTGTTGTCTGTTTCCAAGTTGTTTACGTTGATGACGTTTTGGTTACCGATGATGATCTTACAAGTACCATTCAGCTTGAGTGTAGCGTTGCCAGGGATGGTCTTGCCGTTTGCATCTTTCTCTTGGTCACCGTTTGTATCCTTAGGATTGTTTGTTACATTAATATAGTTAGCAACAATCTTAGAACCAGCATTGGCATTGAGTGTACCTGTTACCTTGATGGCAGAATTATCTCCTGCTTCCAAGTAGCCATTTACATTCATATCAGCTGCGACAGCCTGTTTCTTTTCATTCATGTTTGTGAAATCACCTACCTGAACAAAACCATCAACTTTCAAGTTACCATTCAAGTCAAGTCCCTTGGAGTTGAACACGTTTGCTGTAGTATATACATTTGCGTCGTTGCCGATAGTCAACTTCTGTGCACGGATAGAACCTTTGATGTAAGCCTTTGCACCTTCACCGAATGTAATGTTCTGGGTTGGTGTAATCTTTTTGTTCTTTTGGTCATTCTTGTTGATTGCGCCAAGACCGCTAATTAATTCTTTTCCAGTCTCTGATGTGCTTCTGAGGTTGGCATATAAAGTACCATTGATTACCATGTCACCTGTTGCTGCCAAAACACCAATTGCTTCTTTTACGTAAACAACATCGTTGTTTGCAACCATTGCGCCAGAACCTGTGTATTCCAATTTTGCACTACCTTCCAAAACAAATGTATTGCCACCTGCGGTTGCATTATATTTCATAGTGCTACCACTATGAATGAAAATGGTTGCATTTTGGATGGTCTTACCCGAGAAATCAATAGTCTTTTGGCTGGTGATTGCAAAAGCCTTTTTATCTGAGCCAATTACGTCACCTGCGTTTGTAAGAGTCAAAATCTTTATTCCTTTTTCCTTGTAGGCATCCTCATTTGGCATGTTTTCAGGCATACCTTTGATGAAATCAGTCTCGCCAGCTCTTGTCAAGAAGAATTTTCTAGCATTAGCTGTACTGTTCTTGTAGTTTACAACACGGCTGTTGTCTACATTCTGAGATGTAAGAGTTACTGATGTGAAGTCAGCAGGGATGATGGCAGGGGATTGCTTGCCTTGATCACTTGTGCTGTCGCTACATGATGCGAATACGAATGCTGCCAAACCGATAGCAGCAAGTGTAGAATTGAATACTTTCATATCTATTTAAGTTTAAATTGTACTTTCTGTTTCTAATATCACTTACTTATATTCTTGTCCACCAGCTCGTTGTTTTTTCTGGTAGTTGACTATCGTTTTGGTAGTTTGACTATCATCATCTTGCATACACTTACAAGTGGAGTGGAGCTGTTAGACGGTTGCAAATTTAATGTAATTTTTTCATAATCAGTTGTTTTTTTTTTGTTAAATAAAGTTAATCCGTTATTTTTCGCTCTGATGGTCACGAGGTTAGCTTGGGGTGGGCGGTAACGAATTGGCTCTTCCACTTGTCTAATGATAACTATCTCTGAAATCAATAACACGAAAATTACTCCGAAAGATAGCAAAATATCTCCGAAGAATATGAGAATATCTCCGAAAGATAGCAGAATATCTCCGAAGAATACGAAAATATCTCAGAAAGATAGTGTGATATTTCCGAAGAATAAACCAGGAAAACAAATGTTGGGAATACGATGATGGATATGTGTTGTGGTGACGAGGTGAAGGGTGAAGGGTATATTTTAAATCTTATATATATATTCTTTTTTTAGGGTTTTTGGAAAAACCGGAAAGTCAGAAAAATGAAAAAACGGATTTTTTCCCTTGCCGCGCGTATATATAAAAAAGAGTTTTCAAACCTTCACCCTTCACCTTTTTATTTAAGGTTTTATGTGTCAAATAGTTACGGGTGAAGGGTGGTGAAGGGTGTTTTTCGCTTTTTATAAACATATTTTAAGAATTCAACCCGTTTTTACATATTTTAAGCGTTTATTTTTGGTTCCGAAAGAGGTGCCTTTTTCAGGAGGGTCAAATTTTCCTTATTTCTTACCGCTGAAATCTTTGAAAAAGCGAGTGGGGTAGGGAATCCCGTCTTATGTTGTGTTAAACAATTATCAGATAAAAGAAGTTAACGATACCGAAAAAGGACTGATTTTTAAACAAATATTAACGCAGAAAATTTGAAGTTTTGCATATTAGATTCTGGTTTCGTAAGTTCAGAAGTTAAAGAATTTTAAGGAGTTATTCAAGTTTAGCCAGTGTGGGAATTTATTGAAGTTAAAGAAGTTATCACTCCCTACGGTCGTTCGGGAAGTTAAGAGACAATAGTCTTCTAGCTTAAAATGCAGGACATTTGTTCCTTAACTTCCTTCTAACTTCCCTCTAACTTCCCCCCGAAGTTCAGTAAGTAACTGAATTTTCGCAAGTTTTACCCCACACGCCCTGAAAGGGCAGAAGCTCCTAGCCCAGGGCATCGCCCTGGGTAATTACGGACGCAAACCTGTCGCCCTGTAAGGGCAAAAGCTTTAAAACTCCAGGCAAAACAGAAGGCTTTTGCCCTTACAGGGCGTCTTGCTGATTGCTATTATACCCAGGGCGCTGCCCTGGGCTAGGAGCTTTTGGGCCTTCAGCCCGTACTTAAGCCACATGCGAAAGTTCAGTAAAGCAAAGGTAATGCGATGCTTTTGTCGGCGAGAAACCTTTCTAGTCTATTCTTCTTTGTTGGCAATGCCTATAGCCCATTCCGGAATCTCCTTCACGTATTCCTTAAATATTTTACCTTCTGTCATTCTGAAAAGAAGTTGAGCTTCTACACCGTCAATTGAGTTGTCATATACGTATGTACGGTCGGCAAGTGAAGCTGCAAGTTTGCAGTTTCCTATAGACTTGAAATATCGGCTAATGATTTTTATGATAGGCACATCATGTCCACCCTTCAAGACTCTTGAAGCTATTCGGGATGCGTTGATGGTTGGTGAGGAGGTACCTACGAAGAAGAGGCGGATAAAAAAGCCTTGTTTTTTAGCTCGGAGTATGAAATCAAGTTTCTCGGCAGCGGACATGACGGTCTCGAAAATCATGCTTTGTTTATTGGCAAGGCACTCTTCTCTCTGATTTTGGCAATATTGGGCAGCTTTCAGAACGGCTTCCTGGTTGTTCCAGTCGCCAAACTTTTGCTGGGCAACATTGTCGGGGTTGATGTAGATAGAGTCTTCTAGCCATTCATGTTGGAGAATGCGAGACGTGATGGTCGTCTTTCCGGAGCCATTTGGACCGGCAATGACTATCAAAACGGGTTTATGCATGTTGTCTGCCATATTGAGTTTGATATTTGGTTGCAGCTTCATTGGAAGCTTCTTTAATCATGTCAATAACTCTTTTTTGAGCATCTTCATTTTCTTTTCGATATAAGACAGCTGCCTCATGCATAATCTGAGCCAGCATTTCATCTGTTGGCTCTTCCATGCTTGTCAAGCGATAGCTATTTAGTTCTTTTTCTGAAATCATAATTCTAATCTTTTAAAACCTGTTGCAAAAATATGTTTGTTTAAAGTTTTTGAAGCGACTACTATTGGTTTATGAAATCTTCCAGAAAATCTTCCGGAGTTCTAACTTTGATGTTTGCAGTCTTGAAATCTTTAATGTTCCTGGTAACTATGTAGTCCGCTTTTGCTTTTTCTGCACATTTGTATTGCATGGCATCTTCAAAGTCTTCAAAGTCGGATAAGGTTGCATAGTTCACGCAATCCTCATCTGTTGCGACTACTTTACATATTTTGCAGAAATCAGCAATCAACGTTTTTATTCTGTTGTTGTCGTTGTTCTTGCTTAATATATAGCTTGCGGTCGCAAAAGATATGGCTGCTGCGTATAATTCGATCTTTTGGTTGATAGCTAAGCTCATGATGATTGCTGCGTCATCGTAGAACCCCGTTCTGTTTCCAAGATAATCAATTATCACATTTGTATCTAAGAAAACCTGTTTCATATCAGCTTATTTCATGTAGTCCTTGTAGTATTCGTTTTTGTAGTCGAATGACTCAGGCGAGTTGATGCCTTTAGTCATGGCTGCAATTCTTGGGTCTATAACTAAGTCTGCCTTGGTTATTTTCTTAATCTTTGTCTTGTTGGGAGACACAGCCTTGTTAGGAGACAGTATTTTCTTCAGTGCTTTGATAGCCTTGCTTATTGTCTCGTAATCCTCGTTGGCAATTATGTTGACGAGTGATTGATATTCTGTTTGTAACTCTAATGTTGTCATAATTTAATCTTTTAAAACCTAAGATATGTTGTTGCTGTTATTTTCTGCTCAGCAAATAAGTGATCTATATTTCAGCTTTTAACTGTAGTATATGTTCCGCCGACAGCCCGGTTATTTCCTTTACCGTCGCTTCATCTATGCCCTTTGCCAGCATCTTTCTGGCAATCTCAAGACTTCTTTTTTCCATGCCTTCGGCTATTCCTTCACGCTTGGCGGTGTCTACGGAATTCTTGATGTCGCGATATGCCATCTTGCTGGTTTCGTACTCCCTCATTTCCTGCGGAGTGAACTTGGCTATTTCGGCTTCCTCGAAGAGACGGTCGAAGACTTTGTCGCACAGCTCTTTAGGGCGCTGGGTAAGCTTATAGAGGTTCTTCAGTGCATAGAGCCACTTCTCGTAGAGCGTATCCAGTTCTTTCAGGGGTTTGTTGAACTTGGAAATCTCTACATAGATATATTCGAGTTTGTCGTAAAATACTTTGTGGGTAGCTGTGTCGCATAACTGCACATGATGGCGGATTTTCTCCTTGTCGAAAGCATCCTCGTTCATGTTGAAGTTGAGCAGGGCAACGGTATAGATATGATTGAGTTTGAAATCCCATTCATTCCCTTTGGGCGCCTGTTCACGGATTGGGAAGGTTGAGTAGAAAAGGGCGCGATCCTTGAAATACGTCTGGTAGGCGTTCTGCATTTCTACGATGAACTTCTCGCCGTTTTCGCCCTCGCAATATACATCAAAGATGGCTCTGCGGTCGGAATAGACATCTCCCACGTGCTCTGGATTCAGATACGATACGTCCTTCACAACCTGTCTGCCATTAAACAAGCTGTTGAGGAAGCAAATGAGCAAATCCTTGTTCATTGCTGTTCCAAAAATTCGCTTGAAACCGAAATCGGTCAGCAAGCTGATGTATCTTTCTTCTACCTGTTTCATACGTGATTCATTTAAATTAATACTTTTGCAAAGATTATGCCAGTGAGTGCAATGAAAACTTGCTTTCGAATTGCCGAGTGCCGTACAATCTTCTGCAAAGATACGCTGAAATTTTGTAACTTCCAAATTTTTAGGCAGTTTTTTGCATTGGGGGATAGAGAAAAATCATTCTGTAGGAACGCTTTGTTGGATTTGCGCCTTTTCCTTGAAAACCTTAATGTTATGGCGTGTTGCTTGTTTGGAATTGGAGTGAGGCTTACTTCAATAGCCAACGAATATTATTTCAGAGACTAACGGATACTATTTCAGTGACTAACGAAGGCTGTTTCAGTATGAACAGGAGGCTGTTCCAGTGAGTACAGAAGCCGGTTTCACTTTTTTCTGCATTTTTTCCTTTTTTCCTGCAACCTTTCGGCATCTTCTTGCGTCTAACCATCAGATTTCCGAAACAGAACGGTATTCGGTTTATCATGTATTTAGAAACATAAAATTAGAAATGAATATGAAGAAATTTGGTATTTTGGCGGTAACTGCCGCCTTGTTCTTTGCCCCAATGGGCTTGAGTTCTTGCAGTATGGGATCTTCTGCCAGTGAAATGAGGGGGAATCTCAACTTTACGCAGGATGATTTGAGCGAGAAACCTTTCAAGGCTATCGATGTGGATGTGATTGCCGATGTTTATTATACTCAGAACGACGGCAATGAATGCAGCGTGAAGATGGATTACTCTGCCATCAAGGATCAGGAGTTTGTGAAGAAACTGAAGGATAAACTCAAGGTGGTATACCGCGATGGAGAAGTGAAGATAGGATTGAGCGGAAGACTGAACGTGCCTTCTTCTTATAACAATGATAATAAGAGACTGAAGATTTATATCACAAGTCCTGACCTGGTGAAGATTACGAGAGAAGGTGTGGGCTCTTTTCATGCCAAGACGATTAATAGCGACAGACTGGAAATCGATAACGAGGGTGTAGGTACAGTCAAGATAGGGAAAATCCTAGCCAATAAACTCGTAATTGACAACGAAGGTGTAGGCTCGGTGAATATCGATGATGTGGCTGGAGACGATATGAGTATTGATAACGAAGGCGTAGGCTCTGTGAAAATCTCTAAGATTGAGATGGGAAGCCTGAAACTGGATAACGAGGGTGTAGGCTCTGTTAACTTGGATATGTTTAAGGGCGGCAACCTGATTATCAAGAACGAGGGCGTGGGCAGCGTGAAAGCCAAGGTTGACTGCCAAAGTGTAAACGCTACATCCGAGGGTGTTGGCGGAGTTAACTTGAGCGGTGTAACCCGTCAGTACAATAAGAAAAAAGGCGGAATTGGAGGAATTTCTGATGGTGGATTGACTGTGAGAAAATAACGTAAGTTATTGAAAATTAATAAATAAAGTGGTTAAGGATGCATGCGGAAAATTTATAAAATGTATTTTGAAAATTTTCCGCATGCTTAGAGAATTCGAGAATTCTCTCCATTCTTCTTGTTATTTTTCTTTAAATTAGAAGTCCCACTTTACACCGAGGCAAGGGCGAACCATCCAGCCGGCATTGCTGCCGAAGTTGTGGC
>CAVHWE010000023.1:0-19572 GCA_963639495.1 bacterium | reverse complement strand
CAGCTTCGGCAAATTATTAACTTGGATGCAGAGACCACATCCTTGAATACCTCCTAAAAGGAAGGAGGATAATGACTGTTTATGGCAAATTTAGTAGCTATTGTAGGACGCCCTAATGTGGGTAAGTCTACTTTATTTAATCGTTTGACTCAATCACGTCGCGCTATCGTTAGTGATACTGCCGGTACTACTCGTGACCGTCAGTATGGTAAGTGCAGTTGGAATGGTAGAGAATTTTCGGTTGTTGATACCGGTGGTTGGGTTGTAAAATCTGATGATATTTTTGAAGATGCTATCCGCAAGCAGGTGCTTGTTGCTACCGAAGAGGCTGACCTGGTTCTCTTCCTGGTAGACGTTAACACTGGCCTTACTGATTGGGATGAAGATGTGGCGCTTATTTTGCGTCGTGCCAAATTGCCTGTTATCCTTGTTGCTAACAAGGTTGATAACAGCGCAGAGTATTATCAGGCTGCTGAGTTCTACAAGTTAGGCTTGGGGGATCCCCAGTGTATCAGTGCAGCTACAGGTGGTGGTACTGGTGATTTGCTTGATATGATTCTGGACAAACTTCAGGATAATCCTGAGGAGGCAATCGAAGAAGATATTCCTCGTTTTGCGGTAGTAGGTCGTCCGAATGCTGGTAAGAGTAGCATTATCAATGCTTTTATCGGTGAGGATCGTAATATCGTGACAGAAATTGCTGGTACTACACGTGATAGTATCTATACCAGATACGATAAGTTTGGTTTCGATTTTTACCTGGTTGATACAGCTGGTATCCGTCGTAAGAACAAGGTAAGCGAAGACTTGGAATTCTATTCAGTGATGCGTTCTATCCGTGCCATCGAGAATAGTGATGTCTGCATCCTGATGCTCGATGCTACCCGTGGTATCGAGACCCAGGATATGAACATCTTCCAGTTGATTCAGAAGAATAACAAGAGTCTGGTGGTTGTAGTAAACAAATGGGATTTGGTTGAGGAGAAGAATCAGAAGGTAATTGATACTTTTGAAAATGCTATCCGCAAGCGTATGGCTCCATTCGTAGACTTTCCTATCATCTTTGCTTCAGCCTTGACAAAGCAGCGTATTTTCCGAGTATTGGAAACTGCCAAGGAAGTTTACCAGAACCGTAAGGCTCATATTGGAACTTCTAAGTTGAATGAGGTGATGTTGCCTATTATCGAGGCATATCCTCCACAGAGCATAAAGGGTAAGTATATCAAAATTAAGTATTGCACCCAGTTGCCTAATACAACGATTCCTTCGTTTGTGTTCTATGCAAACTTGCCTCAGTATGTCAAGGAGAACTATCGCCGTTTCCTGGAGAATAAGATTCGTGAGAACTGGTCATTACATGGCTGTCCTATCAACGTCTTCATTCGTCAGAAGTAAATAAATGAAGCGAAGAATGCAGAATCAAAGTGTATAAAAATGAAGAAACTTCTGATTTTTATGATATTCATGGTGGGATTGGTATTTTCTTCCTGTAGGGAGGAGAAACCTGATCCTGGCTATCTTGCAGGTATTGCTGCCAAGGGATATTATGATTTGCTTTTAGAGGGCAAGTATAAGGAGTTTGTAGATGGTTTCAATCAACCTTATCGGTTGCCAAATGGCTATCAGGATCAATTGCTGATGAATGCCAAAATGTTTGTTGAGCAGCAGCAAGATGAACATAAAGGTATGGTTAAGGTGAATGTACTGAATGCAAAAGCTGATACAGCGCATCATGTTGCTGATGTTTTTCTGCAAGTGGTGTATGGTGACAGTACTAAAGAACAGATTGTGGTACCTATGGTAGAGGTAAAGGATGCCTGGAAAATGAGATAGTATTTATTTTGTAATAAAAAAGCCATCAGCCAGTTTTTGGGCTGATGGCTTTTTTTTGAATGATACTGTTTTATTTGTTTTTAGCTTCTTCCAGCTCCACCTCCTTTACTTTGCGGAAGAGATCGGAAGCAAAGACTAAATCGTTGAGTTTCTCGTTTGTTGAGGTCATCACTTCATCTTTGTTGCCTTGCCATTCTTTATGACCTTGGTAGATAAAGCAGATGTTTTCACCAATGCCCATCACCGAATTCATGTCGTGGGTGTTGATGATGGTAGTCATATTATAGTCTTTGGTGATGCCTGAAAGAAGTTCGTCTATCACAAGTGAGGTCTTTGGATCCAAACCTGAGTTTGGCTCATCGCAGAACAAGTATTTCGGATTCATTACTATGGCACGTGCAATAGCTACTCGTTTCTGCATACCACCCGAGATTTCTCCAGGATATTTCTGCTGAGCCTCTATCAGATTGACGCGGTCAAGACATTCCTGAGCCCGTTTTACGCGCTCCCTGTAATTCATGGTAGAGAACATATCAAGTGGAAACATGACATTCTCAAGTACATTCAAAGAGTCGAACAGGGCTGCGCTTTGGAAAATCATTCCCATCTCGCGGCGCATCAGAACTTTTTCTTTTTTCGACATCCGGGTGAAGTCACGGTCATCGTAGAGAACTTCGCCACTTGTAGGCTGAAGTAATCCTACGAGATTCTTCATGAGTACGGTCTTTCCGGAACCGCTCTGTCCGATTATCAAATTAGTCTTTCCTGTTTCAAAGGTGACGTTTATATTGTCTAATACAACCTTGTCGCCAAACGACTTGGTGAGATTTCTAACTTCTATCATAGTTTACGAGAGAATTTGAGTGAGGAAAACATCTGAAAACAGAATCAAAACACTAGAACAGACAACAGCATCGGTTGACGATTTTCCAACCTCAACAGATCCACCTTCTACGGTATAACCGAAATAAGAAGATACGCTGGAAATGATGAATGCAAAGAAAAGACTCTTGATGATGCTCATCCATACAAACCATTGGTTAAATGAATGTTGCAAGCCAAGTGTCAGATCATCTGGTGGTAGGATATGCCCAATATACGCTGTTCCGTAGGCGCCGATGATACCCATGCCAGAACTGAAGATAACCAGAAATGGCATGATGGTAACCAAACCGAGAATTTTAGGCAGAATGAGGTAACATGCAGAGTTCACTCCCATGATATCAAGGGCATCAATCTGTTGGGTGACACGCATTGTTCCCAACTCCGAAGCGATATTAGAACCCACTTTACCTGCGAGAATCAGACACATGATACTTGATGAGAACTCCAGAAGCATGATTTCTCGAGTGGTGTAACCTGAAACCCATCGTGGCATCCATGGACTTTGAATGTTCAATTTCATCTGGATGCAGATAACTGCTCCAATGAAGAAGGATATCAGTAAAACGATACCAATAGAATCAATACCCAATTGCGACATCTCCTTGATGTATTGTTTCAAGAACATGCGCATGCGCTCAGGACGGGAAAAAGAACGTCCCATCAATATAAGATATTTACCGAAGGTGGTAAGCCATTTTTCTATTAACATGCTATTATAAAACTGAATTTTGCTGCAAAATTAACCAAAATCCTCTAAAAAACTGCAATATTATGAATAGTTTTTGATTTTATAAGCGATATTTCCTTTATTTTTAGTATTTTTGCAGCCAAATTAGCTAATTATGGACGAAATTAACAATAACGAACAGCAAAATCAGAATTCTCTGGTTTTGCGAACAGAGGGATTGGTGAAGCGCTATGGTAAACGAACGGTTGCCAATGGAGTTTCTATCAATGTGAAGCAAGGAGAAATTGTGGGATTACTGGGACCTAATGGTGCCGGTAAGACAACTTCTTTCTATATGACAACTGGACTTGTTGTGCCTAATGAGGGACATGTCTTTCTGGGAGATCAGGAAATTACTGATTTTCCTGTATACAAACGTGCCCGTGCGGGAATCGGATACCTGCCTCAGGAGGCCAGTGTTTTCCGCAAGATGAGTGTTGAGGACAATATACTTTCAGTCTTGGAAATGACAGGAAAGCCACGTAGTTATCAGTTGCAGAAATTAGAGAGTCTTATTAGCGAGTTTCGTCTCAATAAGGTTCGTAAGAATAAGGGTGACCAGCTTTCCGGAGGTGAGCGCCGCCGTACAGAGATTGCCCGTTGCCTGGCTATTGACCCAAAGTTTATCATGCTCGATGAGCCATTTGCTGGTGTTGACCCTATTGCGGTAGAAGATATTCAGCATATTGTATGGCAGTTGAAGTATCGCAATATCGGTATTTTGATTACCGACCATAATGTACAGGAGACTCTTACCATTACAGACAGAGCCTATCTGCTGTTCGAAGGAAAGATTCTTTTCCAGGGCAAACCAGAGGAATTGGCAGAGAATAAGATTGTGCGCGAAAAGTATCTGAGTAATAGTTTTGTGCTCAGAAAGAAGGACTTTCAGCTCATAGATGAGCAAAAAAGAGCCAAAGAAGCAGCGTCTGATGGTTAAAAAATCATTTTTTTCTCTTATATATTAGGTATATCCATTAAAAATGTGTAATTTTGCAAGCCAATTGCGGTTATACACGAAAACTGTAGAATTAAAGAAAATATTAACAATAATAAAATAACAAACATCAAGATGAAAATTTCATTTGAAAATCCTGACAAGATTAATGGTCTTTTGACCCTCGTTGTCGAAGAGGAAGATTACAAGAATGATGTCGAGAAGACATTGAAAGATTATCGTAAGAAGGCTAATGTTCCAGGTTTCCGTCCTGGTCAGGCTCCTATGGGTATGATTAAGCGTCAGTTCGGTCCATCTGTAAAAATGGAAGCTATCAACAAGCTCGTTGGTCAGCAGATTTACAAGTATGTACAGGACAACAACATCCAGATGCTCGGTGAGCCTCTCCCATCAGAGAAGCAGGAGCCAGCTGACTTGGAGAATGGTACTTCTTTCACATTTATGTTTGATATCGCTGTTGCTCCAGAGTTCAAGGTAACTCTCAATGGTCGCGACAAGGTTGATTATTATAACATCACAGTTGATGATAAGATTCTCGATCAGCAGATTGATATGTACGCTCAGCGTGCAGGTAGCTATGAGAAGGCTGAGAAGTACGAGGAGAATGACCTCTTGAAGGGTGACTTGCGTGAGCTTGATGAAAATGGCAATACCAAGGAAGGTGGTATCACTGTAGAGGGTGCTATCCTGATGCCTAGCTACATCAAGGTTGACGAG
This sequence comes from bacterium, assembly GCA_963639495.1. GTDB lineage: Bacteria > Bacteroidota > Bacteroidia > Bacteroidales > Bacteroidaceae > Prevotella. The sequence continues at coordinate 14,452 of CAVHWE010000023.1, read as the reverse complement.
CAGAAGAATCTCTTCAACGATGCTAAGCTCGGTGATGTAATCACATTCAACCCTAAGAAGGCTTATCCAGAGAACGATACTGAGGTTTCTTCACTCCTGAAGATTGAGCGTGAAGCTGTTAAGGACTTGGAGTCAGAGTTCAGCTTCCAGATTACAGAAATCCAGCGTTTCAAGAAGCATGAGATCAATGAAGAGCTCTTCAAGCAGGTTCTCGGTGAGGATACTGACGTGAAGGACGAGGCTGCTTTCCGTGCTAAGATTGCTGAGGGCTTGCAGGAGCAGTTGGTTAACGACTCTGACTACAAGTTCATCCTTGACGTTCGTGAGCACTGCGAGAAGAAGGTTGGTGAGTTGACATACCCAGACGCACTCTTGAAGCGTATCATGTTGGCTAACAACAAGGATAAGGGCGAGGAGTTCGTAGAGAAGAACTATGCTGAGAGCATCAAGGAGTTGACATGGCATCTTATCAAGGAGCAGCTTATCAAGGCTCAGAATATCAAGGTTGATGACAATGACCTGATGGAGACAGCTAAGGAGGCAGCTCGTGCTCAGTTCGCTCAGTATGGTATGAACAACATTCCTGAGGAGTACATTGAGAACTATGCTAAGGAAATCCTCAAGAAGGGTGACGCTACAGATGCACTTGTAGATCGCTCTATCGACCGTAAGTTGGCTGCAGCTCTGAAAACAGCTGTAAAACTCAACGAAAAGGAGATTTCTGTAGAAGATTTCAACAAGATGATGCAGGAATAACATTTTTTTGAAAAAAAACTTCAAATAAATACGAGGTTATCGACTTTTTTTATTATCTTTGTTCCACCGAACGAGAAATAAGGGTCGATAACCTCTTTTTTCGTATGGTTTAAGACGTAAAATACTATATAGATATGAACGATTTTAGAAAATATGCAACCAAGCATCTTGGTATGAATGGTATGGTGCTTGATGATGTTATTAAGGCACAGGCTCAGTATATGAACCCTTACATCTTGGAGGAGCGTCAGCTGAACGTTACTCAGATGGATGTATTCTCTCGCTTAATGATGGACCGTATCATCTTCCTGGGTACACAGATTGATGACTACACAGCAAATACATTGCAGGCGCAATTGCTGTATCTTGATTCAGTAGATAGTGGCAAGGATATTTCTATCTATTTGAATAGTCCTGGTGGTAGCGTTACTGCTGGTTTGGGTATTTATGATACCATGCAGTTTATCTCTAGCGATGTAGCTACTATCTGTACAGGTATGGCTGCTTCTATGGCTGCCGTGCTGCTCGTTTCTGGTCAGGAGGGTAAGCGTTCTGCTTTGCCTCATAGCCGTGTCATGATTCACCAGCCATTAGGAGGCGTTCAGGGTCAGGCTTCTGATATTGAGATTGAGGCTCGCGAAATCTTGAAGATGAAAAAGGAATTGTATACTATCATTTCAGACCATTCTCATACTCCTTATGATAAGGTTTATGCTGATAGCGACCGTAACTATTGGATGACAGCTGAAGAAGCCAAGGAATATGGAATGATAGATAATGTGTTGGTTCGTAAATAACGAATTGTTTTAAGTAAATATGCGTATATATAATAAGGTGCGCAAGAAGAGATAATAATTATAATATGCCAAAGAAAGTATGTAGCTTCTGTGGAAGATCAGAAAATGAAGTCAGATTACTCATCACGGGTATCAATGGCTTCATTTGCGAAGATTGTGCTAAGCAGGCTTATGAAATTATACAGTCTACAGGGGTCTTAGCTCCTAAAGCTGGGGAGGGTAAGTTTGTTCTCAAAGAGGTGCCAAAGCCTGTAGAGATCAAAAAATACCTGGATGAATATATCATCGGTCAGGATCAGGCTAAGCGCAATTTGGCTGTCGCTGTATATAACCACTACAAGCGTTTGCAGCAGCCAAAGGATGAAGATGGTGTAGAAATCGAAAAGAGTAATATCATCATGGTTGGTAGTACCGGTACAGGTAAAACCTTGTTGGCTCGTACAATAGCTAAGATGTTGGATGTTCCTTTCACCATTGTTGATGCCACTGTATTTACTGAAGCAGGTTATGTGGGTGAAGACGTTGAAAGCATCTTGTCGCGTCTGTTGCAGGTTGCTGATTATGATGTGGCTGCAGCAGAAAGGGGAATTGTGTTCATTGATGAGATTGATAAGATAGCCCGCAAGAGCGATAATCCTTCTATCACGCGTGATGTGAGTGGCGAAGGTGTACAGCAGGGATTGTTGAAACTCTTGGAAGGTACCATGGTTAATGTTCCGCCTAAAGGTGGACGCAAGCATCCTGATCAGGATTATATCCATGTAGATACCAAGAATATTCTGTTTATCTGTGGTGGTGCTTTTGACGGTATTGAGCGTAAAATAGCTCAGCGTATGAATACGCACGTAGTAGGCTATAATTCGGTTCAGAATGTAGCTAAGATAGATAAGAAGGATTTGATGCAGTATATCCTTCCACAGGATTTGAAGTCTTTTGGCTTGATACCTGAAATTATCGGCCGTTTGCCTGTGCTTACTTATCTCAATCCGTTGGATAGGGAGGCTTTGCGCAAAATCTTGGTTGAACCTAAGAATTCTATTGTCAAGCAATATCAGAAATTGTTTGAGATGGATGGCATTAAACTGAAGTTTGATGAAGATGCTCTCGATTATATCGTAGACAAAGCGGTAGAGTATAAACTGGGCGCTCGTGGACTTCGCTCAATTGTAGAGGCTGTGATGATGGATGCTATGTTTGAGATTCCATCAGAGAAGGTTAAATCATTTGCTGTTACGCTGGACTATACCAAGAAACAGTTGGATAAATCTCATCTCGGACAGTTGGAAACTGCATAAATCAGTTGGGCATTTTGCCCAATTGATTGCTATTTAATCGTATATATAGACATATATAATATAATAATAGGTGGATATGACAGAACAGGTTAATCTTACAGGACAGTTGAAGCATTATTTCGGCTTCGATTCGTTTAAGGGTGATCAAGAGGCAATCATCAGAAATTTGATGAGTGGCAATGATACTTTTGTATTGATGCCTACAGGTGGCGGTAAGAGTTTGTGTTACCAGTTGCCTTCGCTCATTATGGAGGGCACAGCTATTGTGATTTCTCCTCTGATTGCTTTGATGAAGAACCAGGTAGATGTTATTAATGGTTTGAGTGAAAGTGATGGCGTGGCTCATTATCTCAATTCATCATTGAATAAGTCGGCTATTGAGAAGGTGAAGAATGATATTCTCAATGGTACGACCAAACTCCTGTATGTTGCACCTGAATCTTTGACGAAAGAAGATAATGTTGAGTTCCTTAAAACAGTAAAGATTTCGTTCTATGCCATTGATGAGGCTCACTGTATCTCTGAGTGGGGACACGATTTCAGACCAGAGTATCGTCGTATTCGCCCTATTATTAACGAAATAGGTGTTGCACCTGTGATAGCGCTTACAGCTACTGCAACAGATAAGGTACGTACTGATATCAAGAAAAACTTAGGCATCATGGATGCCAAAGAATTCAAGAGTTCTTTTAACCGCCCTAACTTGTATTATGAGGTGCGCCCGAAGAACAAGGATATCGATCGTCAGATCATCATGTTTATTCGTCAACACAAAGGAAAGAGTGGTATTATCTATTGTCTCTCCCGTAAGAAAGTAGAGGAATTGGCAGAGGTATTGAAAGCCAATGAAATCAAAGCGGCTCCTTATCATGCCGGTCTTGATTCGGCTACCCGTTCTCAAACCCAGGATGATTTTCTGATGGAGCGTATTGATGTCATTGTTGCTACTATCGCCTTCGGAATGGGTATCGATAAACCTGATGTCCGTTTTGTTATTCATTATGATATACCCAAGAGCTTGGAAGGTTATTATCAGGAAACGGGTAGAGCCGGACGTGATGGAGGCGAGGGTATATGTATCGCCTTCTATGCCCGTAAAGACCTCAGAAAACTGGAGAAGTTTATGGAGAACAAACCTGTAGCAGAACAGGATATCGGCAGACAGTTGTTGCAGGAAACGGCTGCCTATGCAGAATCTTCTGTCTGTCGCAGAAAAATGTTGCTTCATTATTTTGGTGAGGAATATCATGAAGAAAACTGCCATAACTGCGACAACTGCCTGCATCCTACAGAAAAATTCGAGGCTAAGGATGCGCTGCTCGTTGTTTTGGAGTCTGTTGCTGCGGTGAAGGAGAATTTCCGTCAGGAATATATCATCGATTTTGTAAAGGGACGTGCTACTGATGATATCGTTTCTCACAAGCATGATGAACTGGAGGAGTTTGGAGCAGGAGAAGATATGGATGCCAAAGTTTGGAATCCTGTTATCCGTCAGGCGTTGATAGCCGGTTATCTCAAGAAAGATGTAGAGAACTATGGCCTTTTGAAGTTGACAGCTGCGGGTAAGCGTTTCATTAAGAATCCTGAATCATTCATGATCGTTGCCGATAAGGAATTCTCTGATGATTTTGATGGAGCGCCTCTGAGCGAGCATAATACAGGTGCTTTGGATCAGACACTTTTCTCCATGTTGAAAGACTTGCGTAAGACAGTAGCAAAGAAGCATAAATTGCCGCCTTATGTTATTTTCCAGGATATTTCTCTGGAACAGATGGCAACGATGTATCCTGTAGATATGCAGGAATTGCAGAACATACAGGGAGTTGGAGCCGGTAAGGCAAAGAGGTATGGTAAGGAGTTCTGTAAATTGATCAATCAGTATTGTGAAGAGAATCTGATAGAGCGTCCTGAGGAATTACGTGTCAGAACAGTTGCCAAGAAATCAGTCTTGAAGGTAAGCATCATTCAGAGCATAGACCGCCAGATAGATCTTGATGATTTGGCAGAAGCAAAAGGTTTGGATTTCTCAGAATTGCTTGACGAAATAGAGGCAATCGTTTACAGCGGTACCAAGCTGAATATCGATTATTTCATAGAGGAAGTTGTGGATGATGACCATGTAGATGATATCTACGATTACTTCATGGAGAGCGATACTGATGATTTGAATGCGGCTCAAGATGAATTGGGTGAAGACTACAATGAAGACGAAATTCGACTCGTCAGAATCAAGTTTTTGTCCGAACAAGCCAACTAATCACGTTAAATAGCATTAATAAGGTAAGATTTTCGTGAAAAGCGAACTCTATCTGAGAAATTATTGCTAAATTTGCACGCAATAAATTTTTAAAGGTTACAATATGTCATCATTTGTTGCAGATAAAATTGTAATGGACGGTCTCACTTACGACGACGTCCTTCTTATCCCTGCGTATTCAGAGGTACTACCAAAACAGGTAGAGTTGAAAACCAAGTTCTCTCGTAACATCGAGTTGAACGTTCCATTCGTTACAGCAGCGATGGACACCGTTACCGAGGCTTCAATGGCGATAGCTATCGCTCGTGAAGGTGGTATCGGTGTAATTCACAAGAACATGACCATTGAGGAGCAAGCTCGTCAGGTTGCTATTGTGAAGCGTGCTGAGAATGGTATGATTTATGACCCTGTCACCATCCGTCGTGGCAGTACAGTGAAGGATGCTCTTGATATGATGCACGATTATCATATCGGTGGTATTCCTGTGGTAGATGATGAAAATCATCTTGTAGGTATTGTTACCAACCGTGATCTTCGTTTTGAGCGCCACATGGACAAGAAGATTGATGAGGTAATGACTAGCGAGAATTTGGTTACCACTCACATCCAAACCGACTTGGTTGCTGCTGCTGCCATCCTGCAGGAGAATAAGATTGAGAAACTCCCTGTAGTTGACAACGAGAATCACCTGGTAGGTTTGATTACTTACAAGGACATCACAAAGGCTAAGGACAAACCTATGGCTTGCAAGGATGCCAAGGGACGTCTTCGTGTGGCTGCCGGTGTGGGTGTTACTGTAGATACATTGGATCGTGCCAAGGCTTTGGTTGAGGCTGGTGCTGATGCTATCGTTATCGATACTGCTCATGGTCACTCTAAGGGTGTAGTTGAGAAACTCAAGCAAGTTAAGGCTGCCTTCCCACAGGTAGATGTTGTGGTAGGTAATGTGGCTACTGGTGAGGCTGCCAAGTATTTGGTAGAGAATGGTGCTGATGGTGTTAAGGTAGGTATCGGTCCTGGTTCTATCTGTACTACTCGTGTGGTTGCCGGTGTTGGCGTTCCACAGTTGAGTGCTGTTTATGATGTATATTCTGCTCTTAAGGGTACTGGTGTGCCTTTGATTGCTGATGGTGGTCTTCGTTACTCAGGTGATGTTGTGAAGGCTTTGGCTGCCGGTGGTAGCTGCGTCATGATCGGTTCTTTGGTTGCTGGTACTGAGGAGAGTCCTGGCGATACTATTATCTTCAATGGTCGTAAGTTTAAGAGCTATCGTGGTATGGGTTCTTTGGAGGCTATGGAGCAGAAGAATGGTTCTAAGGACCGTTACTTCCAGGGTGATACCAAGGATGTTAAGAAATTGGTTCCAGAGGGTATTGCAGGTCGTGTGCCTTACAAGGGTACTGTACAGGAGGTTATCTACCAGTTAATTGGTGGTTTGCGTTCTGGTATGGGATATTGCGGTGCCGCTACCATCGAGAACTTGCACAATGCCAAGTTCGCTCGTATTACAAATGCGGGTGTGTTGGAGAGCCATCCACATGATATCACTATCACAAGTGAGGCTCCTAACTATAGCCGTCCTGAATAATATAATTAGGAAATATGAAGTTTTATGCACTTATAGCAGCAATGCTCCTTTCGGGGAGCATTGCTTTTGCTCATACCGACCCAATTGTTATGATTATTGATGGTCAATCTGTCAAGAAGTCGGAATTTGAGTACTTTTATCAGAAAAATCATTTGGGAAATACGGTTGATTCTAAAAGTGTCAAGGTGTTTACCGATGGCTTTGTTGATTATAAGCTGAAAGTGCAAGCTGCTAAGGATGCTCATCTCGATACTTTGCCTAATATCAGGCGTGTGTTGAAACGATATGATGATGTCGAGTCATGCGAGTTGATGCCCGATAAAGGCAGTGTTCATGTTGCACATATCCTCTTGAGATTGGGACAGAAAGCATCTTACCAGGAACAGGAGGTAGTGGAAAGAAGAATCGATTCTATTTATCAGGCTCTTTGCAAAGGTGCAGATTTTGCAGACCTGGCAAAAAAGTGTTCTGATGATAAAGGGTCTGCGGTCAATGGGGGGACTTTGGCATGGTTTACAAAAGGTCAGACTGTGCAGGCTTTTGAAAAAGTAGCTTTCTCTCTGCGAAAGGGTGAGATTAGTAGACCGTTTATGTCTGAGTTTGGTTATCATATCGTCAAGTTGCTGGATAAACATGATGATGGTAATCCGAAAAAATATGTAGCTGATGCTAAGGTAGAAAATTGGCGGGGAACCTACCAGCAGCAGGAGGAAGTAGAAAACCTTTTGCTGAATGAAATCTGCCAGCGTAATATTTGGGATAAGGCTGCTGCTGATAAAAAAGGTCTGGCTGCCTTCTATGCCAAGAATAAGAAAAAATACAAATGGGAAATGAAGCGCCTGAAGAAGATGAAGGTTAATCTGCCCCGGAATGGCGAATACCCGGATGTGGTACTTGCTGACTATCAAGACTCGTTAGAGCAACAATGGGTCGCACAATTGAAGAAGAAATATAAAGTGGTGGTTTTCCATAGCATGTTGACCACTCTCAATATACATTAATATATTATAGAAACAATACATGAATACTGGATATAAAATGACAATGGCATTTATAGCCCTGCTGATGATAGTAGGAATAAGTGCTAGTGCAACAAGAGCAAGCCGTAGTGCTTTGGCTCATGAGGCTGATTCTGCAAATATCAAGCAACAAGCTGCTACCGATTCTCAGAAAATCAATGAGGGTAGTGTGGTTGATGAGGTCATTTGGGTTGTCGGCGATGAGGCTATCCTAAAGTCAGACGTCGAGGTAACCCGTTTGCAGGCTGAGGCTGAAGGTATTAAATATACTGGTGACCCAGACTGTTCTATTCCTGAGCAGATTGCCGTTCAGAAACTGTTTCTCCATCAGGCAGCTATCGATAGTATCGAAGTATCTGAGTCAGAAGTCATGAATGGTATCGACGAACAGATCAACAGTTGGGTTTCCATGATTGGTTCTCGTGAAAAACTGGAGGAGTATCGCAAGCAAAGTATCACCCAGATGCGCCAGCAGATGCATGATGATTTCAAAAACCAACAGCTGATTCAGAAGATGAAGCAGGAACTGGTGAAGGATATCAAGGTGTCTCCAGCTCAGGTACGTAAATACTTTAAGGATTTACCTGCCGACAGTATCCCTTTTGTTCCTACAGAGGTAGAGGTTGAGATTCTTACCATGCAGCCACGTATTCCTCTTGAGGAGATTAACCGTGTGAAAAATCAGTTGCGTGAGTTTACTGACCGTGTGAATAAGGGTGAGACTTCTTTTGCTACTTTGGCTCGTCTTTATTCTGAGGATCCGGGTTCAGCCCGTATGGGTGGCGAGATGGATTATATCGGTAGAGGTATGTTGGATCCTGCGTTTGCAAATGTAGCATTCAATCTTACCGATCCTAAGAAAATCTCAAAGATTGTTGAGTCTGAGTTTGGTTATCATATCATCCAGTTGATTGATAAGCGTGGTGATAAGATTAAGTGTCGCCATATCCTGCTCAAGCCTCAGGTTTCTCAGGATGCTATTGATAAGTCTATCGGCCGTCTGGATTCTATCGGTAATGATATCCGTGCCGCTAAGTTTACCTTTGAGCAGGCTGTTGAAGCATTGTCTGATGATAAGGATACCCGCAACAACAAGGGTTTGATGGCCAATGTTACTCCAGACCAGTCAAGAACTTCCCGCTTCCAGATGAAGGATCTACCTACCGAGGTTGCCCGTATGGTAGATACAATGAAGGTAGGTGAGGTTTCTGCACCTTTCACGATGGTGAATTCCAAGGGTAAAACCACTTGTGCTTTGGTAAAACTGGTAAGCCGTGTTGACGGACATAGAGCTACTATTACCGAAGATTTTCAGGTGATGAAGGATGTAGTGTTGGCTAAGGAGCGTGCCCAGACCTTGCACGATTGGGTAGTCAATAAAATCAAGCAGACTTATGTTCGTATGAACGATCGCTATAAGGATTGTAAGTTTGAATATCAAGGTTGGATTAAATGATAAATAAAAGATTAAATAATCATATCAGAGGGCATAGAATCATATCGGTTATGGTTCTATGCCTGTTTGGGTTTTGTCTGATGCAAGCCATGCAGGCTCCAAAGAAGCATGCCAGAAAACGCCCTCATGGTGACCGCGTATATCTTTTGCATGCAGATGAATTGTACTATGATATGTTCGGTAATAATCCTGATGCCCAAATATTGAAAGGTAAGGTCTCTTTCTTGCATCAGGGCAGTCATCTTACCTGTGACAGCGCGTATTTCTATCAGGCTTCTAATTCCGTGAAAGCTTTCGGACATGTTCATTACCGGCAGGGAGACACCTTGTCACTCACTTGTGATAGAGCAGAGTATGATGGGCAGATGCAGATGATGAGAGCACGCAAGAATGTGGTCTTACATCATCGTCGGCAGACTTTGCGTACTGATAGCTTGGATTTCGACCGCTTGTATAATATGGCAAACTTCTTTGACGGCGGAACGCTGATTGATGGTAAGGATAAGCTGGTTGCCGATTGGGGTGAGTATCATACCGAAACGCGTGAGGCTAAGTTTGTCTATAATGTCAAGTTGCGCAGCGGCAAGGATGTTGTCACCACCGATACTTTGTATTACGATGTCCGTAAGTCAAAGGCTCACATGGTAGGACCTTCTAAGATTGTTTCTGGTGCAAGTGTTGTCAAGACAGAAGACGGATATTATGATACCAAGACCGATAGAGCACAGCTTTACGGCCGCTCTACGGTTATAGATAAAGACAAGACACTTACGGGTGATACGCTCTATTATGTAAAGGATGGAGAGAGTACCGGATATGGCAATGTGGTTTATGTAGATAAGAAGAGCAAGAATTCCCTTACTTGCAATTATCTGCGTTACAACGAGAAAACCGGTAATGGCTTTGCCACCCGCAATCCTGTAGCGATCGACTATTCGCAGAAAGATACCCTTTGGGTTCATTCTGATACCATGCGTATCAATACCTTCCATATCAATACCGATTCGGTATACCGTAAGGTGCATGCTTATCCTAAGGTCCGTGCCTATCGCCTGGATATGCAGGCCATCTGCGATTCCCTGGTTTTCAATTCTCAGGATTCCTGCATGACCATGTATAAGGATCCTATCGTCTGGAATGGAAACCGTCAGTTGCTGGGCGAGAAGATTCTGGTCTTCATGAACGACTCTACCGTTCGTTTTGCCCATGTCATCGGACAGGCGCTGTCTGTAGAGCAGATGCCGGATAGTGTTCATTTCAATCAGATCAGTTCTTCTGAGATGAAATCTTACTTTGAAAAAGGTGAGATTAAACAAGGAGAGTCTATCGGTAATGTGCAGACCATCTATTATATGACGGATGATAAGGACAGTTCGCTCATTGGCTTGAATTATCTGGAGACCGATACCATGCGCATGTATATGGGACCGGGCAGGAAGATGGAGAAAATCTGGACCAATAAGTTTACATCTACCATGTATCCTATGACGCAGATTCCGCCGGCAAAATATAAACTTAACAATTTTGCCTGGTTCGAGGACTTGCGTCCTAAAGATAAGAATGATATCTTTGTATGGCGTGGTAAATCCAAGGGCTCCGAGCTCAAGAACATTAAGCGTCATGAAGCTCCACTTCAGAAACTGACTGACTGATTATAATGAAGCATCATTTTCTTATATGATTAATATTTAGAGATGAGTGATATTATTCAACTTTTACCCGATTCTGTTGCCAATCAGATAGCAGCAGGTGAGGTTATACAGCGTCCGGCTTCAGTTATCAAGGAGCTGGTCGAAAATGCAGTCGATGCGGGTGCCAGGAATATCCATGTCACAGTTACCGATGCTGGCCGTACCAACATCCAGGTGATAGATGATGGAAAAGGTATGTCTGAAACAGATGCTCGTTTGGCTTTCGAACGTCATTCTACTTCCAAAATCCGTAAGGCTGATGATTTGTTTGCACTTCGCACCATGGGCTTCCGTGGCGAAGCTTTGGCGTCAATAGCTGCTGTGGCTCAGGTAGAACTGAAGTCACGACAGGCTACCGACGAGATAGGAACCCTGATACAGATTTCTGGTTCCCGATATGAGAAACAGGAGCCATGCTCCTGTGCTGTGGGAAGTATCTTCTCTGTCAGCAATATCTTTTATAATGTACCCGCGCGAAGAAAGTTCCTGAAGTCCAATTCTACAGAGTTGAACAATATTCTGACGGCTTTTGAGCGGATTGCATTGGTAAATCCTCAAATCACCTTTACTTTACATAGCAATGGTACCGAAGTATTCAATTTGCGTGCCGCTAATTTGCGTCAGCGCATTCTCGATGTCTTCGGCAAGCGTTTCAATCAGGAACTCCTGCCGGTAAATGTAGAAACCACTATGTGTAAGGTGTCTGGATTTGTGGGCAAACCGGAATCTGCCAGAAAGAAAGGTGTGCATCAGTTCTTCTTTGTCAACGGGAGATACATGAAACATCCTTATTTCAATAAGGCTGTGATGGCTGCTTATGACCGTCTGGTTCCTCAGGGTGAACAGGTGCCTTACTTTCTGTATTTTGATGTAGATCCGAAGGATATTGATGTGAATATACATCCTACGAAGACTGAAATCAAATTCGAGAATGAGCAGGCTATCTGGCAAATCCTCTCGGCTTCGGTCAAGGAGTCCATCGGTATGTTCAATGATGTACCTACCATTGATTTCGATACCGAGGATAAACCGGACATCCCTGTTTATAATCCAGAGATGAGCACTGCTGCTGCACCGAAGATCAGTTTGAATCCTGGTTATAATCCGTTCAAGTCTTCCTCTTCCACAGGAGCAGTTCCTATGGGAGCCAGTTTCTCTGTTCCTAAGTCAAAACCTCAGGTGGATGAAAAATGGGAACAGCTTTATGAAGGACTCAAAGATCAGGATGATGTGCAGGCGATGGAGCAGACCATGGTGTTCCCGGATGATTCGGGACAGGATCATACGCCAGACAGTATCATTGCAGAGAAATCGCCAGCCCATTATCAGTATAAAGGTAAGTATATTATGACTGCGGTAAAATCGGGATTGATGATTATCGACCAGCATCGTGCCCATGTGCGTGTCTTGTTCGAACAGTATTTGCGCCAGTTGGCTGACCGGACCTTTCATTCACAGAAAGTCCTCTTTCCTGAGGTTGTGCAGTTCCCGATGTCAGAGAAGGTAATCTTTGAAAAGATTCTGCCAGAAATGGAATCGATGGGTTTTGAACTGGAAGATCTCGGAGGTGGAAGCTATGCCGTGAATTCGGTTCCAGGCGGACTTGAAGGATTGAATCCTCTTAAACTGGTACAGGACATGGTTTCTTCTGCAGTAGAAAAGGGCGTATCAGCCATTGATGAAATCAATCAGACTTTGGCTTTGAGTCTGGCTCGCCAGGCTGCAATACCTCAGGGGCAGATATTGAGTAATGAAGAGATGGAGGGGCTGGTGAATGATCTTTTTGCCTGCCAGAATGTCAATTATACGCCCGACGGAAAGTCGGTACTTTGTATCCTCCGTCAGCAGGAAATTGAGCATCTTTTAGGTTAAAAGCAGGGAAAAATCCCGTTTTTCTTAAAAAAGTTAACGAAAAATGCTATTTTTTTTAGAAAATGAAGGTTATTTCAAAAAATAGTATTATCTTTGCTCCGTCATTCAGAAGGTATATATATATATAAATTGATTTTTAAATTATAAAGTTATGAAAAAGTTATTAGCAGTGCTAGCATTGGCTAGCGTAACAATGGGCAGTATGGCTCAGGATGCAGCAACTACTGAGAAGTATAGCGTTGCAACAAATTCTTTCTGGAGCAATTGGTTTGTTCAGGCAAACGTTGCTGGTTCTGCATTCTGGGGCAACCAGGAAGAGGGCAATGGTTTCTCTAAGAGCCCACTCAAGGGTTTCAGAAACAATCTCGGTTTCTCTGTTGCTGTAGGTAAGTGGTTCACACCAGGTCTCGGTCTCCGTACTAAGTTCAATGGTGCATGGGGTCGTACAGTAGTTTCTGAGGATAAGTCAACAAATGCAAATAAGTATTGGACTTTGAATGAGCAGGTTTTGTTCAACCTCAGCAATATGTTCTGCGGTTACAACGAGGCTCGTGTTTGGGATTGCATCCCTTACGCAGGTGTTGGTATTAACCGTAACATGAGCGCTAACTGCTATGCTCCTGTAGCTGGTGTTGGTATCTTGAACGAGTTCAAGATCAATAACAAGTGGGCTGTCAACCTCGATGTAAACTATACAGTAGGTGCTAACGACTATGATGGTTACGCAGGTGTATTGACAAGTGCTAAGCCTAGCACATCTCACTCAATCGACAAGGTGCTTGCAAGACACGACCGTTCTTTGAATGTTGAGGTCGGTGTTACATACAACTTGGGTAAGGCTACTTGGAACAAGGTTCCAGATGTTGACGCTATCAACGCTCTTCATCAGTCAGAACTCGACGCTCTCAATGCTAAGTTGAACGATGCTAATGCAGAGAACGACCGTTTGAAGAATCTCTTGAACAACCAGAAGCCTGTAGAGGAAAAGGCAGTTAAGGAGTATGTTGCTACTCCAGTTTCTGTATTCTTCAACATCGGCAAGTCTAAGGTTGCTTCTAAGAAGGACCTCGTAAACGTACAGGCTCTCGCTCAGTATGCTAAGGACAACAACGCTAAGTTGGTTGTTAACGGTTATGCTGACAGCGCTACAGGTTCTGCTGCTATCAACCAGAAGATTTCTAAGGCTCGTGCTGAGAAGGTAGCTAACGAGCTCGTTAAGTTGGGCGTTGCTAAGGAGAACATCATTGTAAAGGCTAATGGTGGTGTTAAGGATTTGACTCCTGCTTCTTACAACCGTCGTGCAACTGTTCAGGTTGGTGAGTAATTATACAGTATATATAATATAAGGTATAAAAATAGAATAGGGCATTCTTCCTCGTGAAGAATGCCTTTTTTGCTTCTTTGAATTTCTTAAAAAGAACTTTTCTTTCTCAATAAGTAACTTTTGGGGTTGAAAGAGGTTTTGCAGTCCCATCGTAAGTGCTTTCTCTTGGTTGGCTGTTTTTGGCAATTGAAATGCAAAAACTGACCGTTTTTACCCTGAAAATTGAGGAAAAACACCAGAAAATGCACTTTTTTGAAGAAAAAACGAAAAAAGTTGCTGAAAAATTTGGTGGAACCAAAAAATAGTCGTACCTTTGCAACCGCTTACGAAAAGTAAGGGCGCTTAGCTCAGCTGGTTTAGAGCATCTGCCTTACAAGCAGAGGGTCGGCGGTTCGAA